>JBCBIS010000006.1:6636-46317 GCA_038524325.1 Pseudomonadota bacterium
GCCTGTCAGACGTTCAAATCTGCGGGCGGGACCGTTATTCTGCTCACCAATGCGCCACGGCCTGCGGCACAGGTGCGGGATTTCCTCGACAAGATCGGCGGGCCGCGAGACAGTTATCACGCCATCGTCTCCTCCGGCGCGGCCTGTCAGGCTGCGCTGACATCGGGCCGCTGGGGCGACCGGTTCTTCTATCTGGGACCCGAACGCGACCGGCACATGTTGGAAGGCGTTGGGCTGGAGAGGTTCCCTGAGACGGATGCTTCCGCCATCCTCTGTACCGGCTTGGTCGACGAGTACAGCGAGAGCCCCGAGGACTATGCTGAACAGTTCCAGGGCCTGCTTGCCTTGGGTCTGCCCCTGCTCTGCGCCAATCCTGACATCATCGTGGATCGCGGCCATCAGCGGTTCTGGTGTGCCGGTGCTCTGGCGAAGCTCTATGGAGAGATGGGGGGCGAGGTCGTCTATTTCGGCAAGCCCCATGCGCCGATCTATGACCGCGCCTTCGAGGTGCTCGAGGAGGTCTCGGGCCGCAAGATCCCGGCCGAGCGAGTGCTGGCGATCGGCGATGGTCCGGCGACGGATGTGAAGGGCGGCTGCGATTACGGGCTGGACACGATTTTCGTGACCGGCGGCCTGGCGCTGGGCGAGTTGGGCGAGGATGCCGAACATCCGGATGCCACGCTGCTCGAGACCTATCTGGCCCAGCACGGTCTGGCCCCACGTTATGCGATGGGCCGACTGCGGTGAGATGCAAGAATTAGGACGCTAAACAAAATTTTTTGAAATTATCTTGCGCAAGATGATTGCGCCACTCCGGTCAATACGGTATCTGTCTCGCGACCGCAGCATTTGGCAAGCGAGGCATCCATGTTGGATCACCTGTCGAACACCCCCAACCGGGGCACGATCTGCATCGAAGACCTGGAGATCGGCATGACCCGCCATGTCGAGAAAGAAGTGACGGATGCCGATATCCGCCTCTTCGCCGATATCTCGACCGATCGAAATCCGGTCCATCTGGACGAGGATTATGCACAGGATACCATGTTCGGGGGCCGGATTGCCCATGGGATGCTGACCGCGTCGCTGCTCTCCGCGGTGATTGGCGAGCAATTGCCCGGCCACGGCACCATCTACCTCGGACAGTCGCTGAAGTTCCTCGCGCCGGTTTATCCGGGTGACACCGTGCGGGCGGAAGTCTCGGTGCGCGAGATCGACCACGCCAAGCGCCGCGTAACTCTTGATTGCGTTTGCAAGGTGGGTACAAAACCCGTGCTGAAGGGTGAGGCGCTGGTGCTCGCGCCCTCCAAGAAATTCGACTGAGGCGCGACCGCCGCGCCGGTATGGGCGCGGGGAATGCAGATCCATCACGGACTTTCGATCCCAGAAACGGCCCGCGGCGCCACGGTCGCGCTTGGTAATTTCGACGGGGTGCATCGGGGGCATCAAGCCCTCCTGGCGGCGGCGAAGGCCGCCCATCCCGCGGCGCCGCTGGGGGTTGTCACGTTCGAGCCCCATCCGCGCCGCCGGTTCCAGCCCGACGCGCCGCCATTCCTGCTCTCGACCCCGGCTGAGAAGGCCCGGCGACTGGCTGCGGCAGGGGTGGCGCATCTCTATAATCTGACCTTCGACGCAACCCTGTCCGGCATGTCGGCGGAGGCTTTTGCGGCCGAGGTTCTGGCGCAGCGCCTCGGGGTCGCCCATGTCCTCATCGGTGCTGATTTCCGGTTCGGTAAGGGCCGGGCGGGCGATGCCGTGCTGCTGCGCGCGTTGGGCGAGACATGTGGCTTCGGCGTGATGATCCAGCCGCTGCTCCACGGCGCCGAGGGGGAATACGGCTCGACCGCCATTCGCGTCCTGGTCGAGCAAGGGCAATGCGAGGCGGCTGCGGCGCAACTGGGCTGCTGGCACTGCGTCTCGGGTCCGGTGGTGAAGGGCGATCAGCGCGGGCGGGACCTGGGCTATCCCACGGCCAACCTGGCCTTTGGGGCGCAGATCACCCCGCGCTATGGCGTCTATGCCGCGGAGGTCACGGTCCATGAGGGGCCGCATGCCGGCACCTTTCCCGGCGTCGCCAGTATCGGAGAACGCCCGACCTTCGGCATCAACGCGCCGAATTTCGAGGTGCATCTGTTCGACTTCCGGGGCGATCTCTACGGCACCGAAATCTCCGCCGGCCTCGTCTCGTTCCTGCGCGGCGAGGAGAAGTTCGACGGCATCGAGGCGCTGATCGCACAGATGGATGCCGACAGCGCACTGGCCCGCGAAAGACTGGCGCAGGCGCGCATTCCGGGCTAGACCTCGCGCGGCTTGGGAGAGACCGCATGCGTTCTGCGATTTTCAACATTCTGTTCTATGCCGCGACCCTGCTGGCGGCGGTGACCCTGTGGATCCTCGCGAAAATCTCCAACCGCAGGATCATGTGGAAAGCGCTGCATCTCTGGTCCGGCACCGTGAAACTGCTGACCCAGGTGATCCTGGGCGCAAAGATCGAAGTGCGCGGGCGCGAACATCTCTCGGACAAACCGCAGCTGATCGTCGGCAAACATCAATCCGAGCTGGACGTGGTGATGATGGTCGACGAGTTGGATGATTTCAGCGCCGTTGTCATGGCGGAACTGGCGAATTACCCGATGTTCCCGACGCTGCTCAATGCGCTGGATCTGGTGTTGGTGGCGGTCGATCAGGGCAAGCAGGGGCGGACACAGCAGACCATCGCGGGTGGCAAACGGATTGCAGCCGAAGGCCGGGACATGCTGATCTATCCCGAGGGCGAGCTGATGAAGCTGGGCGCGAAGGAGCGCTATAAATCGGGCGTTGGCCATCTCTATTGCAATATGGAGGTCGAGGCGGTGCCGGTCGCCTTCTCGCTGGGCGTGATCTGGCCCCAGCGGCAATGGCGCAAATACCCCAATAAACGCGGCGTGATGGAGTTCATGGAGCCGATCCCGCCGGGCCTGCCCTTCGACGAATTCATGGCGCTGATCGAGGAGCGGCTTGAGAATCGCACCATGGACCTGATCCGCGAGACAGCTGAGGGCGACGTGTTGGAGGCCGCCGAGCGGCGCTTTGCCAACAAGGAGAACAATCTTGGCCCGGTGGAGCCCGCGAAGATCGATGCGCCACCCGCGGCTTGATCTCACCGTCGTCCTGGCTCTGACCGTGCTGCCCGCGCGGGCCGGGGAGGACGCTCTGCCTGCCTTTGACGGGGCGGCGGTGCTGGCGGGCCGGCCTCTGGTGTCGGTCTCCGAGCCGCTGGTCACGGCCGAACGCCGGGTGGTTCTGCCGGAAAAGCCCGGCGGTTTGGAGAGCCTTCTGGACCTGTTCCGCCCGGACCCGCCGCCGAGCCCGGTCGAAGCAAGGCTGATGGACTTGCCCGAACCGACCCTGACGACCGCGCCGGACCTGGAAGCGGCGATCATCGATGCCCTGATACAGGCGTTCGACGCGACCGGTCAGACCGGCGCGCCGCTCGAAGATCCGGAGCTGTTGGCAGCCCCCAACCGGGATGGCGCGCGGGCGTTCGCCTCGCTTCACCCCGGTCCCGGCGTGGCGGTGAACATCCGGATGGCGGGGCATCGGATCTGGGTCCTCGGTCCGGGTGCCGCACCGCTCTCGCCCGGGGCAACGGCCCATCTGCAGTATGGCATCCGTTACTCCGCCAGCCTGATCGACCTTGCGACAGGCGATCTCCTGACACGCGGCGGGTGCGAGGAAAGCCGCGACCTTGGTGTCTTCGACACGGTGGCCCCTCGCGCCGAAACCGCCATCGACATCGCCGCGATTCAGATTGCCGAGTCCTGCATTCCGGTTATCTCGCGGGACATCTTGCGCGCAGCGGGTGGCTGACCACGGCGCTGGCCCTGAGCGGGTTTGCGCGATATCCAGGAGGTGGAGGAGCCGATGACCGATCCCGCGCCGAACCAGTTCGCCCTGCTCAAGACCCGCCGGTTTCTGCCGCTGTTCCTGGTACAGTTCCTGGGGGCATTTAACGATCAGGTCTATCAGAAGGCCTTTGTCGCGCTGATCACCTATCGCCTTGCGGATCAGGTGGGAATCCCGATTGCCCAATTGGGCGTGATCGCCTCGGGCCTGTTCATCCTGCCCTTCGCGGTCATCACCCCGACGGCGGGGCAGATCGCCGACCGGATGGACAAGGCCAAGATGATGCGGATCGTCAAGGCCTGGGAGATCGTGGTGATGTCCCTGGCGGTCGTGGGCTTCTACACCCAGAACATCGTGTTCCTCTACTTCGTGCTGTTTCTGATGGGCGCGCAGTCGGCGATGTTCGCGCCGATCAAATACTCGGTCCTGCCGCAATATCTCAGCCGGGCGGAGCTGATGGGCGGCAATGGACTGGTGCAGGGGTTCACTTTCCTCGCGATCATTTTCGGCACCATCATCGGCAACGAACTGATCCTGACCGATGGCGGGGTGCTGATCGTCTCGTGTTTTGTGATCACGGTGGCGGTGGCGGGGTTCCTCTCCTCACTCTATGCCATGCCCGCCCCGCCGGTGGTGCAGAGCGGGCCGGTGGATTGGGTGTTTCCCCGGGCGATCTGGAAGCTGTTCAAGATGTGCCGCCAGACGCCGCCGGCCTGGCGGGCGATCCTGGCGATCTCGTGGTTCTGGTTCGTCGGGGCGACGTTTCTCTCGCTGCTGCCGGCCTATGCCAAGGAGGAGTTGGGGGTCGATGAGGGGGTCTTGACCGTGCTCTTGGCCGGCTTCTCCATCGGGGTGGCGCTCGGCGCGATTGCCTCCGAAGCGCTGAGCCGGGGGGAGGTCGGGGTCACTGTTCCGCCGATTGGGGCGTTGGGTCTGGCCATAATGGCGGTGGAGCTGTGGTTCGCCACGCCGCTCGCGCCCATGGAAGGGGCCGCATTGCTCGACCGGGCGGCGTTTTTCGCGGATTGGACCGGCTGGCGGATCCTGATCGATTTCGTGATCCTGGCGGCCTTTGCGGGGATGTATGTCACGCCGATGAACGCAGTCCTGCAGGCGGAGAGCCCGGATGAGACCAGGGCGAGCTATATCGCCTGCTCCAATGTGGTCGATGCCTCGATGATGGTGGTCTCGGCGATGGTGGTCGCGGTGCTGATCGCCCTGGGCATTCCGGTGACCGAAGTGCTGGTGGTGGTGACGCTCAGCGGGTTGCCGATGGCGTTCCTTGTGGCACGCTATGCGCCGGGAACGCGGCTCGGGCGGGCCGCGCTGGCCGTCTGGCCCCGGGGGCCGGTATGAGGCCGCAGTTTTGGGAGCGGGTGCCGCTTACGGAGATGACCCGCGAGGAGTGGGAGGCGCTCTGCGATGGATGCGGGCGCTGCTGCGCGATCAAGCTGGAGGATGCCGATACCGGCGAGGTGCATTATACCGAGATCACCTGCCGCCTGTTCGACAACACGTCCTGCCGTTGTGGCAACTACGCGCTGCGCAAGCAGATCGTGAAGAGCTGTATCGTGCTGGATCTGGAGACGCTGGAGGAGGCATGCGCGTGGCTGCCGCGCTCCTGCGCTTATCGCAGGCTGTGGGAGGGGCGCGGGCTGGCGGCCTGGCATCCGCTGGTCTCGGGCGATCCGGAGAGTGTGCATGACGCCGGGATCAGCTTGCGCGGCAAGGGGATTGCGGAATACGAGGTGGCCGAGGACGAATGGGAGGACCATATCGTCGGCGAAGATTTTTGAGCGCCCCCGAGCACGACGCAGCCACCGCCCGCCCCCACCCACCCCCCGGCGCGCAGTGGCCGCGCCGTGCTCGGGGGCGGGAAAGCGGGGCAGATGATTTTCACATCCGACAATGCGTCCGGCGCTGCGCCGGAGATCCTGGCCGCTGTCGCGGCGGCCGACCCGGGCTATACCGGGGCCTATGGCGGCGATGCGGTCACCGAGCAGGCGATTGCCCGAGTGCGCGAGGTGTTCGAAGCGCCCGAGGCGGCGGTCTATTTCGTTGCGACGGGGACGGCGGCGAATGCGTTGGCGCTTGCCACGCTCTGTCCGCCTTGGGGCGCGGTCTATTGCCATCAGATCGCCCATGTCGAGGTGGATGAATGCGGGGCGCCGGAGTTCTTCACCGGTGGCGCCAAGCTGACCCTGCTCGATGGCGATCAGGCCAAGATGCGGGCGGCGAGCCTGGAGCAAGCGGCGCGGATGGCGGCTCCGGTTGGCGTGCATAACGTGCAGCGGGGGGCGGTTTCGATCACCCAGGCGACCGAGCTGGGCGCGACCTATACGCTGGCCGAGTTGGAGGCGCTCTGCGCGATCGCCAAGGCGCATGGAATGCCGGTGCATCTCGATGGCACGCGGCTGGCCAATGCGCTGGCCCGCTCGAACCACACGCCGGCCGAGATGACCTGGAAGGCCGGGGTGGACATCCTCTGTCTCGGCGCCACCAAGAACGGTGCCCTGGCCGCGGAGGCGGTGGTGATCTTCGACCCCGCCCGCGCCTGGGAGTTCGAGCTGCGCCGGAAACGCGGCGGGCATCTCTTCTCGAAAATGCGCTTCGTCTCGGCGCAGATCGAGGCGTTTCTGGCCCATGGGTTGTGGCTGCGCCTCGCGGGCCATGCGAATGCGATGGCGGATCGGCTGGCCGGCGGGCTGGAGGGGTTCGCGGGGGCCGAGGTCACCAATTCGGTTGACGCCAACATGTTGTTCGCCACGATCACCTGCGGCCAGCATCGGCGCCTGCACCAGGCCGGTGCGCGGTATTATCCGATGAACCCGTTGCAGGACGAGAACGGGCCGGACGAGGCCCCGCTCGACATCCGTCTGGTCACCAGCTTCCGGACCAAAGAGGCGGATGTGGACCGGTTTCTCGAGATCATGGCCGGCTGATGTTTGAATTCGCCGCTGCCGTTTTCTTTCTGCTGATTACGCCCGGGCCGGGCGTGCTCTCGGTCGCGGGCGTCGGGTCGGGGTTCGGCTGGGGCCGGGGGATGACCTATCTCTGGGGGCTCTGTCTCGGCAATTTTCTGGTCGGCCTTGCCGTGGTCAGCGGTCTGGCGGCGCTGATCTTCTCGGTTCCCGGCTTGCGCGAAGTGTTGTTGGTGGCCTCGGCCGCCTATCTCGGCTGGCTTGCCTGGAAGATCGCCACCGCGGGCGGAAAGGTCGCCTTTGCCGAGGCGTCCTCGGCGCCCGGGTTCCGCGATGGTGTGACGCTGCAATTCATCAATCCGAAGGCCTATGCGGTGAATACCAGCCTGTTCTCGGGCTTTGCGTTTTTCAGCAGCAGCTTCGCGGTGGAGGTGGCGATCAAGTTCGCGATCCTGAACGCGATCTGGATCCCGATCCATTTCCTCTGGCTCTGGGCCGGGGTCAGCCTGCGCCGGATGGATCTGCCCGAGCGGTATTTGCGGGCGATCAACATCACCATGGCGCTTTGCCTGCTGGCGGTGGTGGTTCTGGCGCTGGGTCCGACGCTGATCGGGGGCTAGCCCCTATTCCTCGCGGCCGGCCGCCTTCAGGCGCCGGTGGAGCGCGTCGGCGTCTGGGTGGTCTGTCTCCAGCGCGAAGACATAGGCGTGGGTGAGGTAGAAGCAGGCGGCGTCCTCCGACACTGAGCCATCCGCCGCTCGGCGATAAAGCTCGACAAGCGCCGGTTTGTCGCCGGCCGCATGGGCGGCCAGCAGGGCGGCGTCGAGGTCGTCCCGCGTCTGGCTCACCCGACCGGGCGCTCCATCTGACTGGCGATCCAGTCGTGGAAGCAATGCGTCGGGCTGTCCATGATCGGAGAGAACCGCCCGCCATCGAAGCCACTGGCATGGCGGCCGCGCTGCATGCCTTCGACCACGCCGATATCCTCGATGAAGATGCTCTTCCACATCTCGGCATTTTTCTGGCGCATCTCGGACCATTCGGGCCCCGTCACCTCGGGCTGGGCGAAAAAGATCTCGACATGCTCGATCGTCTTCTCCTGGCTGACCGGCTCGAGCAGGATGGCGAAGGTGTGGTCCTTGTGCACGCCGAAGAGGACGTTGGGATAGAGCGCGATGTATTCCGCACCCTCGTCCCAGTGCGCGCTCAGCCCCTCGAACTGCGGAAAGCGGCTGCCATCCTCGGCCAGCATTGGGCGATAGACGCGGGTGCCCTGGCCCGAGAACTGCCGGGGCGCCTCGATATGGTAATGATCTTCGAGGCGGGAATACGAGTTCAGACCCGGATGAACCCAGGGAAGGTGATAGCTCTCGCAGTAATTCTCGACGGCGAGCTTCCAGTTCGTGTCGACCTCCAGCGTGAACGAGCTGTCCTGGCCACCGTGATAGATCGGCTTGTCAAACTCGGCCCAGCGCGACAGGACTTCGGCATTCGCCTCCTCGAACGGGGCGGCCTGGCCATCGACATTGACGAAGACGACGCCCAGCCATTCATGGCTGCGCACTTCGATCAGGCCCAGTTCCTCGCGCTTGATCGCGTCATGGCGGTTGTTGCCGGGGCCGCCGACATGGGGCGTGGTCCGCAGCTGACCGCTCAACTCGTAGCACCAGGCGTGATAGGGGCAGCGGATCGTGCGTTGGATGCGGCCGGCTTCCTGAACCAGAATCATGCCCCGGTGGCGGCAGATGTTCTGGAAGACGCGCAGAATGCCATCCTTGTCGCGGACCATCACCAATGGCTGGCCGAGAAAGTCCACCGGCTTCGCGTCGCCCGGCTCGGGGCAATCCTTGGCAAAGCCCATCGCCGCCCAATTGCTGAAAAAGACCCGCTGCTTCTCAAGCTCGAACATCTCGGCGCTGGTATAGCAGGCATTCGGCAGGCCCCGCGCCTCGGCGATAGGTTTGGTGACTGCGGTCAGGTCGGACGGATGCAGGGTCATCGGCACTCTCCTCGGCTGCGGGTTCCAGCCTTCCCTGCGAGATCTGGACAGAGCTGTCTAGTCTGACAGCGAAACGCCCATGTCGCTTTTCTGCCATGAACCGATGAGCTCCCGGGCCAGGCTGTTTGCCGGCAATGACGAGAACGTGACCCCGCAGGTGCGACAGAAGATGGGTTCCGTCCGGTTCAATCGTCAGATGATGCAAGAGGAGTGTGATTATGCTTGCCACATTTGCGAAAGCCGGCGTCGGGGCGATGTTCGTCCTCGGTCTCGCCGCCTGTCAGACGACCTCGACGCGTGGCCCGGTCTATGGCGACCGTGTGATCGTCGATCGGGTTGATCAGCGCTCAGGTGTGCGCCGTGTCGAGGCGGAAGCAGCCTATCGCGACCGCGCGGGCCGGGTGCTTTATCCGACTTCGGACGGTCGGGTCTTCTTCTCGGCACGCGAGCGGGACATCTACCTCGCCGATCTCCGCAACGCGCGCCGTGCCGAACGGGCTGCGCGCCGGGCCGAGGCCGAGCGCGAGGCCGTCCGAGAACAGCGCCGCCGCGACCGTCAGGCGGCGATCGACCGTCAGCGGCGCGAAGCGCGCCGGGCCGAGACCGCCCGCCAGGAGGCAGAGGCGCGCGAACGCCGCCGGCAGGAGCAACTCGCCGAGGCCGACCGCCAACGCCGTGCCGAACGCCGCGCTGCGCGCCGGGCCCAGTCAGAGCGCGAGGACGAGAGACGGCGGGCTGAGCGGCGTCAGGAGCGTTTGGAGGAAGAGGCCCGAACCCGTCGTGCCGAACGCCGGGCCGCGGAACGCGAAGAGGCCGATCGCATCACCCGCGCCGAACGCCGCGAGGCCCGCCGCCAGGCAAGGCGCACCGCAGAGGAGCGGGTTCTGAGAGCACGTTCGCGGCGGGAGACAGGCGCTGAGGTCGTCGCGCGCTATCGCCGGCCGGGCGAGGGCAACGATTCCTTCGAGTCGCGCGTGCGCCAAGCCGAGAGAATTGCGCGGGTGGAGGGCAAAACGGTCGCCCAGGTTCTGGCCGAACGGGCCCGCGAGCGGGACCGGGGCAAGTGAGGATTTGGATCAAGCGCGGCCCTGTCGCACCCCAATCCCAGCCAGGCGCGCGCAACCTCATGCCTGCTCAGCTTCCATATGGTCACTTGTCGCCGGCCCCTCGGCTGCGACGGTGCTGAGGCAATTGGGTCCCATGTGACCGAGGCAGCTCCTCGGCCATGGCCAGTTCGCGACTGGCGCCAGAATATCGACCCAGCCGAACAGACCGCCGCTCAAAAGGGGAAACCTTCAGCCGAGCACGGCAGCGGTTTCGGCATTGCGGATGAGGTTAAGCACCTCCTCCTGATCGCCGCAGACCCTCCGCAGCGTGGGTGAACAAGAACAATTTCCGCAATTCCGATGGCGCCAGTTGGTTCGGCAAGGCGGGTCACATGGCAGAACGCCCCTCTCGAAACCCAAGACACCAGTCGACGGGGGCACGGTCGGATGCCTTGGCCTGCCTCTTAGGTCATGGTGAGAAATCCGCGCCGCCAAAACAGCTTGAGAGGTATGGTGATCGCCTCGCCAGATCGAGCGGCACTTCCTTGACCCCTTGCAACGGGCCGAGAGACATCCCGACCCACGGCTTCTTGACGAACAGGGTGCGGATTTTCACCACGGCGCTTCATCCGAGCAGGTCCTTGGCTGGCCAGTGCGGCACGATGAGGAAGGCGCTGTCGAACGGCATCGAAGCGCTCTCGTAGATTGTGCTCATCATCGTCTTCGCAGTTGGGTGGGCCCTTTAGATCTCTCTCAAGATCAGCGCGGTCGCGCCGTCAAATCTGGGAAGCCATGCGACGGAAACGGGCGGGAAGCACACATCCCGCCACGCTCGATGAGGCGGAGAGGGTGAATGGGAAGAGTTAAGAGCAACTATGCCGGATTTGGCTGCTCCGGAGCCCAGTGTTCGCAGGCCGGGATGGTCGGTCCTTGCCATCTGTGAATTCTGGTTTGACAAGGTCGGGATTGCTCCCCGCACTATCAATCCGCCTGGAGCTGATAACTCGCGCTTTTAATCAACATTTCGGCCCGGAGCACCACATTCATGCATGCCTTTGGCAGATGGATTGGAGTGGAGTGGAGTGTCTTGCGCCGGGCCCGCAGGCCCGGCGTGGTGTTTCAGCAGATGGAGATCAGAACGCCTCTGCGGGCAGATCCATCACCGGTGCCGCTCCGGTCTGAATGCGGGTCAGGCGCAGGCTCGTCTCCGGCAGGATGCGGGACATGTAGTAGCGCCCCGTGGTCAGCTTGTTGGTGTAGTAGTCCGGGTCGTCGGTGCCCGCTTCCAGCGCCCGCTGCGCCGCCTTGGCCTGCCGCGCCCAGGAGAGCCCCATGCAGACATGGCCGAACAGGTACATGAAGTCGACCGAGCCGGCCAAAGCCGCGTTCGGGTCCTTCATCCCGGCCTGCATGAAGAACATCGCCGCTTCTTGCAGGTCCTTCGAAGCTTTCTTCAACGGCTGCAGGAAATCGCGCTGCAGGGCCAGATCTTCCTCATTCTCTTTGATATAGCCCTTGATGTATTCGAAGAAGGCCATGATCGGCTTGCCGCCGTCTTGAGGCAGTTTCCGGCCGACCAGATCCAGCGCCTGCACGCCGGTCGCGCCTTCATAGATCATGGTGATCCGGGCGTCGCGGACGAATTGCGACATGCCCCATTCCTCGACATAGCCATGGCCGCCATAGACCTGCTGCGCCTGGGCGCAGAGCCGATAGCCCTCCTCGGTCAGGAACCCTTTCACGATTGGGGTCAGCAGGCCGACCATGGAGCCGGCTTTGGCCGCCATCTCCGGGTCGGAGTGGTGCTTCTCGGCATCCAGCAGCATGGCGACCCAGGCGAGGAAGCCATAGCCGCCCTCGATGAAGCTCTTCTGATCCATCAGCAGGCGGCGCACATCGGGGTGCACGATCAGCGGATCGGCGGGGCCTTCGGGATTCTGCGGGCCGGTGACGGCGCGGCCTTGGACCCGGTCCTTCGCATAGACCACGGCATTCTGATAGGCGGCATCGGCCACGGCGAGGCCCTGCAAGCCCACGCCCATCCGGGCCTCGTTCATCATGACGAACATCGCCTTCAGGCCCTTATGCGGCTCGCCGACCAGGAAGCCGGTCGCCTCGTCATAGTTCATCACACAGGTCGCGTTGCCGTGGATGCCCATCTTCTCTTCCAGCTTGCCGCAGGCAACGCCGTTGCGCTGGCCGAGCGAGCCATCCTCGTTGACCATGAATTTCGGCACGATGAAGAGCGAGATGCCTTTCACACCCTTGGGCGCATCGGGCATGCGGGCCAGCACCAGATGGATGATGTTGTCGCAGAGATCATGCTCGCCCGAGGAGATGAAGATCTTCTGGCCGGAGATTTTGTAGGTCCCGTCCTCCTGCGGCACGGCCTTGGTTCGCAGCATGCCCAGATCGGTGCCGCAATGCGGCTCGGTCAGGTTCATGGTCCCGCCCCATTCGGCAGTGGCGAGTTTCGGCAGATAGGTGCGCTTCTGCTCCTCCGAGCCAGCGACTGCGATGGCGGAGTAGGCGCCGTGGGTCAGGCCGCCATACATCGCGAAGGCCAGATTGGCCGAGCTTTGCATCATGCCAACCATCATAGTGATGACCGCGGGCATGCCCTGGCCGCCATATTCGGGGTCGCAATCCATCGACGGCCAACCGCCCTCGCGCAGCAGGTTAAAGGCCTCCTTGAACCCTTTGGGGGTGCGGACCACGCCGTTCTCCAACACGCAGCCCTCGCGATCGCCAACCTGGTTCAGGGGCGCGAGCACGTCGCGGCTCAGCTTCGCCGCTTCCTCGATGATCGCCGAGGTGAAATCCTGGCTCAGTTCCTCATAGCCGCCGATCTCCGGCAGGTCCTGGATTTTCAGGGCCTCGTGCAGAACGAAGGAGAGGTCGCGTGTCGGAGCATTGTAGATCGTCATGTGAGTTTCCTGCCTTTTGGGGTGTTTCGGGTTACTCGGCGGCGCGTTTGGCGCCTTTGTCCTGCAGCAATTGCTGGACCAGCGAGACCTGCTCGTCCAACTCGCCGATCGCGGCATCGAGTTCGTCACGCTTCGCGATCAGATCGATCCGATGGCGTTCCGCTGTTTCCAGCGCGGCCGACAATTGGGTGACCTGGCCGTCGCCCATATCGTAGAGGTCGAGCAGGTCCTTGATCTCGGCCAGCGAGAAACCGAACCGCTTGCCGCGCAGGATCAGTTTCAGCCGCGCCCGGTCGCGCTGGGTGAACAGCCGCCGCTGCCCCTCGCGGATCGGGGTCAGAAGTTCCTTGTATTCATAAAAGCGCAGGGCGCGCGGGGTTACGTCGAACTCCTTGCACAATTCGCCGATGCTGTATGTCGTCTCGCTCATCTCTCGATCCTGATTCCGGCGCGTAGGTTTCGATGGAATATGACTGTGGTTGACGTGCGCGTCAACAGTTGGGGTTGACGTCTGCGTCACTTTTCCAACTTTCCGCCACACTTCCCCTTGCGCGACGGGGCGGGATGGCTCACACCGCAGAGCGATCACAAACAGCCGATATCCGCCATGACCGAGCCCAACCCCCCCGAAACCCCGCCAAGGCTTGACGAGACCTATGCGCTCTCGGGCGATTACGATGTCGAGGGCACGTTGATGGTCGGCCTGCCGCATTCGGCCGATATCGGGATGCGGCGGCATTATGTCGGCGAGGGGCAGGCGATCCTCTCGGTCGATTGGGAAGAACGGCTGGTCGGCGACCCGGAGCGTGGCGTGCTCCATGGCGGCGTGATCACTGCGCTGCTCGACACCGCCTGTGGTGGCGCCGTGATGGCCGTGCCGGAGCGGCTGGAGAGCCTCGCGACCCTCGATCTGCGCATCGCTTATATGCGGCCCGCGACCAAGGGGCGGAGGATCTATTGCCGGGCGGAGTGCTATCGCCTGACCAAATCCATCGCTTTCACCCGCGCGGTCGCCTTCCATGATGACCCGGAGGATGCGGTCGCCTCGGCATCGGGCACCTTCATCGTCGAACGCAAGGCTCCAAAATCATGAGCCGCGCCGACGGGATAAAGGAACGCGAAGCGGCCTTGGCCGAGGCGTTGGAGGCACTGGTCGGCTGCATCCCCTATGCTGGCACGCTTGGCGTGCGCTATGACCGGCTGGGGGACGAATTGACCGCCCGCCTGCCATTTTCCGACGAGATTGTCGGCAACCCCCTCTTGCCAGCGATCCATGGCGGCGTGACGGGCGCTTTTCTGGAGATCGCGGCGCAATTGCAGCTTGGCTGGAACGAGGTCGTGGCGCATGGACTGAAGCCGGCGCCGCTGACGATCCCCAAAACGATCGATATTTCGATCGATTACCTCCGGTCGGGGCGCCCGCGCGAGACCTTTGCCAGGGCCGAGGTGCAAAAGGCGGGGCGGCGGGTCTCGCACGTCCACGTCATCGCATGGCAGGACGAAAAGAGCCGTCCCATCGCCATGATGCGCGGCAATTTCCTGATGCCGGAGGAGCGGTGACCCCCGCTGCCCGATCTGGAATGGATGTATTGGCGGGCCCTGGCGCGTGCTGCCTGGCCGGGGCTGCGCTTGACTGCTTTGCAACGGGATCAACGGGATGAACCAGCCTCAGATTCAGATGCGCAACCTGTTCCCGACGCCCATCGCTCTGTTCCGGCTGCCGGATCACGCGGCGATCAACCGGGCGCTGGAGCAGCGGATCTTTGCCCGCGAGGCGGACATCTCCTCGGTACAGCATTCGAATTGGGGTGGATGGCAGAGCCCGGATGATTTCGCCGAATGGTGCGGCGAGGAAGGCAATCGGGTTCTGGAAACGGCGCAGAAGATCGCCTCGCAACTGACCGTGGACCGGGCCGGACGCCCGGCGGTCGCGGGATGGCGGATGAACGCTTGGGCGAATGTGAACCGGGCGGGGCAGGGCAACGAGTTCCACACCCATCCCGGCGCCTATTGGTCGGCCACCTATTATGTGCGCGATGGCGGGGCGGGAGAGGATCCGTCGCTGGGCGGCGAGTTCGAAATGGCGGATCCGCGCGGAGTCGGCCCGGCGATGCTGGCGCCGCATCTCTGTTTCGCGACGCAGAACGGCCAATCGGTCGGTGCGAGCGAGCTGATCCGGCCGGTGGAGGGAACTCTGGTTCTGTTTCCGTCGTGGCTCAGCCACGGGGTCAGGCCCTATGCAGGGGACCGGGTTCGGATCTCGATTGCCTTGAACCTGACGCCGAAGTAACGGGCCTGATGGGCTGGCCGGGCACCCTCCCGCGGGCCGTTGGCCCACGGTCGCCCGCCCGCCCAGCCATGGGCGCCGGTCTGCGGTGATGCGGCCGGGAGTGAGGAGATCGATGGCGACCGAAACGCAGTCTGCCGAGGTGACCTATACCCGCGTCGCAGCGATCGCGCTGCCGGTGGTCCTGTCGAACGCCACCGTGCCGCTGCAGGGGGCGATTGACACCGCGATCATCGGCAATCTGGGCTCGGCCGTGTTCCTTGCGGCGGTGACCCTGGGCGCGGCTCTGTTCTCGTTGATCGTCGGGGTGTTCAACTTCATCCAGATGGGCACCTCGGGCTTGGCGGCGCAGGCGATGGGGGCCGGCAATCAGGGGCGGGTTATGAACACGCTGTTGCGTGCCCTGATCATGGCGGGCGTCGTCTCGATCCTGCTGTTCGCCCTGCAGGGGCCGTTGACCCGGGCGGGTCTGGCGTTTTTCGAAGGCTCGGCCGAGGCCGAGGCCCTGGCGGCGGTCTATTTCCAGATCCGGCTGTTCGGGCTGCCGGCGGAGCTGGCGAACTACGCCATCCTCGGCTGGTTCACGGGGCAGGAGATGACCCGTCGGCTGTTCGAGATGCAGATCGTTATCTCGCTGGTGAACATCGTGCTGAACCTGACTTTCGTGCTGGGCTTCGGCTGGGGGGTCGAGGGGGTGGCGCTGGGCACTGTCTTCGCGGCCTATGCCGGGCTGGCACTGGGGCTTTTCCGCGTCTGGCAGCGCAAGCGCGCGATTGCGCCGGCCGCGTGGCGGCCCGAGCCGGGGCGGCTCTTGAACGCCGCCGAGTTCGGGCCCTTCCTGGCGCTGAACCGGGACATCTTTATCCGCTCGATCCTGCTGATGCTGAGCTTTGCCTGGGTCGCGCGTCTGGGCTCGACCCAGGGCGATGAGGTTCTTGCCGCGAATGGGATCCTGATGCAGTTCCTGCATATCTCGGCCTATGCGCTGGACGGCTTCGCGATGGCGGCCGAGACCTTGGTGGGCCAGGCGCTGGGGGCGCGGTCACGGGCGCGGCTGCGCCGGGCGGTCATTGTCAGTTCGGTGGCGGCCTTCGGGCTGGCGCTGGCCTTCACCTTGGTGGCGACGGGGCTGGCGGGGCCGATTGTGCGGCTCTTCACCAATGTCGAGACGGTGCGCGAGATCGCGATGGCGCATATCCTCTGGGGCACCTGCATGCCCTTGGTCGGCGTTCTGGCCTTTCAGATGGACGGGGTGTTCATCGGCGCCGCCGAGGGACGGGGGATGCGCAATGCGATGATCGCGTCGGCGGCGATCTTCCTGCCGCTGAGCTGGGGCATGACCGAAGCGTTCGGCAATCACGGGCTCTGGGCCTCGGTCGCCCTGTTCATGGTGATCCGGGCCGGGTTCCTGGGGCTGCTTTATCCGAGGCTCGAGGCGCGGGCATCGCCGTCCTGATCGTCGGTTTCGAGGCCGATGATCTGAACCGCTTCCAGCCGGTCATCCTGTTCGCGCCAATGGACCATGTTGAGCACGCGGCCCTCCTTGCGGACTTTGCGCACGGCGGCGAGGTCGACCTCCTCGATCACCCAGCAGGGCGTGTTCATGGGACCCTCGGCGATCACACCGGTGTCCGGGAAGCCCAGATCCGGCGGGCCATAGATCGCGGCAGCGCCGGTATTGGTGTCCACCGCCTCGGACCATTCGTTCGAGCCGACCAGTGGCGCATGGGCGACGACGCATTGGCTCTCGAGCGCGCGGGCCATGGCGCCGATCCGCACCCGCCAATATCCCGACAGCGCCTCGGTGCAGCTGGGCACCAGCAGCACCTCCGCCCCGGCCTCGACCATCGCGCGGGCGTTCAGCGGGAATTCGGCATCATAGCAGGTCAGGATACCGATGCGTCCGAGGTCGGTCTCGAACACGATGGCCGCGTCGCCGGGGGCGATATCCCATTCCTCGCGCTCGAACCGGGTCATGATCAGCTTGTCCTGCCATCCGATCAGGCCGGAGGGGGCGATCAGCCGCGCGCGGTTCACCGGGCGCCCGCTGGGCTGGCGGAACGGCGCGGAGCCGGCACAGATATGCACCCCGTGCTGGGCTGCGAGGCGCATATGCAGGGCGTCGGCCTCTGGCAGAAACTCGCTGACCGCCACGATCGAATGTTCGGGATGCGCCGCAATCTCGGGCCCCGCCAGGGTGGCCAGCTCCATTGCGGCGTATTCGGGAAAGATCAGCAGATCGGCGCCCTCATCGGCGGCGCCCGCGACCCAGTCGGAGATCTTCTCCTCATACGCCTCCCAGTCGTCGAGCCAACTGAGCGGATAGGCGGCGGCGGCGATCTTCATTTTGTCTCCTCGGGCCCCGATCCGGCCTCGCTCTCGGTCATCAAAGAACGCAGCCAGAATTGCATCGGCTTTGAGCTTTCTCCCCGATCGCCAATATCGCGCCAAGGGAAGTGTGCGATCAAGCCTGCAACTTTCTCATAGCCCCTTTTCCGCCAGAATGCGTCGAGGGGGCGGTAATCAGTGGGCCTGGCCGGGTGATCCTCGGGCCGGATCACCCCGCAAAAGGCCGAAAAGCGCCGCTCGAGCGCCCGGCCATGGGACTCGCGGGCATCAAAAAACGCGTTTCCGATCCCCTGGCCCCGATACCGCGAGAGCAAGACCGATTCGCCACAATAGAGAATATCGGCGAGGTCGTATCCGCGATCCGCGAAAGGTGCCGCGAATTCTGCCGCATGATCCTCCATCGGCGCGGCCGTCGCAGCGCCGACCAGCTCCGGCCCGTCCCAGGCTCCGACGACCAAGGCGTTCGGCGCGGCGGCATAGGTCTCCAGATACCGCTCCTCATAGGCCATGTCGCCGTCATAGAGATAGGGAAAGGCGCGAAAGACCTCGATCCGAAGGCGGGCCAAGGCGGGCAGATGCACGCTCAGTTGGTCGGCTGCGATCGGAGCGACGGTCACGCCCATGGCGCTCAGCCCTCCATTTCCTCGGACGGGATGATCGGAAAGAAGACACCGCCAGAGGCGAGGCCGAACCAGCGGGCGCCCTCATGGGTCCGATGCTCGCCAATCTCGACCAGCCGATAGAAGCTCTTGCGGTCGATCAGCGCCTCGAGGCCACGCCGGACATGGACATAGGGCGCGGGCTCGCCTGTTTCCGGGTCGCGGACAACTCGGATCGGGTTTTCCAGCCCCGCTGCGGTCTCGTCGCCGACATTTGTCTCGAACACCAGCGTTTGGACACCGTTAACCTCGACTCGGAAATCGACTGCTACAAAGGGGGCGTCGTCGACCGTGATGCCGATTTTCTCGACCGGCGTGACCAGGAAGAATTTGCCGTCCTCCCGTTTCAAGACCGAGGCGAAGAGTTTGACCAATTCCACCCGGCCAATCGGCGTGCCGAGATACCACCACTGGCCGTTTCGCGCGATCCTGATGTCAAGATCGCCACAAAAGGGCGGGTTCCACAAATGGACCGGCGGCGGGCCGTTCTTGCCCTTCGTCGCCTGTTTCACCGCGCGCGCCAAGTCGTCGGCGGCGCCGGGATCATCCAAAGGTTGCGCATTTTTCTCTGACGACATTGCGAGCCCCTGTTGCCTTTCGCCTGTCACCCTTACCTTAATGCTGTTGTCGCGAAACCAAAACCACTGGAGATCTCTCAGATGACCGAAACCTCCCCCGCCGATCCCGTCGCACAGGTCGAACAGGCGGGCGAGACGCTGGCCAAGGTGCAAACCGAGATCGCCAAGCGCATCGTTGGACAGGGCGATGTGGTCCGGCTGGCCCTGACCGCGATCCTCTCGGGCGGCCATGCGCTGCTGGTCGGGGTGCCGGGACTGGCGAAGACCCGGCTGGTGGAGACCCTCGGCACCGTTCTGGGGCTGCCCAACAACCGCGTACAGTTCACGCCCGATCTGTTGCCCTCGGATATCCTGGGGGCCGAGGTGCTGGAGACCGGCGCCGATGGCAGTCGGGCCTTCAAGTTCATCTCCGGCCCGATCTTCACCTCGCTGTTGATGGCCGATGAGATCAACCGGGCCAGTCCGCGGACCCAATCGGCGCTGCTGCAGGCGATGCAGGAGCGGCGGGTGACGGTCGCCGGGCAAAGCCGGGATCTCGGTGTGCCCTTCCACGTGCTGGCCACTCAGAACCCGATCGAGCAGGAGGGGACCTACCCCTTGCCGGAAGCGCAGCTCGACCGGTTCCTGCTGCAGATCCATGTCGATTACCCGACCCGGGACGAGGAGCGCGAGATCGTCCTCGCGACCACCGGAACCGATGACAGGGCGGCCGAACCGGTGCTGAACCCGGACAGCCTGATTGCGCTGCAGCGCCTGGTGCGGGCGATGCCGGTCGGGGAGCAAGTGGTCGAAGCGATCCTGTCACTGGTGCGCGCGGCCCGGCCGGACGGGCCCGAGGCATCGGAGGCAGCCGCGCAGCGTCTGGCCTGGGGCCCTGGCCCTCGGGCGGCGCAATCCCTGATGCTGGCTGTGCGCGCCCGGACGCTGATCGAAGGCCGCCTTGCGCCCGGGATCGAGGATGTCGTGGCGCTGGCGCCCGCGGCGCTGGAGCATCGCATGGCGCTGACTTTCGCCGCGCGGGCGGAGGGTGCGACCCTCGGGTCTGTGATCTCCGAAATGCTGGCAGGCGACGCTCTGCGCAACGTCGCTTGAGGCGCGCGGTACGGATGGCTGGATGGGCCGTTTCTGGTCGCGCTGCCGTTGCGGCAGGCGCTTTTGCCATCTGCCTGACGGGAACGCCTGCTGGCTGGGCGGTTGCGGCGGAGTATTCAGAGGGCGACGCGGTCCGGCACAGACAGGCTCTGACTCTGTTCGAGGAGGCCTGCCTTACCCGCGCGCCGGATTTCCGCGAGACCGAGGCGATTTTCGCGGCGCTCGGCCTCACCCGACCGGCGGAGGCGGCGGCCTATCGGTTGGACGCGCTTGAAATCTATGCGGGGGTGGTGCCGGTTCAGGCCGGGCAGGTGGCTGGGCGGCAATGCACGGTGATGCTGGCCCGCGGAAACCTCGCGATCCTGGTTCTTGGGGTGCGGACGGCGCTGGACCGGTATGCGCTGAAAGGGTCGGTCACCGAGTCCCCGCCGACGCGGGCGGATGACCCGGTGCTCTGGGCGTTTCGCCTGCCGGGGATCGGCGCGGTGTCGGTCACCGCGGGCCTGGGAGAGGCGGGAATCGCGGTGATCGGGATGCAGGTTGCCGAGCGGGGGCCAAGGCGATGACCTCGCGGATTGCACAGCCTCCGAAATCAAACGGAATGCGGCTTGCGCCGCATGCAGCTTTTGTTGCGCGCCGCCTCCGGCGTCGCTCGTGGGATGGGTTTCGGCTTTGGGGCGAGATTGGCATCCGCGGTTTGTGTCGAGAGGGTGGAGCATGAGCGTCAAAGCGGATCGCACCGGGGCCGGCTGGCTGCGCCGGGATGCCGAGCGGATCTCGGGCTCGCTGCCGCCGCTGCTGGTCGAGGCGCATCGTCTGGTAATGACGCTGGCCCCCGGCGTGCATGGCCGCCGCCGGGCCGGGCCGGGGGAGAGCTTCTGGCAATACCGCCCCGCCCATCCGGGAGACACGTTGGGGGCCATCGATTGGCGCCGTTCGGCCCGGTCGGATCGGCTTTATGTGCGCGAGCTGGAATGGGAGGCGGCGGAGACGGTTTTGGTCTGGTGCGACCGCTCAGCCGCGATGTCCTACCGCTCTGCCGCGGTGGAGCGGACCAAGGCGGACCGGGCGAAGCTGCTCAGCCTCGCGCTCTCGGTCCTGCTGTCGCGCGGCGGCGAGCGGTTTGGATTGATCGGGACCGAGGCAGAGCGGCCATTGACGGGGGAGACCCAGTTGATGCGGATCTCGGCCGAGCTGTCGGCGGAGCCGCGCGAGACCGCCGATTACGGCGCCCCGCCGGCGATCTCGCTCCGACGGGTCGGCAAGATCCTGTTTCTCTCGGATTTCATGGGGCCCCGGGCCGATGTGCTGCCGCGGTTGCGCGAGGCGGCGGGGCGCGGTGTCTCGGGCGCGATGCTGCAGATCCTCGACCCGGCCGAGGAAGCGTTTCCCTTTGCCGGGCGCACCCGCTTCGAGTCGATGGCGCGCGAGATCAGGCACGAAACCGATCAGGCGGCCACCCTGCGCAAGGCTTATTTGTCGCGCCTGGCCGAGCGGCGTGACGAGATGGCCGAGATTGCGCGCCGGTCGGGATGGCACCTGATCCTGCACCGCACCGATGAAAGCCCGCGAAAGGCCTTGCTAGAGCTCTATCGCGCGATGGGAGGACAGTGATGTCCGGTTTTGGCGCCTTGGCGTTTCTCAATCCGTGGATCCTGGCGGGGCTGCTGGCGCTGCCGGTGCTCTGGTGGTTGCTGCGCGCGATCCCGCCCAGCCCGAAGGTCGAGGCTTTCGCCGGCGTGCGCCTGCTGCTGGGGCTGGAGGACGAGGAACGGCAGGCGGACAAGACACCCTGGTGGCTGTTGCTGCTGCGCTGTCTGGCGGTGGCGGCGATCCTGATCGGCTTTGCGGGGCCGATCCTGAACCCATCCGAACGTCTCTCAGGGGCCGATGGGCCTGTCTTGGTGGTGATGGACCAGGGATGGGCCTCGGCCCCCGATTGGGAGGATCGCAAGGCCGCGGCTGGCGGCGCCATTGCGGAAGCGGGGCAGGCCGGGCGCCAGGTCCTGTTCTGGTCGCTCGGTGCCGGCGAGCCGCCGGTCCCCGTCTCGGCCACTGAAGCACGCCGGCGTCTCGACGGGCTCGAGCCCGCGCCATGGGCGCCAAACCGGGCGGCGATCGCCGAGGGTCTGGAGACGCTCGAAATCGGTGAGGCGATTTGGGTCCATGATGGTTTGCTGCATGATGCCGCCTCCGCGGCGGGGTTGGACGCGCTGGCCGCGCAGGGGCCGCTGAGGCTGATCGGGCCGGAAGCGGCAGCGCGCGGCCTCACGCCTCCCAGGCTCGAGGAAGGCCGTATGCGCGCGGATGTGCTGCGGGCCACCGCTGGCGAAGAGGCGACCGCGCTGGTCGCGGCCTATGGCGAGGCCGAGACGGGGGGCGAGCGCCGCGTCGCCGTCGCCCCGGCGCGATTCGAAGCGGGTGAGACCGCCGCCTCTGCCGAGTTCGATCTGCCCCCGGAACTGATCGCCACGATCACCCGCTTGACGCTGGTGGAGGGGGCGTCGGCGGGCGGGGCCGCGTTCTCCGACGGATCGCTGCGGCGGGTGCCGACCGGGCTGGTCGCCCCGGTGGTCGAGGACGCTGTGGCGTCGCTGACCTCGGCCAGCCACTATCTCCGCGAGGCGCTGGAGCCCTGGGCCATCCTGCGCGAGGGATCGGTCGACGAGGTGATGGAGGGCGATCCCGCAGCCCTGGTCCTGGCCGATCAGGGCGCGTTCGACCCCGGGCACGAGGAGACGCTGGTCGCGTGGGTGGAGCAGGGCGGCCTGATGATCCGCTTCGCCGGGCCGCGCCTCGCCGCCTCGATTGGCGAGCGGTTCGGTACGGGGCAGCCCGACCCGCTGCTCCCGGTCACTTTGCGCCGCGGGGGACGGGTCCTCGGCGGTGCGCTGGCCTGGTCAAAGCCCCGCACGCTGGGCCCGTTCAATCCGGAAGGCCCGTTCCGCCGGCTTGCAATTCCGGAGGAGGTCGACATCCGCACCCAGGTCCTGGCGGAACCTGCGCCCGATCTGGCAGGTCGGGTCTGGGCGTCTCTGGATGACGGAACGCCCCTGGTCACCGCGAAGAAACTGGGGCAGGGATGGATCGTGTTGTTTCACGTCACCGCAGACGCGGAATGGTCGTCGCTGCCGCTCTCGGGCCTGTTTGTCGAGATGCTGGGGCAGGTGATGGCGCTCAGCCCCGGCCGGGCGGCCGCGCCGCTGGAACCCGAGGCGCTGATCGGGACGCTCTGGCGGGCGGATCTCGTTCTGGGCGCGGATGGCACACCGCGCATGCCCCCTGCCGGGGCCGAGCCGGTGCCGGGTGAAGCCCTGGCCGCCGGGCGGGCGACCCAAGGTGTCGGGCCTGGGCTCTATCTCCGCGCCGATGCGGGGGCCAGCGAGGCCGGAGGGGCCACAAAGATGGCGCTGAACCTCTTCCGCGAAGGCGACACGCTCGAGACCTTCCCGAATCCGCCCTCAGGGACTGTGGTGGAAACCCTCGGCGGGGCCGAGGCGGAACGCTTTGGTCACTGGCTTCTGTCTCTCGCTCTGGTGCTTGTGATGATCGACATTCTCGCGACCCTCTGGCTGTCGGGCCGTCTGGCGGCGCCCGCGCGGGCCGCGGCCTTGGCGCTGGCCTGCCTCGGTGCCGCAACTGTGGCCCCCGAGGCGCGGGCGCAGGATGCGGTGGCGGCGACGGCCGAGACGACCTTGGGATATGTGCGGACCGGCCTGCCCCGGGTCGATGACGTCTCGGAAGCTGCGATGCGCGGCCTCGGCCTTGCGTTGACGGCCCGGACATCGGTGGAGCCCGGCCCGCCGGTGGGCGTCGTGCCGGCCAGCGATCCACTCAATCTCTATCCGGTGCTCTATTGGCCGCTGGTTGGCGGCAATTCGCTGGGGGCCGAGGCGCTGGACAATCTGGCGGGCTATCTGGCGGGCGGCGGGCTTTTGCTGATCGATACGCAGAACGGCGCCTCCGGTTTCTCCGGCGCCTCGGCGGTCGAGATGCGGCGCATCGCCCGGGCGCTCAACCTGCCCGCGCTGGCGCCGGTCGATGGCGACCATGTGCTGACCCGGGCCTTCTATCTGCTCGATCGTTTCCCCGGACGCTGGCGCGGCGGACGGATCTGGGCCGAGGCGCCGCCACCCGATGACGGGATCGCGCGAGACCCCTCGGTGCCGCAATTCGACCGGGTCGATGACAATGTCTCTCCGGTGGTCGTCGGCTCGGCCGACTGGGCCTCGGCCTGGGCGGTGGATGAGGGCGGCTTTTTCATGTTCCCCATCGGCCGGTCAGGCGAGCGGCAGCGCGAGATGGCACTGCGCTTTGGTGTCAACCTGGTGCTCTACGCGCTGACCGGCAATTATAAATCCGATCAGGTGCACGCCCCGGCGGTGCTGGAAAGGTTGAGCCAATGAACGGTCTGGGCCTCGTCTTCGACCCCCTGCTGCCCTGGATCGCGATTGCGCTGCTTGGCGTTATTGCGTTGGCATTGGTGGTGTTCAGCGCGTTGCGCGGCGGTGCGGGCTGGTGGCTCCGGCTGCTCGGCCTCGCCGTTCTGGTCCTGGCCCTGGCCGGGCCGGAATTGCGGCGCGAGGAGCGCGCCGGTCTGCCCTCCGTCGCCTTTCTGGTGGTTGACCGCAGCGAGAGCACCGAGCTCGAGGACCGGGCGGCGCAGATCGAGGCGGCCGCCGAGCGGATCACCGGTCAGATCGAGGCGCTCTCGACCCCGGAACAGCCGGTCGATCTGCGGGTGGTCGAGGTGTTGCCGGATCCGGAGGGGGGAGGTGGCACCGAACTCCTGGGCGCACTGGACGACGCGGCGGCCGAAATCGCGCCCGATCAGATCGCCGGCGCGGTGCTGCTGAGCGACGGTCAGGTTCACGATGCCGACCTGCTCGAGACGTTTCCCGCCCCGGTGCATACGCTGCTGGCCGGCGATCCGGACGGGTTCGACCTCAAGCTGGAGCTTAACGCTGCGCCCGCCTTCGGGATTGTCGGCGAGTCTGTCACCTTCGGCCTGACGGCGCGTGCACTCGGCGCCCGCCCGGCGGATCTGGGGGGCACCGTGCTGGTCGAGGTCTCGGTCGATGGCGGCGCGCCACGGCCGATCCCGCTGCCATTGGGCGATGCGGTAGAGCTGGAAATCGCCATCGAGCATGGCGGCCCGAATGTCGTCGACATCCGGCTCCCCGGCCATCCCGAAGAGCTGACCGAGCGCAACAACCGGATTCTGGCGGAGGTGAACGGTGTGCGGGATCGCCTGCGCGTTCTCCTGGTCTCGGGCGAGCCGCATCCCGGGGGACGGACCTGGCGCGATATTCTCAAGGCCGATCCGGCGGTGGACCTGATCCATTTCACGATTCTCCGTCCGCCCGGCAAGCAGGACGGGACGCCGGTGAGCGAGCTCAGCCTCATCACCTTTCCGACCCGCGAGCTGTTCCTCGAGAAAATCGACGGTTTCGACCTGATCGTCTTTGACCGCTATCGCTGGCGCGGGATCCTGCATTCGGCCTTCCTGACCAATATCGCCAAATATGTGCGGGAGGGTGGCGCCGTGCTGGTCGCCTCCGGCCCTGCCTTCGCCGGTGCGCAGAGCCTCAGCCGCACCCCGCTGATCGAGGTGATGCCGGCGCGGCCCTCGCTGGATGTGATCGAGCGCCCCTTCAAGCCGCGGGTGACCGATCTGGGGCAGCGCCACCCGGTCACCGCTGGATTGGAGCAGGCTGCGGGGTTGACCGAGGGCGTTCCGAACTGGGGCCGCTGGATGCGGCATATCCCCGTCGAGCCGGTCTCTGGCCATATCGTCATGTCGGGGGCGGAGGATCTGCCGCTCCTGATCCTCGACCGGGTCGGCGAGGGACGGGTCGCGCTGCTGGCCTCGGACCATGCCTGGCTCTGGACCCGCGGCCACGAGGGGGGCGGCCCGCAGGCCGACCTGCTGCGGCGCACGGCGCATTGGCTGATGCGCGAGCCGGAATTGGAGGAAGAGGCCCTGGTCGCGCGAGTCGAGGGCACCCGCGTGCTGCTCGAACGCCGGTCACTGGCCGAAACCCCGCCCGAGGCCGCGCTCGCCATGCCTCCGACCGGGCCCGAGCGCCGCGAACTGGCCTTCCGGCCGGCCGGGCCCGGGCGCTGGCAAGCCGTCCTTGAGGGGGCCGAGGAAGGCCTCTGGCGGTTCCGCTCCGGCGATTTCGAGGCCGTGGCGGCCGTGGGCCCGCCCAGCCCGAAGGAATACGACAACCCCCTTGCCAGCGCCGAGCCCCTGGCCCCCCTGGTCGCGGCCAGCGCGGGGCGCAGCGGTTGGCTGGCCGATGGCGTGCCGGATATCCGGCTGGTGGCCGAGGGGCGCCGGGCTTTCTCGCGCCGCTGGCTGGGGCTGGAAACGCGCGATGCTTATCAGGTGATGGGGGTGGAGTTGATGCCGCTCCTGCCCGCCTGGCTCGCCGCGCTGCTGGCCTCGCTGCTGTTCGTCGCGGCATGGCGGCGCGAGGGGCGGTAGGCCTGTCGGAGCAAAGCTGAAGCCAATTCCGCGATCGCCGGTGCCAGCATGCGAGCCAACGGGTCCGTTGCCGTGGCGCGGCGCCCTCGGCTATGCCCCGCGGAGGCGGTTCGGTCGGCGGAGGGAGCGGTATGGCGCGCAGGCGCAAGGGCAGGCGGGTGGACGGGTGGCTGGTTGTCGACAAACCGCTTGGGGCGAGTTCCGCCGCCATCGTCAACAAGGCCCGCTGGGCGCTGGAGGCGCAGAAGGCAGGGCATTCCGGCACGCTCGACCCTTTGGCCAGCGGATGCCTCGCCATCGCCTTCGGAGAGGCGACCAAGGTGATCCCGATCGCGCAGGAGGGGGCGAAGCGCTACCGCTTCACCGTGCGCTGGGGCGCGCGCACCACCACCGATGATCTGGAGGGCGAGGTGATCGCCCGCTCCGATCTGCGCCCCTCGGACCGCGAGATCGCGTCCATCCTGCCCGGGTTTCTCGGCGAGATCGACCAGGTGCCGCCGCAATTCTCGGCGATCAAGGTTGATGGCGCACGGGCCTATGCGTTGGCCCGCGATGGCGCGGAGGTCGCCCTCGCCGCCCGCCCGATCCGGGTCGACCGGCTGGAGGTGATCCCGCCGGTCACACGCGACGCCTGCGATTTCGAGATGATCTGCGGCAAGGGCGGCTATGTCCGCTCGGTCGCCCGCGATCTGGGCGAGGCGCTGGGGTGCCATGGCCATGTCAGCGCGCTCCGACGCCTTTCGACCGGACCGTTCGATGTGGCCCATGCTATTGGCGCGGCGGCGCTGGAAGGGTTGCGGGGCAACGGGCCTCCGCCGCAATTCCTGCCGCTGGAGGCCGGTCTTCGCGATCTGCCGCGGCTCGATTGCACCGCCGGGGCGGCCGAGGATCTGCGACAGGGGCGGGCAATCGCACTGACCGGGGGTGAGGGGCCGGTCTGGGTGGCGTGCCAGGGCCGCGCCGTGGCACTGGGCCAGATGGAGACGGGCATCTTCCGCCCCAGCCGTGTCTTCGCGCCGGCCGAGACGCCTGAGTGACCGGCGTCAAAGTTTCGCTGGCGTTGCCCTGCGATCCGCTGTATCAGCCCCAATCTGCGGTGCATCGTGTTCCGCATGCCCCTCTCCGCGACCGTGCTGGACGACATCCCGGCTCTGGCCTTTGGGGGAGGGCGCTTTCCGCGATCTAGAGGAGAAAGCCGATGTCGATCACGCCAGAGCTGAAAGAACAGCTCATCAAGGAATACGGGACGAAAGAGGGCGATACCGGCTCTCCCGAAGTGCAGGTGGCGATCCTGACCAGTCGGATCACGACGCTGACCGAGCATTTCAAGTCTCACAAGAAAGACAACCACTCGCGCCGCGGCCTGCTGAAAATGGTCAGCCAGCGCCGCAAATTGCTCGACTATGTGAAGGGCAAGGACGAGGAGCGGTATAAAAGCCTGATCAAGCGGCTGGGAATCCGCCGCTGATCCTGCCAAAACATCCAGGGGCGCCGGAGACGGCGCCTCTGCCGTTAAGGGCCGCTGCGGGGCCCGGGCCATCGGCCTGAACCTGCAGATCACGTCCGTAGCCGCCATTGCCCGCCCCGCAATGCGCGTCAGGAGAATAGACGGGGCCCCGTCTGGAAAGACGGGACAGGGGCCGAACCGGCAATGGGGCCGGACGGCCGGAAAAGGAAATCGCATGTTTGATGTTGTGAAGAAACAGATCGAGTGGGGCGGCGAGACGCTGACACTCGAGACCGGGAAAATTGCGCGCCAGGCCGATGGGGCCGTCTTGGCGTCGATGGGTGAGACCACCGTGCTGGCCACCGTCGTCTACGAGAAGAAACCGAAGGAGGGTTTGGATTTCTTCCCCCTCACGGTCCACTATCAAGAACGCTATTACGCCGCAGGCAAGATCCCGGGCGGGTTCTTCAAGCGCGAGGCGAAGCCGACCGAGAAAGAGGTGCTGACCTCGCGCCTGATCGACCGGCCGATCCGTCCGCTTTTCGTGCCGGGCTTCAAGAACGAGACCCAGGTGATCGTGACGGTTCTCAGCCATGATCTTGAGAATGATCCGGATGTGCTGGGCATGATCGCCGCCTCTGCTGCGTTGACCATATCGGGCGCGCCCTTCATGGGCCCGATCGGCTGTGCCCGCGTCGGCTTTGTCGACGGCAAATACACGCTGAACCCGAAGACCGATGAGATGCAGAAGCTGATGGACAACCCCGATCAGCGTCTGAACCTGGTCATGGCCGGCACCAAAGACGCGGTCATGATGGTCGAATCCGAGGCCTATGAGTTGACCGAGGCCGAGATGCTGGGCGCGGTCGAATTCGGCCATGCCCAGATGCAGCCTGTGATCGACATGATCATCGGACTTGCCGAGGAGGCCGCGAAAGACCCGTTCGACTTCCAGCCCGAGGATCACTCGGCGCTTTATGGCAAGGTCAAGGGGCTGGGCGAGGAGGCCATGCGCGCCGCCTTCGCCATCACCGACAAGCAGGAGCGTCAGAGCGCGATCTCGGCGGCCCGCGACACCATCCTCGCCGGGCTCGGCGAAGAGGATCTGGCCCAGGACGGCGCGGTGAAATCCTGCTTCAAAAAGCTCGAATCCGAAGTGCTGCGCGGCGATGTGATCGCCACCGGCAAGCGGATCGATGGCCGCGACCTCACGACGGTGCGCCCGATCGTGTCGGAAGTGGGCGTGCTGCCCCGGACCCATGGCTCGGCGCTGTTCACCCGCGGCGAGACCCAGGGTCTGATCGTGACCACGCTGGGCACCGGCGATGACGAGCAGATCATCGACAGCCTCGAGGGCGACTGGCGCGAGCGGTTCCTGTTGCACTACAACTTCCCCCCCTATTCGGTGGGTGAGGCGGGCCGCATGGGCCCTCCGGGACGGCGCGAGGTCGGCCATGGCAAACTCGCCTGGCGGGCGCTGCAAGCAGTTCTGCCGGCGGCCACCGATTTCCCCTACACGATCCGGCTGGTGTCGGAGATTACCGAGTCGAACGGCTCCTCCTCGATGGCCACTGTCTGCGGCGGCTCGCTGTCGATGATGGATGCGGGCGTGCCGCTCAAGGCCCCGGTGGCCGGGATCGCCATGGGTCTGATCCTGCAGGAGGACGGACAGTTCGCGGTCCTCACCGATATCCTCGGCGACGAGGACCACCTCGGCGACATGGACTTCAAGGTGGCCGGGACCGAGGCGGGCGTCACCTCGCTGCAGATGGACATCAAGGTCGCTGGCATCACGCCTGAGATCATGCAGCAGGCGCTGGCCCAGGCCAAAGACGCGCGGATCCACATCCTCGATGAGATGAGCAAAGCGCTCAGCGAAGGCCGCCAGGAATTCTCGGCCCACGCCCCACGGATCGAGACCATGCAGATCAACCCCGACAAGATCCGCGAAGTGATCGGCTCGGGCGGCAAGGTCATCCGCGGCATCGTCGAGGAATCGGGTGCCAAGGTCGATATCAACGACGACGGCGTGATCAAGATCGCCTCGGCCGACGGCAAGGCGATCGAGAAAGCCTATGAGCTGATCCACGCCATCGTGGCCGAGCCCGAGGTTGG
This sequence comes from Pseudomonadota bacterium, assembly GCA_038524325.1. Lineage (GTDB taxonomy): Bacteria > Pseudomonadota > Alphaproteobacteria > Rhodobacterales > Rhodobacteraceae > Thermohalobaculum. Next base: position 36,432 of record JBCBIS010000006.1, read on the forward strand.
CAAGATCTACACCGGCAAGGTCGTCAAGATCATGGATTTCGGCGCCTTCGTGAACTTCTTCGGCAAGCGCGACGGGTTGGTCCATATCAGCCAGATGACCTTCGAGCGGGGCGCAAATCCCAAGGACCTCGTGAAAGAGGGCCAGGAGGTGAAGGTCAAACTCATGGGCTTCGACGACCGGGGCAAAACCCGTCTGTCGATGAAAGTGGTCGATCAGGAGACCGGCGAGGAGATCGAACGGCCCGAGAAAGAAAAGGTCGACGGCTGATCGCTGACCCCGGGGCCCCTCTTTTCAAGCTCACGGGGCTCCCCACGCGGCGGCGCGGCTTGGCCGCGCCAGATATCGTGTATGCGCGGGCCGCGGCCCGCGCATTCCATTTAGGACCTGTTAGGGTCGAAGTCAGGCGGGGGTGGTCTCCACCAGGTCCTGCCAGCGGTGACAGGCGGTGATATGCCCCTCGCCCGTGTTCTCCAGCACCGGCTCCTCCTCGCGACAGCGCGGGCCCGCGAATGCGCAGCGAGTGTGGAACTTGCAGCCCGGCGGCGGGTTGGTGGGTGAGGGGATTTCGCCCTCCAGCTTCTGCCCGCCGCTGCGGTCATCCGGGTCCAGCTTTGGAATGGCCGACAGCAGCGCCCGCGTATAGGGGTGGCGTGGCATCGCGAACAGCCGCCGGGTCGGTGCGACCTCGACCAGCCGCCCCAGATACATCACGGCCACCATGTCACAGGTATGCGCCACCACGCTCAGATCGTGGCTGATGAACAGGAAAGTCAGCCCCAGATCGGCCTGCAAGCTTTTCAGGAGGTTCAGAATATCCGCCTGGATCGAGACGTCCAGCGCCGCCACACTCTCATCCGCCACCAGAAAACGCGGGTTCGAGACCAAGGCCCGCGCAATCGAGATCCGCTGCCGCTGCCCTCCGGAAAACGCATGGGGAAAACGGCGCAGATGTTCCAGATTCAGGCGGCATTTCGCGGCAATCTCGCGCACCCGCGCATCGGTCTCCTCGCGGGTCTTGGTGATCTTCATCACCTCCAGCGGCTCGGCAATGATGTCGCGGACCGTCATGCGTGGGCTGAGGGCGGCATAAGGGTCCTGAAAGATCAGTTGCGCGCGTTTGCGATACTCCTTCAGCTGCTCGCCCTTCAGTGTGCCGATATCATAGTTCACCTCGCCGTCATTGAACCGGATCGCGCCCTCGGTGATCGGCACCGCCTTCAGGATCGCCCTCCCCAACGTGGTCTTCCCCGACCCGCTCTCGCCCACCAGGCCGAAAAAGCTGCCCGCCGGGATATCGAGGCTGATCCCCTGCACGGCCCGCACGACCGGCGGTTTGCCAAACAGGGCCCGCCCGATGGGAAAATGGACGGCCAGGTCTTCGACACGGATCAGGCTCATGCCGCTTTCCCTTGCTCGGCGGCGAAACAGGCCACCTGATGGGTCTCGTCGGCCCGGTGCGGCACCAGAAGGGGCCGGTTCGCCTGACACGGCCCGTCGATCATCACCGGGCAGCGGGTGTGGAACACACAGCCCGAGGGCCGCTCCAACGGCGAGGGGATGTCCCCCGGGACCGGGGTCAACGGCGTATCGAGATCGTCCAGCTTTGGCAGCGCGTTAATCAGCCCCTGAGTATAGGGATGGGCGGGGCGGCGGATCACCTCGCGCACCGGTCCCTGCTCGACCATCCGGCCCAGATACATCACCGCCACGCGGTCGGCGGTCTGCGCGATCACGCCCAGATCATGGGTGATGAAGAGGACGCCCATGCCGAATTCCGCCACCAGCTCCTTCATCAGATCGATCACTTGGGCCTGGATGGTGACATCCAGCGCCGTGGTCGGCTCGTCGGCAATCAAGAGGCGCGGTTGGGTCGAAAGCGCCATGGCAATCATCGCCCGCTGGCGCATCCCACCCGACAGCTCGAAGGCATATTGATCGAACCGCTTCGCCGCGTCCGAGATCCCCACCCGGTTCAGCATGTCGATGGCGTGCGCCTTCGCCCCCTTCTTGCCGAGATCGGTGTGGAGTAACAGCTGCTCGACCATCTGATCGCCGATGGTGATGGCCGGGGCAAAACTCGCCATCGGTTCTTGGAAGATCATCGAAACCATCCCGCCGCGGACCGGTTTCAGCTCGCGCGGGGTGTGCAGTTTGAGCACCTCGAGATCACCGTCGCCCCGCAGCGTGATCCGGCTGTCGGTCCCATAGATCGCGTTGCCGGGGTTGAGCTGCATCAGCGATTTCGCTGTCACCGATTTGCCCGAACCGGATTCGCCGACCAGCCCCAGGATCTCGCCCGGGGCGATGTCGAAACTGACATCATCGACTGCGGTGACCAGCCCCTCATCGGTGCGGAACTGCAAGGTCAGGTTCTGGACCGAGAGAAGCCCGCTCATTTCTTCTTGTCCGAATAGGGGTCGGCCGCGTCGCGCAGCCCGTCTCCGATAAAGACGAAGGCGAGCACCAGGGTCACGAAGAAGAGCACCGGGATGAATTGCCACTGATAGTTCGACAGGACATCGGCGCTGGTGACATTCAACAGCAAGACGCCCAGCGAGGTGACCGGATCTTTCAACCCCAGCCCGACAAAGCTGAGCGCCGTCTCGCTCAGCACCATATAGGGGAACGAGATCACCAGATCGACGATGATATACGAGGTGAAGGAGGGCAGAAGGTGCCTCCGGATCACATGGCCCGAACTGGCGCCGCAAAGCTGGGCGGCCAGCACGTATTCCTGGCTCCGCTCGGTCAGGAGATGGGTCCTCACCCGCCGCGCCAGGGTCGGCCAGCCGATCAAGCCCAACACGCAGGCGATGAAGAAGAACCGCGTCTCGGCCGACCATTCCGGCGGGGCAAAGGCCGCCAACGCCATGAACAGCGGGATCTGCGGCACGGTCCGGATCGCATCGGTCAGCATCTGCAGAACGCTGTCGATCCAGCCGCCGAAATAGCCCGAGATCCCGCCGATCACTAAGGCCAGCACGAAGGAGATCAGCACCCCGATCGTCCCGACCGCCAGCGAGGTGTTGATCGCATGCAGGGTGCGGCTGAAGATGTCTTTCCCAGTCCCATCGGTGCCGAACAAATGGATCGCCCCATCATCCACACCGAAAAGATGGGTGGTAAAGCGAAAGCCCGGGATGTTCACGTCGAAGGTCTCACCCGGCAGATCCAGCACGATCCGGCCATAGCGATACTCCCACCCCTGAACGAAGAACGCGACATAGCGGCGTTTCTCGATATCCACCACCGGCTCGCGGCGCAGGGTGGACATGTTCAGCTTCATCTCGACACTGTGCAGGAAGGGCCGCCAGGAGCATCCGTTGTGGTCGCAGAACATCGGGATCTGCGGGGCCCCGTTCAGATAGGTCTTGTCTGCGCCCGCGATGGTCGGCTGATAGGGCGACAGAAAGGGTGCGAAAATGCCCATCAGGATCAGCCCGGCCAGGACAATCCCTGCCGCCATGGCAACCCGGTTGCGCTTGAATCGGGCCCAGATCAGCTGGCCCTGGCTGGCGGTGAAATAGGCTTCCTTGGCGCGGTCGGCTCGCGTGCTCATGCCAGCAATCCTTTGCGCACGCGCGGATCGATCAGGGCCAGCGCCACATCGGTCAGGAAGTTCACCGCGACAATCGTGGCCGTCAGCAGGAAGATGATCGCCCCGGCAAGCTGTTGGTCGTTGGACCGCGCAAGGCTTTCAAACAGCAGCATGCCCGCCTCGGTCAGGATCAGGATCAGCGCGACGATGGGCAATTCGTTGAACACCCTGTTGAGATCAAAGCCCAGCGAATTGATGATCGGCCCCAGCGCATGCCGGGCCGGATACCGCCAGAGCAGCCGGCGGCCATGCACGCCCCTTGCTGCGGCAGCGGTGACATAGAGCTTGCCCGCCTCGTCCAACATCAAGGCCCGCACTGTCTGCAGCGCGAAGGCGGTGGCCGACCAGCCCAGGATAAAGATCGGGATCCAGGCGCGGCTGAGGAAATCGAGGAATTTGTCGAGATCCCAGGGCGCGTCGCGATACTCCTTGGAAAACAGACCCGTCGGCGTCTCGTTATAGACCTCGGACCAGACCAGCATAATGATCAGCGCGAGCAGGAAGTTTGGCAGCGCCAGCCCCAAATAGCTGATGAACCTCAGCGAGCCGTTGAGGAACGCATTCTGCGAGGTCGCCGCGATGATCCCGACCGGCACCGCGATGGCATAGGCGACGAACAAGGCCGACAGTGCGATGGCCAGCGAGATGAAGAACTTGTCCTTCAGCAGATCGTTGACCGATTGGCGCAGGATGCAGCTCTCGCCGAAATCACCCCGCAGGAAGACATTGCCGATCCAGGTGGTCCAGCGCACGAAAAACGGTTTGTCGAGGCCGAGGCGCACCCGTTCGGCCTGCACATCCGCCTCGGTGATCCCCTCGCCGGTCGTGGCCTTGAAGGCGACATAGCGCTCGGCGCAATCGCCGGGGACCAGTTCCATCAGGCTGAAGACGATGAAGCTGACCAGCGTCAGCGTCACGAGCGCCAGCATGGCGCGAACGATGATGAAGCGGGCGAATTGCATACCGCTCTCTGTCCCCCTGACCCTCTCCCCCGGGCCATCTTCACTGCGCCGCAAAACCACCGATTCGGCAAGGGGTTGCGGCATGGCCCGGGCGCGCGGAGCGCCCGGGCCGGGTGTCGGTCAGCCGATCACTTGCCGTCGGCAAGGAACCATTGCGTGCCGCGGTAGGGATAGGTCCGATAGTACTCGTAGGACCAGGTCTTGAACTCCGGCACGTTTTTCAGGTTGTTCGAGTGATAGACCGGGTTCGGTGCTGAGACGGTGCCGATGAAGAGCAATTGCTCGGCCATGGTCGCGGCCATGCGGGCGCCGATCTCGTTCGATTTGTCCGAGCCGGGGGCTGCCTGCTGGAACGCTTCGATATCGGCCATCATGTCGGTGGCCCATTTCGGCGGCTCGATGCCTTCAGCGCCTTCGGTCTCCATCCATTTCGACCACAGCATGGCGTTGCGGCTGCCGAAATAGTTCTCGTAAGGCGGCACCCACAGTTCGTTATTACCCAGCACGATGGCCACCGGCTGGCCCTTGCCCCAGGTGATCACGTCCAGCTTGTTGGCCGATTGGGCACTGCGGTACTCGTCGGGCGTGACCTCTTTGACCGTGGTCTGGATGCCGACATCCGACCAGTTCTGAGCGACAAACTCCATGACCGCCGCCGGGCCGCCCTGGGTCGAGAACTGGATGTTGAGCACCAGTTTGTCGCCGTTCGGCAGCTCGCGGAACCCGTCGCCATCGGTGTCGTTCAGGCCCAGCTCGTCCAGCATGCCCTTGGCGGCATCTGCGTTGAACTCGGTCGCGTGGCTCAGCCACTTGTCATCGACAAAGGCCGGTTTCGGCGAAAAGCCGATATATTGCTGCGGCGTGCCCAGCCCGAAATAGGCCACCTCGTTCAGCTCTGCCCGGTTGATGGCGTGGCTGAGCGCGGTGCGGAACTTCAGGTCCGAGAAGACCTTGCGTTTCTCGGGGTCTTCATGGGTCACGTTCACGCCCACGACGACCTGTGCGATGGTCGGCTTCAGGCTGACCGTGTAGTTGCCCTTTTCCTGGTTCTCGAGCAGGAGCGGCGCCGACGGCAGTTGGACCGACTGAGACTTATAGTCGACCTCGCCATTGGTCATCTTGAGGATGCGAACTTCGTTCTCGTTGATGTAAAGCTCGTCCTGGCGCGAGATATAGGGCAACTGGTTGCCCGCCGTGTCGACCTGGTGGAAATAGGGGTTGGCCACCAGCTTGCGGCCCTCGGTCGTGTCGGCGATGTAGATATGGCTCTCCAGCGTCGGTTGAGTCGCCTTGGGCAGCGTCTTCGACAGTTCCAGATCGCGCAGCATCGGGGTCGGCGTATCGGTCCAGTCGGACTGGCCGAAATAGAAGTTCACCGCCGCATAACCGTTCTCGAAGCCGAGTTTCGCAGCCTCGGCATCGGCGTTCTCATTATGCTTGGGGTGGAACTGGCCCAGGAAATGCTTCGGCTGGAAGGGCTGGCTATAGCTGTTGGCAAAGTGGGCCAAAAAGCCGGGTTTTGGGGCGGCCATCTCGAACCGCACGGTCTGATCGTCGACGACCACCACATTCATCCGCTCGCCACCGGCCAGCAGGAAGTCCTTCGGCTTTTCGATCACATTGGTGTCGAAGTTCAGATCGTCATACCAGAACTTGACGTCATGGGCGGTGAACGGGGCGCCGTCCGACCATTTATGGCCTGCGCGCAGGAAAAAGGTCAGTTGGGTGAAATCCGCGTTCCACTCCCAGCCCTTGGCGACATTCGGGACGATGGTTTGCAGATCGTCCGAGAAGCGCACGAAATTCACGTGGCGGATCGAGAGGAAGTCCGACGTGCCGGCCTCGGTCGCGTTCGACAGCGCGTCCAGCGTGCCGCCATAGGTGCCGATGGCATCATAAGGCACGACGACCAGCGGCTCGGCGGGCAGGCGCTCGGCCAGCGGCGGCAGCGCCGGGTTGCCCTGGATCTCGCCGTTCAGCGCTTCGATTTCCGGGTTGGTGGCGAATTCGAGGGTGCAGCTTGCAGCCGCCTGGAACTCGCTCAGCTCGTATTGCTGCGGAAAGGCGCCGGCGGCGACGCCTTTGCTGTCGGCGACGGTGACCGGCGGGCAGGCGGCATAGGCAACTGCGCCCATGGCCAGGAACATCGCCGTCGATGTGGCGAAGAGTTTCATGTGAGACCTCCTATCGAAAAGGCGCCGCTGGCACGTGGCCAGTCAGGCGCGGGGCCGCGCTCTCCCCTCGGCACGGCGGCTGGACCCTAGGGTGGTTGCGTGACGGTCTCGTGACAACTCGACAAACCTGGGGTGACCCGCCCCTTCTCTCGGGGCGGCACGGTCAGGCGATGCGCTGCCCGGAAAGCGCGGTCTCGAAGCTGCCGGCCGGCATCAGGTCCAGATGTTCAAACATCGCGATGAAATCGAAATGGTTATAGCCCTCACGGATCAGCCCATCCTCGATCCGGCCGAAGACCTGGCCCGTGAAAGTAAAGTCCTGCCCGCTGGCCCGGGCCGTTGCGTGCACGGTGCAGATGGCCGAGAACCAGGGGCCGTCCTCGACCGATTTGTCGACCGTCAGTTCGATCTTGCTCATATGACTCAACAACGCCTGATGAAAGGCCTTGAACGCAGCACGGTCCACGATGGTCTGGTTGCGCAGCCCGATCGGGCAATCCTCGGCCATCAGTTCGTCAATGGCGCTGGCATCCTGATCGGCCCAGACACGGCGGAACCAGATCTCAATGAAGTCTCGATGTGTGGTCATCCGCAGATCCTTTCCCTGAATGGTCAAAGCTTACCGCGAATCCCGTGGCGGCGACAGTTGCGGTGGCGGGCCGGTCGGATACGATGACGCCGGAGGAGACGCCCATGACCGCTGTTCATATCGGCTGTGCCGCGGGGTTCGCCGGCGACCGGCAGGATGCGTCGCTGCCTGTGATCGGGGCGCTCGCCGCCCATGACGGTCCTCGCTATCTGATGTTCGAGGTGTTGGCCGAGCGGACGCTGGCCCTGGCGCAACGCGCGCGGCGGGATGATCCCGCGCGGGGCTATTCCCCCTATCTCGATTCCTATCTCCGTATCGCCTTGGGCCCGGCGCTGCGGGCAGGGGTGCGGATCGTGACGAATATGGGGGCTGCAAACCCGTTGGCGGGGGCGCATCATGTGCGGGCCTTGGCGCGAGAGCTTGGCCTGCCGCCGCCGCGGGTTGCCGTTGTTCTGGGTGATGATCTTCTGGAGGTGTTCAGCGAGGCGGAGATCCGCACCGCGCCCACGGTCGAGGGGCTGGCGCTGGGCGACCGGCGCCTCCTCGCGGCGAACGCCTATCTCGGCGCGCGCCCGGTGGCCGAGGCCGTGGCGACCGGGGCCGAGGTGGTTCTGGTCGGGCGCACCACCGACAGCGCCTTGGCGCTGGGCCCGTTGCTCCACGAGTTCGGCTGGGATGCGGCGGCCTGGGACTTGCTGGCGGCCGGGACAATCGCCGGGCATCTTCTGGAATGCGGGGCGCAGGTGACGGGGGCGTATTTCGCGGATCCTGGCCGCAAACACGTGCCGGACCTGGCCCGGGTCGGCTTCCCGATTGCCGAGGTCGCCCGCGACGGGGCGATGGTGATCACCAAACCTCCCGGCACCGGAGGCTGCGTGACCAAAGCGACGGTGACCGAGCAATTGCTCTACGAGATGCACGACCCCGCCGCTTATCTGGTGGCCGATTGCACCGCCGATATCACTGCGCTGCGCCTGGCGGAGCAGGCCCCCGACCGGATCTCGGTGACAGGTATACGGGGCCGTCCCGCGCCGCCGACGCTGAAAGCGACCGTCTCGGTCGAGGATGGCTGGCATGCCGAGACCGAGATGTCCTATGCCGGCCCCAATGCCTTGGCCCGGGCCCGGCTGGCAGGGGAGGTTCTGGCCGAGCGTATGACGCTCCGCGGTGTGGCGCAGCGCCCGCGGATCGAGATCATCGGCGCGGGCTCGGTCCTGGCCGGCGGGCATCCGGTCGAGGCGCCTGCCGATGGCGATTATCGCCTCCGCGCCGCGATGCATGCCGGGTCCGAGGCGGAGGCCACGGTGCTGGCCGATGAGATGCTGGCGCTCTATTGCTCCGGCCCTGCTGGCGGGGGCGGATGGCGGCGCCAGATCACGCCGCAGATCGCCACCGCCTCGATCCTCGTCCCGCGCACCCGGATCGAGCCCAATATCCGCGTCGAGGTGCTGGAATGACCCGTCTCTACGAGATCGCGCATGGCCGGGCGGGGGATAAGGGCAACATCTCCAACATCTCGGTCATCGCCTATGACCCTGCCTATTGGTCTGTCCTGGTCGAGCAGGTGACGGTCGAGCGGGTGCTGGAGGTCTTCCGCCCCCTCGGCGCCACCCATGTCGACCGCTACGCGCTGCCGACCCTCCACGCCCTGAATTTCGTGATCCACGACACGCTGGGTGGAGGGGTCAACAGCTCGCTCAGCCTGGACCGGCACGGGAAGTGCCTCTCGTTCAAACTGTTGGGGGAGGTGAAGGTTGATCTTGGGTAAGAGGCCCGCGCCCCAGGCACAAAGACGGGTGGCGCGGGCGGTCTGGAAGAGAGGGTCATGACCGATACGTTCGATTACATCATCGTCGGCGCAGGCTCGGCGGGCTGCGTGATCGCCTCGCGGCTGTCGGAGGACCCCTCTGTCAGCGTGTGTGTGCTCGAGGCCGGGCCGTCTGACTGGCATCCCTATATCCACATCCCGGTCGGGTGGATGAAGCTGATGACCAACCCCACGCTCAACTGGATGTACCGGACCGAGCCGTCGGAATGGACCGGCGGTCGCGCCGTGCCGGTGCCGCGGGGCAAGACGCTGGGCGGGTCGTCCTCGATCAACGGCAATATCTTCAACCGTGGCACGCCGGGGGATTTCGATCATTGGGCGCAGCGGGGCAACTCGGGCTGGGGCTATGCGGATGTGCTGCCGCTGTTCAAACGGCTGGAGGATTGGGTTGGCGAGGACCCGGACAGCCGCCGGGGCAGATACGGGCCCTTGCGGGTGACCCCCAGCCCCTGGCGCCACCCGCTCTGCGAGGCCTTTCTGGACGGGTGCGAGAGCCTCGGCATTCCGCGCAATCCCGATTACAACGGCCTTCGGCAGGAGGGGGCCAGCTATACCCAGCGCAGCATCGACCGGGGGCGGCGGCAATCCTCGGCCAAAGCATTCCTGCGCCCGGCGATGCGGCGGCCCAATCTCGAGGTGCGGACCCGGGCGCAGGCGACGCGGATCCTGTTCGAGGGTAAGCGCGCCGTCGGGGTCCGCTATGCCCGCACGCTCAACCATCCGGAGCGGGAAAT
>JBCBIS010000007.1:0-43905 GCA_038524325.1 Pseudomonadota bacterium
TGACCTGGTCCGGGACCAGGTCATGTCCTGCACCATCACCAGCTTGAAGTGGAACTTCAGGAAGGTGGCACCCGACTCGGTGCTGGAACCGCCCGAGCGGCGCAGCTCGATGATGGCCTCTTCAAAGTGGTTGCCGGTGCACAGCGTGTGGAACAGGCCGCAGGAGCCGGTATCGGTCTTTTTGGTGACCGAGAATTCCTTGAAGCTGGCCTTACCGGCACCGCCACCGCCCGACATCGAGCCGATGTTGATGTTGTTCTCGGCGCCGAATTCGAACGAGATCAGCTCGAAGGCTTTCTCTTTCGACATGGCGGAGTCTTGGGTCTCGCCAACGACGAGGGATTGCTTCGGGAAGTAGAGGAAGGCGTCGAACGACATGGTGTATTCCTTTCTTGGGTCAGAGGTTTAGGGTCTTCGGGGGAGTTACCGGAGCGGACCATTCCCCCCCGGATGTGTGCCTTAACCAGCCTTCTGTGATGGCAGCTTCGACACGAGCCGAAGGGATACCGAGAGCCCTTCGAGCTGATAGTGTGGGCGGAGGAAGAACTTGGAGCTGTAGTAGCCCGGGTTCCCTTCCACCTCCTCGACCACAACTTCCGCTGCGGCCAGAGGATGGCGGGCCTTCACCTCTTCCGGTGAAGTATCCGCGTTGAAGTCAACATAGTTGTTGATCCAGTTCTGCAGCCATTGCTGCATGTCGTCCCGTTCCTTGAAGGTACCGACCTTGTCGCGGACGATGCACTTCAAGTAATGGGCGAAACGGCAGGTCGCGAAGAGGTATGGCAGCCGCGCCGCCAGGTTCGCGTTCGAGGTCGCATCCGGGTCGTCATACTCGGCCGGCTTTTGCAGCGACTGCGCGCCGATGAAAGCCGCCATGTCCGAGTTCTTGCGGTGGATCAGCGGCATCATTCCGTTCTTCGCCAGTTCCGCTTCGCGGCGGTCCGAGATGGCGATCTCGGTCGGGCATTTCATGTCCACGCCGCCATCGTCGGTCGGGAAGGTATGGGTCGGCAGATTGTCCACCGTGCCGCCCGACTCAACGCCGCGGATCCGGGTGCACCAGCCATACTCCTTGAACGAGCGGGTGATGTTGCGGGCCATGCCATAGGCGGCGTTGACCCAGCAGTACTTGTTGCTGTCGGCACCCTCGGTGTCTTCCTCGAAGGCGAACTCTTCAACCGGATCGGTCTTGTCGCCATAGGGATAGCGGCCCAGGAAGCGGGGCATGGCCAGACCGAGATAGCGGCTGTCCTCGCTCTCGCGCAGCGAGCGCCAGGAGGCATATTCCGGGGTCTGGAAAATCTTGGTCAGATCCCGCGGGTTGGCCAGCTCACCCCAACTGTCCATCTGGAACAGCGTCGGGTTGGCGCCGGTGATGAAGGGCGCGTGCGCGGCGGCAGCCACCTTCGACATCTCGCCCAACAGTTCCACATCCGGCGGGCTGTGGTCGAAGTGATAGTCGCCGACCAGGGCGCCATAGGGCTCACCGCCGAACTGGCCGTATTCTTCCTCGTACATCTTCTTGAAGATCGGCGACTGGTCCCAGGCAGTGCCTTTGAACTTGCGCATCGTCTTCGAGAGATCTTTCTTCGAGATGTTCAAGACGCGGATCTTCAGCATCTCGTCGGTCTCGGTGTTGTTGACCAGGAAGTGCAGGCCGCGCCACGCGCTCTCCAGCTTTTGAAAGTCCTGATGGTGCAGGATCAGGTTGACCTGCTCGGTCAGTTTCTTGTCGATCTCGGCGATGATGCTCTCGATCGAGCGCAGGGCATCGTCCGACACCAGCGCTTCGTTCTGCAGCACTTGCTCGGCGAGCGTTTTCACCGCTTCTTCAACCGCGCTGCGCGCCTGGTCGGATTTCGGACGGAACTCCTTTTGCAGGAGGTTGGCGAATTCGGACGAGCCGAAGATTGTCTCGGTGGCGCCCTCGGCGGCTTGATTGGTGGTCTCGGTCATCGTCTTATTCCTCGGTCTCGGATTTCGCAGAGGGTGCCGAGGCCAGCGCCTTCAGCAGGGTCGGGTCCTTGATGATCTGCGCCATCAGGTTCTCCGCTCCGGTCTTTCCGTCCATGTATGTGGTCAGATTTGCGAGTTGGGTTCGCGCCTCGAGCAATTTTCTCAAGGGCTCGACCTTCTTGGCGATTGCCGCCGGCGAAAAGTCGTCCATGCTCTCAAACGTGATGTCGACCGAGAGGTTGCCCTCGTTGGTCAGCGTGTTCGGCACCGAGAAGGCCGCGCGCGGCTTCATCGATTTCATCCGATCATCGAAATTGTCGACATCGATTTCGAGGAATTTCCGGTCCGCGACCGGAGGCAAGGGCTCCTCGGATTTGCCCGACAGATCAGACATCACGCCCATGACGAAGGGCAATTGCACCTTCTTTTCGGCTCCGTAGAGTTCCACATCGTATTCGATCTGGACTCGTGGCGCGCGGTTGCGCGCGATGAATTTCTGACTGCTACCCGACATGACAGGGGTCCTCCTGGCTCATGGGCGTCCCTTACAAGACATAGTTTCGCCCGGTTCTTTCATTTGCACAACGCGAGTTAGTCGATATCTTCATCCATGCCGCCTATTAATACGACGTTGTCCACGCCGCCCGGGGCCATATCCTTCATGATGGTGAAGAAGTCTGCCGACACGAGCCGCCGGGCCCGCTTCAGCAACAACGGAACGGGGCTCGAGGGCTCGTTCCGGTTGTAGTAGTCGACGATCCGGTCGATGGCGTTGATCACATCGTTCGGTCCGTTGATGGCGCCCCCGCCGCCCCCTCCGGCAGGGCGGGCACCGCTGGCCACCGCCGCCGCGGGGGCGTCGCCCGCCTCCTCCATCTGGAGCTCCTCGGGCGCTTCGCCGCCGGCATAGCTGGCCAGTCGACGGTTGATGTCATAGATCATCTTCTTGAGCGGATCGAGATTGGGCCCCATCGCGCCGATCTTGTCGTCGAACAGCGCCAGGATCGCATTCGTATGGTCCTGGATCTTCGTGGCCGCGTCTTTGATCTTCTCCAATTCCTCGTCGTCGCTGTCCTGGAATGCGGCGGAGATCGTCGGTTGATCCGGCACTGTGTCCATGTCGGGCGGCGGGGTGATCTCGCCCTCGGCCACCTCGATGTCGCGCAATGAGAAGCGCCCGAAGGCCCGGCTGGCGGTCAGCGGCGCCATCCGCAGCGAGCGCAGCACAATATCGCCATCCTTCAGGCCAAGGACCGCGTTGACCCGCATCGTTGGATCGTCGTCATCGTCGGGGTCGAGCTGCGGATGCACGCTGTCCCAGAAATCTTCGAGACAGCCGCGGATATAGCGGAGCACTTCCTCGAAGCCCGGCAATCCTTCCTGGCGGAGGGCGGCATTGGCCAGGATCACCGCGACGCGCAGATCTTTCGTTCGTCCGAGCAACTCGTTGGCTTGGCGGGCCACCTCGGCGAAATCGGGCTCCTCGGCCGGGATCACCGAGTCGCCGATGACCCTTTCCTCGCCGGGCTGATTGGTGACCTCCAATGTCATGAAATCGGCGTCATACTCCATATCCTCGCCCGAGGGTGCGTCGTCGCCGAAACTCTGCAGGAGGCTGTCTACATCGATCATATTTCCCCACTTCCTTCCGCGCGGCGGTCCGATGCGGCGCCGCAGGGAAACTGCATTCGCTCAGGCCGGGGTCCCGGCCCGATCGCGGACACCGGTCACGACTCGATTATGCCGTGTCGGCGCGCCCCTACCCCCAGAGGCTGCGCCGGTTGGAGCGCCAGGCTGCCGATGTATGGTGTCAAAACAACGGATGGCTCTGTCATTCATGGCGCCCGCATAGCAGCGGCCCGTCTGCAGCCGGAAGGCCATAGACGGGCCCCGCAATTTCACTCACCGGTGGAGCGTGACATGCAGAGATGCACTTGACAACTAAAAGCCCGCCGGTTCAGGGCTGCCAGAGGCCGCCCGACCCCCGGAACCCGCCGCTTGCCATGGTCAGCCCGCGTTGATCACGTCTTCGATCTCGTCCATCGCCGCGTTCAGATCCTGGCTGACGGTCAGATCGACCAGGCCGTTATCGTCGATCTCGGCGAAGAAGCCGGTGCTCAACCTGTTGCGGTAGTCCATCACAACGCCCCGGATGTTCTGCAAGGCACCGCCGCGCCGGTCTGGCGATGTCTTCAGGTAAGCGGCGAACGCGTCTTCGACATCCTTGCCCAAGACCCGCAAATGCGCCTGGAGAGAGCCGGGAACCGCATCGATCGAGTCTTCGAACTCGGTCCCGACCAACTCTTTGACAATGGTGTTTTCGAATTCGATGATCGTCTGGCGGGCCTCCTCGCGGGCCTTGATCCATTTCTTGAGCACTTCGACATATTGCTTCGAGGTGTCGCCCATCGCTTTCTGAGCTTCGGTATAGCCTTGATCGCCGCGCTCGGAATGTTCCTGCAAGGCCTTGTTGATCTCGGTCATCACGGCGCCCGAGAGATGGGCAATCGCCTTCGCATAGGCCTGCTCCTCGGCCAGCTTGTTGGCGTGGGCCCATTCGATCTTGAGCCGGTTGGGATCGCCGGCACCGGTCTTGAGGGCTTCGAGAAGCTTTGGCTGGACCTTTGTCTTCGCGGTCTCCCACTGTTCCTGGGTCGCGCCCTGGCCGTTGGTCTTGGCGGAGGCGGCTTGCAGGATCGCCTTTTTCACCGCGGTGGCCGATGTCACGGCGCCGGCGAAATCCTCGGCCTTTGCCTGGCCGAGCGCCTTGCTCCACAGCTTGACCGCCGCGTGATCCTTGGGCAGCACGCCTTTGGTGATCGCTGCCTGAAGCTGCGCCTTTACCTCGGCCTGCAGTTTCAGCCAAACCTCGGCCGGGTTTGATGTGTCCGGGTCGGGTTGCGGCGGCTGATCGGGCTGGACCTCGACACCAACCTCGTCCTCGTCCTCATCGACAATCGGGTCGCCTTCGGTCGGGTTGATGATGATCTTTTTGATCTTGGCGCCGTTCTCCTTGAAGATGTTTTTCATCTTCTTGGCGAAGTCCTTGCCGGGCTTGAAGCCCGCATTCTTCAACTGCGTCAGGATCGCGGTGGTCTTGTCTTCGCTGACCTTGAAGACCCCTGCGAAGGTCTGGGGCAGCTTCGCGCATTTCTTCTTGTCCTTATCGGTCCAGACCTTGGTGACATTGTCGCCGGCTTTGCCCCGGCTGAGGAAGGTCCATTCCGTTTTCGTCGATCCTGCGAGACAGGCGCAGAGCGGGAATTCTCCGCCCGAGCGATACGCTTTACCTGCGGTGCCGGCAAATTCCTTCGTGTCGTCCTTGTCGTTCGGCATCTGTCGCCTCCGTCACATTCAAAAAAGGGCAGCGCTGCGCGCCCGGTCGCCTTGTCTCAGTTCTGATCGCCCGACTGTTGATCCCCGGGCTCGTCGGATCCCTTGATCGCCTTCACCACCGACTCGGCACCGGCCAGATTGACCTGGGCGAGCGAGCGGAAGACCGCCGTGATATCCGCCATCTCGGTATGCGCGGGCTTGCCGGGGGCAGCCTGCAACGGCTTGTAGGCGTTCCACGAGCTGATGGCCTTGCCCAGAAGGGTCACGGTTGTGGTGGCCATCGTTTCCTTGTCTTTCACCAGTTGATCGACCGCCTCACCTTGGGCCTTGTCGATCTTGCCATCGATCACGTCGATGGCTTCCTTGAAGCTGGGTTTGCTGCCCCAGGCCGTGTCGAGATCGGCCAGGATCTTGTCGATCCCCGGCGTCTTGGCCGAGTCGGGATGCATCCGCGGGCTGGCCGCCGTGCAGGCCGCGGCCTTGTAGTCGAACCAGCTCGCCGCGGTCAGAAGCGGCTTCTTGGCGGGGTGCCATTTCTTCTTGGCCGCCTGAACCTTCATGACCACGGGGTCATTGTCGAGCTGGGTCTCGAGGAAGTTCACCAGCTTGAGGCAGACATCGGTTTCGTCCACCAGGGTCGCACCCGAGAGCCCGCCGACCTTAACCGCCTCGACCGCGGCGGGGTCGTTCTTCACATAGCCATAGGCGATGCAGCATTTCGCCAGGGTCGAGTTCATCTTCAACGCCTTGCGCGCTGCCTTGCGGTTCTGCGGGTCGTCGAGCGCCGCTTTATAGGCGGTCCAGCCGCGGATGATCTCGGCCTCCTTGTGCATCTTGTAGCCATAGTCAACAAGCGCAGCGCTGATGCTGATCGCGCCCGAGGCCACGGCCGACGCACCGGTGGGATCGACCAGCTTGCCGATCTGAGCGCCCAGTTGCAGCGTGTCGAGGACCAGCTTCACACTGGCATGGCTCATATGGATCTGGGCGTTCTGGCAGGTTTTCTGGATCGCCGGGCCGTAGGAGCTGTTCGAGGCGAAGGCAAATTCCAGGCTCTGCAGCCATTGGTTGTGCATCTTCACGGTGCGATCCAGAACAAATATGTCATAGACGATCTTCTGCGCGGCCTGCACGGCGCCGCCGCCGGGGATCATGGTGGCCAGAACCGAAGAGCCCGCCGAGGTGATCGAGTTGATCAACTCCACCCGGGCGCGGATCTCTTTGGTGCGTTCGATCGCACGGTCGATCTCCGCCATCGCATCGGCGGCCGCATCCGGCGTTCCGTCGAGGTCCTGAACCGGATGCGCCGCGGCATAGAGTTTCTCGTAATCGCCCAGTTTCGCGTCGAAATCCTTTAGCATCGCGTCGACCGCGTCGTCGGTGAAGTGCTCTTTCAAGGCATCTTGGGCCTGTTTTTGCGCGGCTTCCTCGGCTTTTGCTTGCAGGTCGTCTTCCAACTCCTCCAGCGCATTGCCCTTCATGGCGACGGGTTTCGGCAGTTCAATCTGGCCCGAGAGCTGTTCGATCGATTTATGCATCGCCTCCATCGCCTGTTCGGTTGCCTTCATGGCGTTGGCGATGGCTTCGTCCTGTTTGAACTCGCCGACCGCGTTATCGTCCGGGTCGCTGTTGGCGGTCTTCTCGGCGAAGAACAGGGTCTCGAAGTTCTTCGAGCTGTATTCGTCCTTGTCGACATCCTTGCGCAGGACGTCATAAGCCTCGTCGGCGAAGGAGGCGGCAACGGTCATCGCGGCCTGACCGCAGAGCAGCCCCGCGGCAGTCTTGCTCTTGCCCGCCTTGATCGCCTGATAGATCAGATCGCCATTGCCGGCGAGATTGACGATGCTGGCATGCAGGATCTTGCCGATCTGGGCGTGTTTCAGCGCGGCGTCCTTGTTGTCGGGATAGACGGCGTTCGAGCGGGCCAGGAACCCGGCCTCGACCGTGTCGGCGATCTGCACAACCAGGGCCTTGATGTTGGCCTTGCACTTGTTTTCTTCCTTTTCGAAGATCTGCGCGAGCTGGACCCCGACCCGGCAGCCGCTGAGGCTGGCCTGGCAGGCATAACCGATCATCGAGCCGGTGCTCATCGCCTCGAAGGTCGAGCCGGTATCGTCGTCCTGCCCGCCCTGCTGGGTCACGGTGGCGGGAACGGCGATCTTGCCGATCATCTTCGAGAGTTCCGCGAAGGTCTTGTCGGCATTGGCCAGCCAGTCGCGCTCGGCCGATTTCGTATCATGGGTCTCGTGCAGCATCTCGCCGAGCGACAGCGCGCCCGAGGCCAGGGCGGCGGCGCCGACCGCCCATTTGGCCTGATTGTCCAGCTCCATCTTCTTGTTCTTGTCGATATTCGTCAGAAACTTCTTCGCCTGCTCGTCCTCGGTGGCCGAGTCCGTCGAGTCGTATTCAAAGCGGGGGTCTTTCTTGGCGTCCTCGATTTCCTGGGTCGAGTAATCGCCCTTGCGCGCCGTCTCGCTCAGATCGGCCGATTTCATCGCGTTTGACATGGCGACCGAGTTGGACACGATCGAGCCGACCACGCTGACCGTTTCCTTGGCGATCCGCCAGGCCTGCTTCTTGCTGTCGAAGGCGGAGGCTTTCTTCGAGAAATCCTCGATCTTCTTGGCATAGACCTCCGAGGCGCCGTCAAACGCGCGTTTTTCTTCCGAGAACGCGTCCGGCACCATGTTTTCGGGGATCAGACCGTCCCGGACCATGGGCGTGTAGAGCTCGCGGCGGATGTCGTCGTCCGAGAACAGCCGGTTGCCCTCGTCATCCAACTGCTCGGTCAGTTCGCGCTCCAGTTCCTTGATCGAGCTGAAGGCGTTCATCAGGGCGTCGATCGCGCTTTGCGGCACCGAGTCGAGATCGCCTTTGATGTCCTCGCGCGTGTCCGCATCGAGATCGACCCGGCGGTTCTGCGACTCCAGGAACAGCGTGTTCGAGACATCTTCGTCGCTGGCGCGCCAGGGGATGTCTTTCGACTTGGTCATCTTGTGCCAGAGCCCCTTTTTGTCGGCTCCCTTGGTCAGGACCAGGTCCTGCGCCTGGTCGATCATCTCGCGATTGCTGTCCAGCACGGCCTTCATCTTGGCGATGGCCGCCTCTTTCTTGTCCTGCTTGTCCGCGGCTTCCTTGACCTTGTCCTTGGTCACCGGGTCCTTCGAGGTCTTCGAGAGCCATTCGATTTCGTATTCTGTCAGTGCCATCTGTCTCGTCCTCCGATATCGGGTCCGGTGGGGATCAGCCCGGGATGCTTTCCAGCACGCCCTTGCGCAGGTTGTGGATTGCCGAGCGCAGCAGGATAAAGGCGTTGCCGCTGTCGAACGGGTTGTCGCGATAGACCTCGAGCGCCGGGTGCCCTTCGAGGCGTCCTTCGAGCGATCGGATCAGGGCCAGGATCTCGCCGCGCACCTTCTTGGCTTCGTCGCGCTTGGTCTTGTCGACATCCTTCGGCTGGGTGCCGGCCAGACTGTCGACCTCTTTGGCCTTCTCCTTGATATCGTTGGGGGCGCCGATGGCCGCGACCATGCCCATGATGGCGTCGACCGCTTCGATCTGTTTGGCGTATTTGACCTTTTCCAGCACCACGGTCGGGGCGTCGTTCTCGTTCTCCGGCTGGACCACCGCCTCGCCGTCGGCTTTGCCCTCGATGGTCGGTTTGACCTTGCGGGCGGCCTCGGCCAGCTTCGTGAAGCCTTGGGTCAGCAGATCGACCCGGCCGGCGACATTCACCTGCTTGAACGGGGTCACGTCCTTCAGCTTGCCGGAGGCCAGCGCGGTGATCCGTTTGACCTCCTGCCGGTCGGCATCGAGCTCCTTCAGCCGGGTCAGCGCGTCGTCGTAGTCGCCGGTTGCCTTGCCCTGGCCATCGATCGCCTTGACGTTGGATTCGAGCGCCGAGACCTTGGACTTCGCCTCGCCAATATCGGGCAGCCGGTCGCCATTGTCCTTAAGGTCCTTGTTGGCCTGCTTGATCTCGGCATCCATCGCCGCTTTGAGCTTGTCGTACTCGGTTTTCTTCTTGGCGAGATCGACGGATTTGTCGGCGGCGGCGATGAACCCGCCCTTCAGTTTCTCCCATGCCTTCTTGGCGACGATCGCATCGCCTTTCAGCGCGATGGCCAGCGCCCGGGCGTTCTTGAGCTCTTGCGTCAGGCCTTCCTTGATCGCGTCATAGTTTTTCTGCGCGGTCGTGATGGCCCCTTCGCCCGTGTTCTCGAGCTGCATTTTCACCGATTTGAGCTTTTTCTCGTTTTCGGTGTTGAAGCCCTCGATCTTGCCGGCCTCTTTCAGTTTGGAGAGATATTGCGCCATGCCCGGGGCCTGGTCCTGCTCGTAGGACTGCATGAGCTTGCAGAAATTCTTGATCTCCTTACCGGCCGTGTCCAGCGCTTTCCTGACGTCCGAGATATGGGTATCGACCGTCTTGGTCAGGGTCTCGTGCTGCTCCTTGATCGTATCGGCGCGCTTTTTCAGCTCGGTCACCTGCACTTCATAGATCTTGAGCTGCTTGTCGGTATCGAGCGGCAGTGCCGTTTGCCACTCGGACAGGAAGGTCTTCCACTCCGTCTCGAAAGTCGCAAGCGCGATGGGTTTATAGGTGCTCAGCGGCAGTTCGCCCAGGATCCGCTTGATCTTGTCGATCCGCTTCTCGAGATCGACGAAGGCGCTCGTGCTCTTTTTCTTGTTGTCCTCGAGCACCCGGGTCCAGGCTTCCATCTCGGCTGTATAGACCATCATCATCTCGGCGGTGCCGTCGGCCGGGTCCTCCGCAAGCATTTTCAACGTGTCGGCGCGGTGCTTCATCATGTCGAGCAGCTCGCGCGGTACACCTTTCTCGCCGCGGCGGGTCAGGTCGCCGCCCAGGCTGTCGTCGCGGTGTTGGATTTCCAGAATTCTGTCTTTGCCATCCGGGCCTTCCACCGTGAGCACATCCTCGGTCTTGACAAGACCGCCCGCCAGTTCGATCGCCTCCAGCTCGACCTTGCTGTAGGTGTAGAGCGGATCCTCGATGCGCGAGATCGTCTTTTCCTCGTCGGTAACCGGGTCGCGATAGGTCACCGGTGCGGTGACGTCCTTGGTCCGGTAGATATCGGCAAGGATCTTGTTGACCTTCTTGCCGGTCTCCTCCGCCTTCTGGGCGAGCAGCTCGGTCTGCTTGCTGACTTCGACCTTGGTCGCCACGGCGTCTTTGACCGTTTTCAGCAGCGCGACGATCTTGGGGTCGACCGCCTGCATCTTGTCGTCGCCCACGGCGTCCACGGCGGCGGTGTATTCTCCCTTCAGGGCGTCGAGCGCTGTCTGATGGGTTGCTGCCTGATCGTTGCCCAGCGCTTCGAGATCATAGATACCCGCCTGGATCTCGCCCAGCAGGCCTTTCAGCTCTTTCGCCCGATCGGTCGGCTTCTGGACCGGAGGCAGTGCGACCGCACGGGCGCCCTTCATGCCGCGGAACAATGTGTCAGCCTTCAGCCAGATCGCCTCGGCTTCCAGCACCTTGTCCGTCGGCAGCAGCCGCTCGGCCTTGTCGAGCATGCCGGTCAGCGAGGCGGCCTGCTTGGCCGAGATCTCGGTAATCTGCGGCTCGTCGGGCGAGACCCGGTCCATGCGCACGATGGTCGTCGATGCGGTGGCAATCTGGGCTTTGAGATCGGCGATCTTTTCCGTGATCTTGCCGCGGTTCTTGATCGCTTCCTTGGCCCGCGCCTTCTGGTCGTTCTCGTTGAGGACATAGTTCTTGGTGCCCATCGGCGCGAGGAGCGCGGTCAGCAACTCGGTCATCTTCGGCGACCCGGTGGTCAGCGTATCGGCGAGGCCGGCCGCATCGCTGCTCAGGCTTTCTTCTGCGACCAAGGCGCGGTCGCTGGCGGTTTTGCCGTCGTCATCCTTGAGGAGCAGGGCATCGTATTGGCCCTTGCGGGCTTCCAGATCGCCGACATGGGCTTTGATCGCTTTGTAATCCGCGAGGAGTTCCTTGTACTCCTGATAAAGGCTCGAACCAGGCTTGGCCGTCTCCAATGCCTTGGCCTCGTCTTTCAACGCGCTCATCTTGTCCTTCTGAGCCTTGATCGCTTTGCCGAGATCCTTGGATTTGGCGTCGGCGATTTTGAGGCGCTCTTCGCTGCGCTCAGCCGAGGAGGCGGTCTTCGACGCGATCTCGGCCGCCTTCAGCAGCCCGCGGCCATGGGCCAGAAGGTCGAGCCCTTTCATGACCAGCTTCAGATTGGTCCCGTCATTGGTGTTGGCGGTTTGGGTCGCCTCGACCATGACCTTGTCGATTTGCTTGAGGTAGACCTTGTCTATTTCCGCGCTGTTCAGCGCGCCTTCCAGCGCATTGTATTCAGACCGGAACGTCTGAAGCTCCGGCACCGGCTTGGCCGGAGCGGTCGTGCGGCGGCGCAGTCCCTTGATGAATTTAAGGCCGAAACGGACAAATCTCGAGGGGAGAACTTTGTCTCCCGATTTTGGGGCTTCGACATTGGTATCGGTCACTGTCATCGGTCGCGCCTTTCGACTCCACATGCCGCATCGCGGCTCTGTGAGTAGAGTGCCGAAGCCATTCGGTTCAGAGAAGCGGTAATTGCAGATATACTTATTTGCCCTTTGGATTAATCGCAGAGCTGGATCTGCCCCTATAACGCGGCGGCCTGTGCGAACAGGTGACGTAAGGGAAGCGGGTGGCCGTCAGCGGAGCCGCTCGATGCGTTTCGCCAGCTCCGACGCCGCGGGCGAGAGCGGCTTTTCGACCGAGTGGAGAATGCCGAAACTGCGCGGCATCGTGGGCTCTTCCAACTCCACCACGGCCAGATCATCCATCGCGAACTCGATCAGATCGCTTTCTCCCAGCACAGTCAGGCCCAGACCGGCGCGGACAAAGCCGATGGCGGTCGTGACCGATTGCACCTCCGAGGTGGTCTGCAGCGAGATCCGGGCCTGAAAACTGGCCTCCTCGATCGATTGGCGCACCGAGGTCCCAGGCTCCAGCGCGATGATCCCATGGGTGTCGAGCATCTGCCAGGGAAGGATGTCGAAATCGGCGAAGGCATGATCATCGCGGCAAAGCAGGACCAGGCGGTCCTTGAAGACCGGCCGGAAGATGATGTCGTCGCGATCCTTCGCCTCGACCGACAGGGCCAGGTCGCATTGCGCATTCGCGACCATGTCGAGGATCGTGTCCTCCGGTCGCTCGAAAACGCTGATCGAGATGCCGGGATATTCCTCGCCGAACGCCCCGATCCAGCCTGGCAGCCGCGACGAGCAGAGCGAGGAGGGCGCGGCAATCCGGATCCGACCGTCGATCAACATGGCCGCTTCTTTCAACTCGTAGATCGAGAGATGGACATCCATCAATATCCGCTCGGCATTGGGCAGGAAGTTTGCCCCCGCCTCGGTCAGCGAGACCGATCGGGTGGTCCGGTGAAACAGTTTGATTCCCAACTCGTCCTCGAATTTCGAGACGAGCGCAGACAACGCGGGTTGCGACAGGCCCAGTACATTCCCCGCCCGGGTGAAGTTGCGCGTTTTGGCCACCTGCAAGAAGGCTTCGATCTGGCGAAGACGGTCCGACACCGGGCCCCTCCCAATTGATCCGTCCTGCGAATAGAAGCATAAAAGAAAGAAGTTTAAAGAGTGAATGTGGAGCCGGTACACTCTGAACCGTTGGAGACCGGCTTTGGTGCGACCCCGCGCGCGACCGAGCAGGTGAACAGGTGGGGCGGACCGATGACAGGCGTTGCATGGCAAAAATATCGAAGACGCTCATCGACCTGCCGGACTGGTTCAGACCGGTTCGGGAGCTTGCGAAGTGCCGATATCTCTCGTGGGATCGCGAATCCTTCGCGGTCTCAATCGAGCTGGAGGCGCGCGACCCAAAGCCCCTGCAAAAACACCCGATCCTGGGTGACAAACCCTGGATGCCGGCGGTCAAGATCCATGGCGATGCCATCAGATCCGTCGCCAAGGACGCTCAGGCCTCCGAGAAGAAGATCGCTGGAATGATCGCCGCATTCGACAGAGATCAGGACTGGACCCGCTTGATCCTGGCTTGCCGGTCGGAAAAGGACGCGTTCGCGCAGCGCGCCAAGGCGGCCCTGGCAAAAGCCTCGGTCAAGATACAGGCGGTTGCGACGAAGATCTGGGCGCTGGAGGCGCGCAAGGACCCGGCCCTGGCCGGCGCCCGCTTTGTCGCCGTGATCGACGAGTCGGTGCGGCCCGGCAGTGTCGGGCTCAGCATCGGAAAATTGGTTGTCAGTCAGGGCGGAGAGGTGGCGCCGTGGCAGAATGCGGTGAAAGAGGCGGTGAAATCCTGCCTCGAACTCGCCCGTCAGGGCCGGGTGCTGGACAAGGCCGAGGCTGAGTTGAAGGCGGACCTCACCGCCCTCGTCAAGGAGACCAAGGAGGCCGCGCGTTCCGGCCAGACCATGTTGTCCTCTCCGCCAAAGGTTGCCGACACCTTGAAGGCAGCGCGGATGCGGTCGGCTGTTGTCGCCGATGCTGCGGTCAAGGCGGAGAAGGCGCTCTGCCGGGCACTCGATGCCTCGAAGTCGACCCTGCGCGACTGCAAGATCAAGCGGGTTGCCGAGGAACTCCAGCAATCGGATAAAGAGACCGCCGCCATGCTGGCTCAGGTCACGACCATTGCGAGCAAATGTGCCGCCGGAAAGGTGCTTGTGACCGAAACGGAGGCCGCTTTGGCCGCGGCGGTCGGCGCCAAAGATGCCCGCGGGTTCGAGCGGGCGGACAAGTTTCTGACCGACGCCACGGCGCAGGCCAAGAAACAGCTCAGTGCCAATAACGGCGTTTGGGATGATCTCAGCAAGCTGGCGACCCGGGCGATGAACGCCGTGGTGAATGTCGGGAAGATTACCACCCGCCACGCGTCTCAATTCAAATCGAAACCGGGGGACATCGATGTCAAGATTGTCTCTTGAGCCGGGCGCCCGGTCAGATCAGCCCCAGCCGGCGCCATTGCGTCAGCTTCTCGCGGCTGACCTCGAAATGCATCGAGTCCTCGCGGCCGAACCCGGCGCCCCAGATCCAGCCCTCCTTTTTGAAGAAATCAGCCAGAAGAGTCAGGCCGAGCTGGGTCTTGCCATCCGCCAAACTGTCCAGAACGCCATCGATATTGATATCCACCGCCAGCCCATAGGCATGGGAGGAGGCGGAGTTCTCCGAACCCCGGATCCGGCGGACGCAGAGCGAGCCCGCGGATTTGATCCGCTTGTAAAGCTCGGGTTCGAAGACCTGGACATTGGCAAAGACCTGCCGGATCGAGACGACGGCCGGGCGCATCATGCGGACCCGGATCGGGCCGACTTCCTCGAGGCTGAGCAGCTCCTTGATCTTCGGGTTGGTGGCGGGCTGACAGTCGTCGGTCAAATCCTCCCGAGGCAGGCCGAAAAGCTCCTTCAAAAAGCGCGGCGAGGCAACCGTCAGCCCCTCGTTCGCCTTGCGCCGGTTCGCGATGAGGACGACCTGGGCGAAGGCGTCACGCAAACTGTCCGAGGCAGTGGGGTTCGGGGTTGCGGGGTCGAACTGGCGGTCCTCGGTCTGCAGACCAAGAGCCGTGCGGGCGTCCAACCCGTCGACACGGTCGCTCAGAGCCCGGACTTCGGCCCGCAAAAGCGCCAATTCCGCCTCGAAGCTAATCGTCGCATCCGGCGGCGGCGGCGGCGCGAGATGTGTCTGAGACACATGCCACACCACGGGTGCGGCCAGAATGGCGAGCGCGATCAGCAGGCTCGGCAAATACCTCATGTCTTTTGTCCCCGTCTGAGACCCTCGTCGCACCCGTCTCAAATCCGGGCAGCGATTCTCGACGAAAGACACCCTAAGTCCCGTTACAGGAGAGTAAACCTTCTGGACCGGTCCCGGCGTGGGGTGTACCGTACCCCCATTGCCGAAAGTTTTGTACGTCACCTCTGAGAAGGAGATATCCCGATGCGGATCGACACGACTTTCTGTGCAGTTCTCGCCCTGGCGCTGGCTGCGACCGGCAGTCCCGCGCTTGCCCAATCCAGCGATGCCGACCTCGAGAAACTGCAGCGCCAGCGCGAACAGCTGATCCTGAAACGGCAGCAGGAGCAAAAGCGCCGTACGCTGCTCGAGATCTCGCCTTCGACCGGCACGACCGAAGCGGCGCCGTCGAGCCCGTCCAACACGGCGGTTCTGGCACCCTCGGGCGGATCGTCGACCAAGAAAACCGTGACGAAGAAGAAGACCGCGAAGAAACAGGCGCCGACCGCGCAGCAGATCGCCAAAGCATCGGTGCCGGCGGATCTCGCGCCTGAGGACCAGCTCTTCCGCCCGATCAAGTTCGCCTATGACTCGGCATTTCTGGACCAGACCGCGCAAGAGACGCTGAGCGGGTTGTGCGCGACGCTGAAGGTCGATCTCGATCTGAATCCGACCTCGCAGTATTTCGTGATCGGACATACCGACTCGGCGGGTTCGTCGGCCTATAACGACCTGCTCTCGCAGCGCCGGGCGGATGCGACCAAGCAGTTCCTCGTCGGCCAATGCGGCATTGGCGCGACCAAGCTGACTGCGGTCGGCATGGGCGAAGACCGTCTGCTCGCCAATGCAGATCCGCGCGACGCGCGGCAGCGCCGGGTGGAGATCGCAGTGAACATCGCGGAAAGCGGAAGCTGAGGCGACTGGCGGTCCGTCACCAGCGGGCCGCGCCGGGCAGGGGGGGTGCGGCGATGGAGAAGACTTGGCGACAGACAGCAGCGCTCGGCGCGCTGTTCGCACTGATCATCTGCATGGTGCCGCACGGCGTCGTTTCTCAGACCGCCGAACAATCCCTGCGCGATCGCGAGGCAGAGATTGAAGAGGCCCGGCCTCGCCCAGCACCGGGTCCCGTCGATATCCCCCGAGCGACAATCGACGCGCCCCCGGGGGCCGAAGATGTCGCGCTGGACCTGGTCTCGATCGAGCTTGTGGGCCGCGACGGGCAGCCCCTGACCGCCGCCAGCCGACTGCCCGTCGCCGAGGCCCGTGCCCTTTATCAGGACCGGCTGAACCAACCAGCGACGCTGGCCGATATCTATCTGGTCGCGCGCGAGGTCGAAGTGCTGCTCCGCCGCGAGGGTTTTGTCTTCACCCGCGTTTTGGTCCCACGCCAGGAGATCGATCAGGAGGCGGCCGATATTCAAATCGCCGTCCTGGGGATCACGGTCGAGGCGGTCTCGGTCGAGGCGCCGGGCGATCCGATCGGTCCGGTCGAGACGCTGATCCAAGAGCTTGTGGATCCCCTGGTCGGTCTGCCCAACCCCCGTATCGAGGAGATCGAGCGGGTCTCGCTGCTCGCCACGGATCTGCCGGGGGTAACCCGGGCAACCTTCGTGCCTTCGGAGGGCTCCGGCCCTGAGTTCTTGGTCCTGTCGTTGAATGTCGAGCGGGACCCGTTCAACGCGGTGGCCATCGTCAGCCATCGCGAGAGCCCGGCCATCGGCCCGGGGGTCTTCGGCGGCACGGCTTTCGCCAATACCTGGGGTCCGTTCGGCGCGAGCACCTCTCTGAGTTTCTTTAACTCCTGGAGCGTGGTCGACAGCGCGCCCGATTTCAATGAACGCTCGACGGTCGAACTCACCCAGCGCATTTTCCTTGGCACCGGCACTTCGATCAGCCTGTCGGGTCTCTATAGCCGGACCGAGCCGGATGCGGACCCGTTCGCTGTCTCGGGAGAGCAGGTGTCGGTCGGTCTGGGGGTCGAGCACCCATTGTTCCGCTCGCGGAGTTTTTCCCTTTGGGTCAATGGCGGTCTCGACTGGACCGACAGCGAGATCGACGTTGCGGGCGGGTTCGGACAGCTCACCGATGACAGCGTTCGTGCCATCCATGCCGGAGCGCGCGGATCGATTCAGGACGCCTATGGAACGACCTTCGGCGATCTGACCCTGCGCAAGGGCTTCGACATTCTGGGCGCGACCTCGCCAGGCGATGCGGAAGTCAGCCGCGTAGGCGCATCAGGTCGCTTTCTGTCGATCCGCGGTCAGATCCAGCGCAATCAGCCGATTTGGGACGGTTTCGGTGCGAGGTTGCGGATGGTCGGCCAGTGGTCGCCCAACCGTCTCCTGTCCAGCGAAGCGCTCGGCTTGGGTGGCGGGCGCTATCTTAAGGGGTACGATCCATCCGAGCAGCAGGGCGACAGCGGCTTCGCGACCTATGGCGAGGTCAGCTATGCCAACGACGTGAATCTGGCGGGTGTCGATTTCGGCTACGAGGTCTATGCCTTCGGCGATTACGGCATCGTTTTCCAGGCGGACGATGTGAAGAACGGAACGGCCGATCTGGTCTCAACCGGCGGCGGGTTCCGCATCCGCGTGCCCTCGGGCCCCCGGCTGGAGTTCGAGTTGGCGCAGCCGGTCAGCGACCGGCTACAGCGCACCGAAGACAATGACTTGCGTGTCTTCGGCTCGCTGATTTGGTTTTTTTGAGAGGACGCGTAATGCCGCAAATCCGGGATGTGAGATATGGGCTGGATGCGCGGCTGCGGGCGTCGACGGCTTTGGCGCTGGTGGTGCTCTCGCTCCCCGGCTTGGCGATTGCCGGGCCGAAGGGCGGCCTGGTCATAGGCGGAGATGCGGATATCTCGCAGACCGGCTCGGTCACCAATATCGAGCAGCGGACACAGAACGCGATCATCAACTGGAAAAGCTTCGATGTCGGCGCCCAGGAGACGGTGAATTTCAACCAGCCCTCGGCGCAGTCGATCACGCTGAACCGCGCAGGCGGGCCGGCTTCGCAGATCGACGGTACGATCAATGCGCCGGGGCAGGTCTGGGTGGTCAACCCCAATGGCGTGCTGATCGGCGAGACGGCGCGGGTGAACACGGGCGGGTTCCTGGCCACCTCGGCGGATATCGACAATGACGCCTTCATGGCGGGTGACCACCGCTTTGACCAGCCGGGGGCGCCCGATGCGGTGGTGGTGAACGAGGGCAAGATCACCTTCGGCGATGCGGGTCTGGTCGGGCTTGTGGCACCTTCGGCCCGCAATCAGGGCACCATCGTCGGCAAGCGCGGTAAGGTGGTGGTCGCCGGCGCCGAGACCTTTGCCATCGACATGGCGGGCGATGGGATCCTCGCGTTACAGGCCGGCGAGGCCAGCACCTCCGCCGTCAATGCGGGCCGGATCGAGAATGACGAAGGCTATGTCCTGATCGAGGCCGCCGCCGCCGAAGCGGTGCTGGAAGCCCATGTCGATGCGGGCGGCGTGATCGAGGCAAAGGGTTTCGACGTCTCGGCCGGGCGGATCACGCTTTCTGGAGAGACCGTGTCGGTGAGCGGAACACTCGACGCCAGCGTGGAGCAAAGCGGCACTGCACAGGCAGCAGATGCCCCCCAGCCCAAAGGCGGTGAGATCACCATCACCGGCGGCGGCGTTCTGGTGGCCGAAACGGCGGATATCGATGCCTCGGGCGAGACCGGCGGCAAAATCCGGATCGGCGGCGATGTCCAGGGTGGTGGCACCCTGCGCCGCGCCCGCGCCACCCGGGTGGATAACGGCGCCACGATCCGCGCAGATGGTGGCAATTCGGGCGATGGCGGAAGCGTCGTGGTCTGGTCCGACGAGGCAACGGGCTTCTCCGGCGGGGTCAGCGCGCGCGGCGGGGCCTTTGGCGGGGATGGCGGATTTGTCGAGATCTCGGGCGGCTTCCTCAGCTTCAACGAAAGCGACAGTATTGTCGATGTCACGGCGGCCTATGGGCAACCGGGCCAGTTGCTGTTCGACCCGGCCGTCATCAACATCCAGAGCACGGGGATCGACCTCGGCGACGGGATCTTTATCGACCCGCTCACCGCGGGCCGCGACATTCTGTTCGACGAGGCGGGCCAGTTTGGCGGCGAGACGAATATCTCGCCCGAGTTCATCACCAGCTTCAGCGGCGATCTGTTGCTGCAAGCCACAGACCAGATCAATGTCAACGAGACGGTGAGCAATATCGGTGGCACGACCACCACCAACCTGACCCTGCAGAGCGGCGGCAATATCGTCTTCAACGCCGATCTGTTGCTGAATGGCACGGTATCGCTGGAATCGGGGGTCGATTTCGGCGTGACGCCCGGCGGGTTTAGTTTTGGTATCCGGTTGAGTTCGAATGTGACGGTTCAGGCGGCGGACACGCTCTCGCTCGCGGTCGGCACCGGTCAGGCGCTCTATCTCTATAACGGAGCCAACCTGATCTCGGGCGGGGTGTTGAGCCTGCCCAACACCTATTTATTCGGAACGTCGAATGTGACCTCGACCGGCACGCTGTCGCAGCAGACCGGGACCACGATTGTCGAGGCCTACGGCGAAGGCCCCTACACCGCCACGCTGGTCGCCAATTCCGGCATGTCCGATCTGCTGCTCAACAATTCGGGCAACGGATTCTCGTATATCGACGCGACGGGCAATAACATCAGCATCGCGCGGGACGCGGCGGCGTCCTATTATTCGGGGCTGACGGTGCTCGGCTTCGCAGCCACCGGCGATGGCAGTGTGACCACCGATGGGGCACTAACGCTGACCGAGGGGATCTCGGCGACCGGTGCACTGGCGCTGACCGGGGCGGGGATCTCGGTTCCGGCGATGGCGACGATCTCAGGCGGCAGCCTGGCCTTCACGCCGGGCACGGGCACGCTCGATCTTGGCTCTGGAGTTCAACTGTTATCTGGCGCGGAGCTGGAGCTTCCCGAGACACGGTTCACGGGCACCCTCACGATCTCCTCGACCGGGCTGACCCAGGCGACCGGCACCTCGCTGATCGAGACGCAGGCCGGGGGCACCCTGGTGGCCGATACCGGGGCCGGCGACATCGTGCTCGACAGCGCGTCGAATGTCTTCTCGAATATCGATCTCAGCGGCACCAATCTGACTGCAGTGCAAACCTCGGCAGACAGCGCCACGCTCGGGCTGACCGTCACCGGTTTGGACGCGACCGGCGACGCCTCGGTGACAACCGATGGCGCGCTGACCCTGGCCTCCGATGTCACCGCGACCGGGGCTGCGCGTTTCACGGGCATCGGGATTGCCGTCTCGGGCACGACGATCACCGGGGGCAGCCTAGCTTTTGGCCCGGGCAGCGATGTTCTGACCCTGGCGGATGGCACGGTTCTCAGCTCCGGCGCGGTCCTCGACCTGCCGGAGTCGCGGTTCTCGGGGCTGCTGACCATCTCTTCGACCGGGGTGACGCAATCCACAGGTTCGGCCGTGGTCGAGACCACGAACGGGTCGACCCTGGTTGCGGATACCGGCGGGGGAGATATCGTGCTCGACACCGCCACCAATGCGATCTCGGTCATCGATCTCAGCGGCACGAATATCACCCTGTCGCAGACCACCGCGGCCACCGGCGCCTATGCGCTTCGGGTCACCGGTCTTGACGCGACCGGGGCGGCGACCCTGACGACCGACGGCGTGCTCCGTTTTGACTCCGATGCCACCGTCGGCGGTGCGGCGGCGTTCTCGGGCACCGAGATCGTTGTGCCGGGGACTACGATCGCCGGCGACAGCCTGGCCCTCATAACCTCGGCCAATACGCTGATCCTCGAGGATGGCGCTGTCGTCACCTCGTCTTCGGGTCTCGCATTGCCCGAGACCGAGCTGTTCGGGACCGTGACGATCAATTCCGGAGGGAACCTGACGCAGAACACCGGCACCTCGGTGACCGACGGTGTGATCGAAGGGCGTTATGCCGCGACCCTGATCGCGAATGCGGGCACGGGGGATATCGTGCTGGGCAATGCGGGGAACGGGTTCTCGGCGATCAACGCGAGCGGGGCGAGCGTGACGGTGGATCAGGATATCGCGTCCTCGGCCTCGTCGGGCCTGACGCTGCTGGGCCTGAGTGCAACGGCGGATGCCACGATCTCGACCGATGGCGTGCTCAGCTTTACCAGCGACGTGACGGTGCCCGGCGCGGCCAGCTTCGCCGGCAGCTCGATCGAGGTTCCCGGCGTCGCGGTGGCGGGCGGCACGCTGGCCTTCGCCCCAGGGCAGGGCGCGCTTGTCCTTGGCTCTGGGACCTCGCTGACATCCGGGGGCGCGTTCGTACTGCCTGAGACGGCGATATCGGGCACGGTGAGCGTGACCGGAGCGGGGATCACGCAGGCCGCGGGTGCCTCGATCACCGAGACGGGAGCGGCCACCCTGGTGGCCGATGCCATGACCAGTGATTTCCTCTTCGACTCCACGGGCAACACCCTCTCCGCCCTGTCGGCCAGCGGCGCCAATGTCACCGTGGTTGCCGATCCAGCGCAGAGCAGCACCGGCAGCTTCACTCTCGCAGGGGCCGCCGCCAGCGGAACTCTGGATGTCACTGTCGCTGGCGCGCTCGGCTTGAGCGGCGATGTCTCAGCGGGCGGAGATGCAACGGTGACAGCGGCGGGGGCGATCAGCCGCAGCAACGACGCCGCGCTGACCGTGGGCGGGATGACGGTGATCCGGGCCGTGGCGGATCAGGGCGACAGCCTGGCGGCGAATGATGTGTTCTTCGATATCGACCTCGCCGGCGCCAACAGCTTTTCCGGCGCCGTCATTTTGGTCGGCGAGGATGTGACGGTAGCTGCGAGCGGGGCCCTGACCGTCGCTGACAGTTTTGCCAGCAATTCGTTCTCCGCAAGCGCGGGCACGGGGGCGCTGACCGTCTCGCGGCTGTTTGCGGGGCCGCTGGACCTGGTGGCAGAGAGCGACGGCACCCTGGCCTCGGGCGGGACCGTAACGTTGCAGGCAGAGAGTGGGGCGATCACGGCCAGCGATCTCTCTGCGGGGGCCGTCACTTTGGGAGGCGCGACAGCAGCGACCGGGTTTGCCGCCATCGCCGGAGATGTCGATCTCACGCGGATCGAGGCGGATGCGCTGACCATCAGCGCCGTGAGCGGCGATCTGGCACTAACGGATGCCACGACTGCCGCCCTCACCGCCGGTACGGCCAACAACATCACCCTCACACGCGTGAATGCCGGGACGGACGAGCTGGCGTTTGCCCTCAATACCGGTGGCTTGCTCAGCCTGAACGGAGTGCGCGGCGGCAGCCTGACCGGAACCATACCGAACATCTCGCTGGGTTTTGTCGCCTTCGACAGCATCGACGTGACGGTTCCTGGAGATATTCTGAAGTTGTCCGATCAGGTGCTCGATCAGGGTCAGACCGGCACGGTGACGCTGACCGCGCCCGCCCCGGCTGGAGGGCCGGCGTTGGCCGACCGCACGATCAGCACCGGCGACGCCTTCACCAACCTGATTTCCGTCACCGGGCTGGCCGATTTCAACATCGGTGGCGCGGCGGGGGCCGGCAATATCTTCCTGCCTCATGGCGAAGCGACCAGCGGCGCTTTCCACAATGATTTCAACACGATCCTGATCGGCGACGCGGCTGATGTGGTGATCGAGGATGCCAATGCGCTGGCCATCACCGTCTCGGGCACGACCGCAGATGTCGACGATGTGGTGCTCCGGGCCAATTCCGACAGCACCGGCAGCGATGGCGCGTTGACGGCGGATATCACCTCTTCCGGCACCGCGACCCTCCTCACCGATGGCGCGATCGCAGTGACCGCAAATGTTGCGGGCGGGTTGGAGATGGTGGCGCGATCGGCTTCGGTCACCGCCGCGGGCGACGTGACGATCCAGAATGCGCGGATCACAGATGATCTCCAGGTGACCGTCACCAACGAAGCCGCCAACATCCTGGACAGCACCGTTGGAGGGAATGTCGTTGTCACGACGCCGACCCCCGAGCTGTTCAACACCACGGCGCGTGTCGGCCTCACCCGCAGCACTGTGGCTGGAAATCTCGATCTGCTGGGGCAATCCCAGATCGGTCTCACCGATGTTCAGGTCACCGGAAATGCGACGCTTTCAGGTCTGACCATTCTCGTGGAGCGGGCACGGGTCGGCGGCACGCTGAGTTTTTCGAGTGATATAGGGGGCACCCCGACGAATGTGGCCACTCTCTCGGATCTCGATATCGGGGGCGATGCGGTCATCGGTGGGGCACAGTTCACCGGAAACCGGATACAGGCGGACGGGTCCGTCACGCTGTTCGGAGATCCCGGCCTGACGCTGAGCGATTTCATCTTTGACACTGACCTGTCCGTCAATGCGAATGAGTTCGCGCTGAGCAACGGAACGGTTGGCGGCACGGTCACGATCTCTGGCGGCAGCATCTCAAGCTTTGCCGATGTGCAGATGGGCGGACTGATGTCGACGCAGGCGGACAGCATTTCATTGCTGCGCTCCTCGGTCACCGGTGACTTGAGGGCGGCGTCGGCGAACAATTTCTCGGCAAGCGATGTCTCGATCGGTGGAGACACCTTCTTCAGCATCGGCGAAAGCCTCGTCCTCGAGCGGACACTTATTTCCGGCGACACGGTTGTCACCAGCGTTCCTGCGCTCACTTTGAACAACGTGGTGCTGAACAGTTTCACCAGCGGGCCAATCACTACGGCGCAAGGCAATGGGGTCAGCGTTACGAACGGTCTAAGCATCAATGCCTCATCATCCGCGGTCTTCACCGATGTCAGCGCGGGAAGCGCCGGTTTCTCTGGGCTTGAGATTTCGCTCGACCGCTTCGCCACGGGCGATCTGTCTTTGTCGCCAACTGCGGGCAGGGGCTCGGAAGGCAACGTGACGCTGGCAAATGGCAGCGCTGGGGCGCTCAGCACGGGCAGCGATGCGGCGCAGATCGATCTGACCAATGTTCAGACGACCAGCACGAACCTCCAGGCCTCGGGCGATATTCGAATTTCGGGGCTGCAGGCGGATGGAGATGCCGTTCTGACATCGACGGGTGGCAATATTTCGATCGGCGAGCGCAATATCGGTGGCGCCCTGACCACCAGCGCGGCTGGCGTGGTCGCGAATGTGACCGAAGCGGATGACGCGTTTTTCGCCAACGGGTTCGCCGATGTGACCGTGGCAGGGGTGACGGCCGGGTCGACAACCGGGTCGGTCGCGGGGCTGCAAGACATTGTAGGGCCGGGTGCTTGGCAGAGCGTGGTGATCGGCCAGGATGTCTCGGCGGCCCTCGGCGACGCGGTGGTCGCGGGCCGAGTGGTCGAGACGGTCGCCCCCGCCGATGGCGCCGAAGGCCCCGCGGGGTCCGAGGGCGTGGCGCTCAGTGTCGAGACCGAAGCACAGGTCTTCGCCGCGCCGATCCCCGAGGAGGTCGTCATCATCATCGACCCCGTCGTCCCAATCGACCCAGTCGATCCCATCGATCCGGTGGATCCGATCATTCCAATCGACCCTGTCGATCCGGTCATCCCGATCGACCCCGTTGACCCGGTGATCATCGTCGAGGAATTGCCGGTCGGCGACATTCTGCCGAATGAACCGCTTGAAGATGAGGCCAGCCTGACGCTGCCCTTCTTCCAGGTGACGGATCCGATCTTCGCCCTGCCTGAAGTGGATTTCGGCGCGCTCTTCTCGGCTTCGGGCAACGAGGCATTGTGGCGTCGCGGCAGCGCCCCGGCTGAGGCGGAGGACCCGCAATGAGCAATTTCGTCCGGTGCGCCCTGCCCCTCGCGGCGCTCGCCTTGCTGGGGGCCTGCGCGGCGACGCCGGGTGGGAATGGCCCCTCCAGTTCCCTCGGCCTGTGCACCGCAATCGAGCAGCGGGCCAATAATGCCTTCCGCAGCAATTTCCTCACCGATTACGACACGGCCGAGCGTGCCTGGACCGATATCCTTGCCCTCTACGAAAGCCGCGAGGCTGAGTTGGCACGTTGCCGCGAGATCCCGACGCGCAGCATCGTGCTGGCCAATCTCGGCCTCGTCTATTCCAATCAGCGCAATTTCACCGCGGCGAACGGGATGCTCGACGCCAGCGCCAAGGCGGCCGGAGAAACCGCACGGGGCCGGACCGAGATCTACCGCGCCTTGCACGACCTCAACCGCTCGGCGGTCGGGGATGCCACGCTGGAGCGGGCCGAGCGCAGTGCGATTTCCGCCAAATCCTCCGAGGGCCTGCGGCTGCTCGAACGGGATCTGAGCACATCGGTGCTGCAGCTTTCCCGCCGGGCCCAGCGGGTGCTGATCGAGGAATCAGTCAATCTCGCTGCGCTGGCCTTTGCCTATCTCTCACGCGGGCGTTTGGACGATGCGCTGACGTCGGTGGATGCCGCCTTGTCGCGGGTCGCTCCGATCGATGGGGCCGCTGGCAGCTATGTCCCGCGGTTCAATGTCACCAAGGCCGAGATCCTTCTGGCGCGCGGCGAACCGGAGGCGGCGCTCGACGCTGTGAGGCGTGCCCTCCGCGGCTATGGGGCCGATATGCGCCGCTCGGCCCTGATGGGCCGGGCCGAGGTCGTGCATGGCCGGGTCTTGGCGGCGCTGGGGCGGGACGATGCGGCGCTGCGCGCGTTCAAATCCGGCTTCGAGATCCTGAAGGGCGTCACCATCCGGGTCTCCTATGACCTGCTATGGCCTTATGTCGAGCTGGGCGACCGGGTCATGGCGGCCAATCCGGCACGGCGTGAGGCAATCACCGAGGACCTGTTCCAAGCCGCCCAAGTGGTTCGGAGCCAGGTCACGGCCTCCTCGGTGTCGCTGGCCGCACAGTCAGCCGCCGAGGGCGAGGGAGCGCTCGCCGATGCTGTTCGGCAACTCAATCGGGCCAGCGAGGAACTGGCGCTGGTCGTTGCCCAGAAACTGCTGGTCGAGGGGCGCGGTGCCTTGGCCGGGCCCGAGACCTTGGCGACTGTCGACCGGTTGTTCGAGTCTGCGCGGGCCCGCGAGGAGGCCGCCCGCAACGCCGTCCTGGCGATCGAGCCGGATTACTTCGACCGGATAAGCGGTTCTTCCAGCACCGGAGATCTGCAGGCCGTGCTGGCCGATGACGAGGCTTATGTCCAAATCATTCCCGGCGAGCCCGAAAGTCTGGTCTTCCTCGTCCGCCCGGACCGGGTGCGGATGCTGCGTGTGCCCGCCCTGGACCGCACAGGGACAACCGAAATCGTTGCCCGCCTGAGGGAAATCGTCCGGGGGCAGCTGATCTATGAACCGAACCTTTCCTATCGGATTTATCGGGCGTTCCTGGAGCCTTTGGAGGGCGATCTCACAGGGGCCGAGGCGCTGATTTTCTCGAATGCCGACGCCCTCACGGCTCTTCCGATGGAGGTCGTCGCGGCCAAGGAGAGTACGATCAACGATCTCCTCCGCCTGGATGATTTCACCGATGTGACCTGGCTCGCCGATCTTTACCGGATCTCCTACGTCCCCTCGCCCCGCAATCTGGTCGATCTGCGCAGGGCCGCGGCGGCGTTGCGCGAAGCCCGCCCGGTCATCGCGTTCGGAGATTTCCAGCCCGGCGCCGATGTCAACCAGATCCTGTCTCAGTCCTTCCTGCCAGATGAATGCAGCCCGATCGCGCAGGCGATTTCGCTGCTGCCGCCGCTGGAGGGCACGCGGGACGAAGTGGCCGCCGTCGGCGAGATCTTTGGTGCGGAGAAAAGCGTTCTGGTCGAAGGCGCCGCCTTTACCGAACGGCGGATCATGGAGGATTCGCAGGCTGGCAAGCTTCAGGAATTCGGAATTCTGCATTTCGCGACCCACGGTCTCTTGCCCAATGGGGATTGCGTGCGCAGGCCGGCGCTGTCGGTCAGTGCGCAAGGGGTCGAGGGCAGCGATGGGCTGTTGACCGATGTCGAAATCCGCCGCCTGTCGCTGGATGCCGATCTGGTCGTGCTCTCGGCCTGCGATACGGCAGGGGCGTTGGACACTGATTTCAATGCGGCCGGGGGCGAAGCCTTGTCGGGCCTCGCCCGCGCGTTTTTCGATGCGGGAACACGGGCCCTGCTGGCCACCCACTGGCCCGTCACCGATGACATCACCGCCGCCATCGTGCGTCGCTTCTATGGTGGGTTGAATGACGGCAAGTCGATGACCGCCGCGCTCCGCGATGCTCAGGAGCTGTTGCGCAAGACCCGCGCAACCTCTGATCCGATCTTCTGGGGGGCCTTCGTCATGATCGGCCATGCCGAGCGCCCCCTGGCCCGGCCATAACGTCTCAACCCCGGGTTTACAGCTTGCCACATCCGGGGACGCGTCCAGAATGCGCGTGCGAAGTCCAGAAGGGAAAGGATGACCGATGGCTGATCCGCAGCAGGGGATGCTCTCCCCCGGTGTCGTTCTGAACTATACCTACGAGATCGTCGAACTGGTCGGTGTCGGCGGGACGGGCGAGGTCTATCTGGCGCGCAATCAGACCACGGGGCGCGAGGTCGCGATCAAGCTGCTCAAGCGGGAATTCGCCGCCGATCCAGTCCTGGTCGAACTGATGCAACGCGAGGCGAACGCGCTGCACGACATCTCTCACAACGCAGTCGTACGGTATTACGAGCTGCTGCGGACCGATATGGATGGCGGCTTCACCTTTCTGGTCATGGAGTTTATCCGTGGCGAGAGCCTGCAGGATCGGCTGAGCCGCGGCCCGGTGCCTGCGCAGGAGCTTTTGCAGATTGCCCGCCGGGTGGTGGATGGGTTGGAGGCGGCCCATGCGGGCGGCGCGCTCCACCGCGATCTGACCCCGGCCAATGTGATCCTGCGCGATGGCGACCCCGCCAAGGCGACCTTGATCGATTTCGGCATCGCGAAGGATCTGACAAACACTGGCAAGACGGTGATCGGCCAGGGCTTTGCCGGCACGTATAACTATGCCTCGCCCGAACAGGTGAGCGCGGGCGAAGTGGATCCCCGGTCCGATTTCTACAGCCTTGGCGCCACTTTGCTTGCGGCGGCCGAGGGGCGCACGCCGGGCGAGGGCAAAGGGCTCGATCAGATCCTTGCCGCCAAAAGGGTTCCGCCCGAGACCGAGCATCTGCCGGGTGTCCTCCGCCCGCTGATCCAGGCCCTGATGCAGCCCCGGCCCGAAGATCGTCCCGCGAGTGCCGCCGATATCCGCGTGCTGATCGACGGGATGGGCGAGGTCGACGATCTCGATGCCCTGCTCTCGGGTGAAGTTGAAGAGAAGACGGTGATCCGCCCCCGCGCCCAGATCGAAGAAACCGTGGTCGATCCGCCGGCGCCCCGGCGCAGCTCCGGCGGGCGCTGGGGCTGGGCCGGGGCGCTGGCCGTACTGGTGGGGCTGGGGGTTGGCGCCTATTTCGTGCTGCCAGGATTGCTGGAGCCCAAGCTGCCTGTCGCCTCTCCCTATGCGCTGACCCTGAAGGTGGACGAAACTGGGGCGGTGTTGAGCGGCAATGCCCCGTCCGTGGAGGCGGCAGGGGCCCTGCGCGCCGATCTCGCCGCTGCCATGCCCGACGGGCGGCTTGCCGGCGCTTTGGTGCCCGCCGCGGGTCTGCCGGTCGAGACCTGGATGCTGGCCATGGTCGAGCTTTCCCTCGCTGCCGAACCGCTCGATCGTTGGACCCTGGAAGCGGCGGACAAGACGGTACGTCTTGCGGGCCTCGCCTCTGATCCCGAGACCTTCGAGCGGGTGCAACAGCGCAGCACCGCGATTGCCGACAGCCATGGCCTGACGATGGAGTACCAGATCACTCTGGCACCGCAGCCGCTGGCCCATGCCCAGATGATGGCAGCCGTCGCGGCCCACTCGAAATGCGGGCCGCTGACCCTGTTCGGGCCCGACCCGCTGCCTCCTGGCCAGCAGATCGCCGTGCAGGGCCCGGTGGCGACCGAGGAGGATGCCGCCGCGATCCGCTCCGCCCTCTCCGAACTGGATCCGGGCCGTCTCGTCCGCCTCGACCTGACCGTCACCAGCGATCTGGTCTGCAAGGTCGAGCGGTTGATGCCGCTGCGCAATTCACCCGATCTCAGGTTCGGTTTCAGCTATGGCCAGAAGGATGGCGCGCTTGACTCGGCAGACTATGTGGCCGGAGACAACCCGGTCGTGGATCTCGATATCGGCGGCGCCTTCGCCGAAAGCTTCCTCTTTGTCTTCTATGTCGATGGCAATACCGGCAAGGTCATCCATCTGCTGCCCTATCAGGACCGTCCCGACAATCTGGTCAACCAGGCCGGGGTGCGCGAAGGCGACCGCTGGAGGGTGCGTATCCTGTTCCCGGCCGAAGACGTGAAAGTGGGTCAACGCGGTTTTCTCGTCGGCCCGCCCTTCGGCACGAATATCCTGGTGGCCGTGGCCAGCCCCGAGGCGTTCTTGGAGAATATGCTGCCACGCAACGATCAGGCGGAGCTGTTTCTCGAGGATCTGGTCGCCGCGCTCAGCCGGGCTGAGACCACCGACTACATCGTGTCGCGGGAATTCTTCACGACCCGCGAGGAGTAAACACCCAGTCTGACGGGGCCTTTGAAGACCGATCAGATGGTGAAATCGCTGTCCAACTTCGTGCCGTGAGGAATGGCGAGCTTGCGGGCCTGACGGCACAGATCCTCCATCGTGATCGCGTCGAGACGGGCGAGCACCTCCTCCTGCGTCTCCGCCCAGAGCGGCGCGATGACCCGCACGCCCAGATCGGCTTCGGAGACGGGGTCCTTATCCGCCTCCTCGTCGAGTTGATCGACCACGCGGACCACGTCGCCCACGGTGATCTTGCGCCGC
The DNA here is from genome assembly GCA_038524325.1 of Pseudomonadota bacterium. Lineage (GTDB taxonomy): Bacteria > Pseudomonadota > Alphaproteobacteria > Rhodobacterales > Rhodobacteraceae > Thermohalobaculum. The sequence continues at coordinate 29,804 of JBCBIS010000007.1, forward strand.
TCGCGGGCCAGGGTATAGCCGCCGCGGGGGCCACGCACGCCCTTCAGGACGCCCTTGTGCACCAGTTGCTGCATCACCTGCTCCAGATAGCGCTGCGGCACGCCCTGGCGCCGGGTGATGTCCTTGGATTGAACCGGGTCCGGACGGGCGTTATAGGCGACATCCAGCACTGCCTCCAGCGCCAGCATGGTCTTGCGCGACAGCCGCAACATCAGCCCATCCCCGTCGAGCCGAAACCCGCGGTGCCCCGCCCGGTCGCCTCCAGGGTCTCGACCCGCTCGGCCGCGGCGTGGGCATATGGAGCAATGACCAGTTGGGCAATGCGCTCGCCATGGGTCAGACGCCAAGTTTCGGCGCTCAGATTGATCAGCGCCACTTTGACCTCTCCGCGATAATCCGCATCCACCGTGCCCGGACTGTTGAGCACCGTCACCCCGTGTCGGGTCGCGAGGCCGGAGCGCGGGCGCACCTGCCCCTCGTGACCCGAGGGGATTGCGAGGGCCAACCCGGTCGGCACCAGGATCCGCCCCATCGGCGGCAGCAATACGCCAGCGGCACGCTCGGCCGGCAGCAGGCAGGCCCGCAGGTCCAGACCGGCGGCGCCATCGGTCGCATGGGCTGGCAGAGGCAGCTCAGAGTCGTGATGTGGCAGGGGAAGGATCGGCAGCGCGATCATGCCATGCCCTCGCCTGCCAGCGTCGCGGCGATCCGCTGGGCCAGACGGGCGGCGACGCTGTCTTTCGAGGCGCGCTCCCAGGTCTCGGCCCCCGCTGCGGTGACCAGGGTGACGGCGTTTTCTGTGCCGCCCATGATGCCGGTCTCTGGGCTGACATCATTGGCGACGATCCAGTCACAGCCCTTGCGGGCGCGTTTCGCAGTGGCATTGGCCAACACGTCATCGGTCTCGGCGGCAAAGCCCACCACCAGGGCGGGGCGTTTTCCCGCGGGCAGGTGGCTGATCGTCTTGAGGATATCCGGGTTCTCGGCCAGCTCCAGCGCCGGCACCTGGCCGGAGCCGTCCTTCTTGATCTTCGAGCCAGAGGCAGAGACCACCCGCCAATCCGCGACCGCAGCACAGAACACCGCCGCCTGGGCGGGCAGCGCGGCCTCGACCGCCGCGAGCATCTCGGTGGCTGTCTCGACCCGGGTGATCGCCACGCCTTCGGGCAGTGGGGCCGAGGCTGGGCCGGAGATCAGCACAACCTCCGCCCCCAGATCGCGCAACGCCGCCGCAATCGCCGCCCCCTGCGCGCCGGACGAGCGGTTGGCGATATAGCGCACCGGGTCGATCGGCTCGTGGGTCGGGCCGGAGGTGACCAGCACCCGGTGGCCCTTGAGCGGGCCATCGGCGAGATGGGCCTGTATGGCAGACAGGATCTCGGCCGGCTCCGCCATCCGACCCGGTCCATACTCGCCACAGGCCATATCGCCCGCATTGGGGCCTACGGTGACGATCCCATCGGAGTGAAGGGTCGCCAGATTGCGCCGTGTCGCCGCGTGCTGCCACATGCGCACATTCATGGCCGGTGCGATCAGAACATCCTTGTCGGTCGCCATCAGCAAGGTCGAGGCCAGGTCATTCGCCTGCCCGCCCGCCATCTTCGCCATCAGATCCGCTGTGGCCGGGGCAACAACCACCAGATCGGCGGCGCGGGAGAGTTGGATATGCCCCATCTCCGCCTCGTCATTCAGGTCGAAGAGATCGGTGTACACCTTGCATTCCGCCAAGGCGGAGACGGTCAACGGGGTGACAAACTCCGCCGCCGCCCGGGTCAGCACCGGCGTCACCTGCCCGCCCGCTTTGCGGATCAGCCGGATCAGCTCGAGGCTCTTATAGGCCGCGATGCCTCCGCCGATGATCAACAAGATATGTGGTGACGCCAACGGAGACCCCTGGAACAGCATGGGGAACCGGATATTCCCCGTATTGCAGGTGTAGTAAGCTTGGCGAAGCGGCGCAACCGAAACCGCAACACCCCGCCCGTTGCCCGGGCGCAGGTGCCGCCTCGGTGATATCCGTCAGAGAAAGTTCAGAATTGCCGCTGTGAGCCCCGCTCCCAAAGCGGTGCCTGCCAACAGGACGGGCCAGCGCGGCGGGGGCGGTGGAGGTGGTGGTGGCGGGTTCTGGCGGCGGGTGCGCGCCTCCTCCGCCAGCATGACCAGTTCGTTGGCGAGGCCGGGCAGGCGCGGTCCGACCCGGGTGAGAATCTTCGCCGTTTCCAGCAGGTCCCTGCCCAGTTGCCGCGGTCCCAGATTGTCACGAATCCAGCTTTCCACCACCGGGCGGGCGGCCTCGAACAGGTTGGATCTCGGGTCGAGCGAGCGGGCAACACCTTCAACCACCACCATGGTGCGTTGGAGCAGGATCAGCTCGGTCCGCGTCTCCATCCCGAAGCGCTCTGTCGTCTCGAACAGATAGGCGAGCAGATTGGCCATCGAGATCTTCGAGACATCCTGTCCGAAAATCGGCTCGCCAATCGCACGCAGGGCCTGAGCGAATTTCTCCACATCCCGGTCAGCGGGCACATAGCCGGCCTCGAAATGCACCTCGGCCACCCGGCGGTAATTGCGTGTGAGGAAGCCATAAAGGATCTCGGCATAATGGCGTCGGGTGATCGGGTCGAGCCGGCCCATGATGCCAAAATCAAAGATGATCAATCGGCCATCCGCCCCGATCCGCAGATTGCCCTGGTGCATATCGGCGTGGAAATAGCCGTTGCCGAGCGCGTTCTCGAGGAACGTGCGGATCACCAGATTGCCGAGGCTGGTGAGGTTGTGGCCCTTCTCCCCCAGAATTTCGGGGTCGAGCTGGCTGCCCTCGACCCATTCCAGCGTCATGACCCGGCGCGAGCATCCCTCCCAATAGACATCGGGCACCAGGACATACGGGTCGTCGAGCGCATAGCCGCGAAACTCTCCCGCCGCCGCCGCCTCCAGCCGCAGGTCGAGTTCCGTGTTCACCACACCCTCGAAATGGGACACCACATCGCGGGGGCGGAGGCGTTTTGCACCGGGGACCAGCGCGCTGACGAAGCCGGCGATGAAGTAAAACGTACCAATATCCCGCCGGAACAACCGCTGTACCGAGGGGCGGAGCACCTTGACCGCCACCTTCTCGCCGGTATCGGCCCAGATGGCCGGGTGGACCTGAGCGATCGAGGCGGCCGCCACCGGCTCTCCGAGATCGGTGATGCGCTCCCAGATTTCGGGTCCGAAATCGGCCTCGATCACCCGGCGTGCGTCCTCGAGGGGGAAGGGCGGCAGCCGGTCCTGCAGAAAGCGGAGCTGGCGAACCACGTCCTCGCCAACCACATCGGGCCGGGTCGACAGGATCTGGCCAAACTTCACATAGGCCGGACCCATCGCCTGCAGCGCCCGCGCGATAGGCGGCAGTGAGGCGTCTCCCTTGCGCCCGAAGATCCCGACCGGCAGGGCCAGGGTCTTCAGCGCCAGGCGTGGCCAGCCCTTCACCCCGAACGCATCGATCAGCTGGTCGAGCGCGCCCGTCCGCTCGAACGTCGCCCCGGTGCGGAGCAGCCGCCAGATTTGCGCCGGGGCGGAAAGCATCAGAGGCGCCAGCCGGAATGCAAGGCGGCGATGCCCATCGAGAAGTTGCGGTACTGCACCCGCGAAAAGCCGGCGTCGCGGATCAGCTCGGCAAAACTCTCCTGGTCCGGGAACCGCCGGATCGATTCGACCAGATACTGATAGCTGTCCTGATCCCCGGTCACAGCCTTGCCCAAGGCCGGGATGACGTTGAAGGAATACCGGTCATAGGCCCATTGTAGCGCCGGCACGGGCAGTTGGCTGAATTCCAGGCAGAGAAAGCGCCCGCCGGGGCGGAGCACACGATGCGCCTCGGCCAGCGCCGCTTCGATCCGGGTCACGTTGCGGATGCCGAACGCGATGGTATAGGCGTCGAAGCTGCGATCCTCGAAGGGCAGGTCCATCGCGTCGCCGCAGATCCAGTCGACAGCATAGATCCCGTTCTTTTCGGCGCGGAGAGCGCCCTCGTCCAGCATCGCCTGGGTCATGTCGCAGACCGTGGCGTGCCCCTCCTTGGCGCGTTTGAGAAAGCGGAAGGCTATATCGCCGGTGCCGCCGGCCACATCCAGCAGCTCCATGCCGGGGCGCGGCGCCAGCCAGTCGATCATCGCGGCCTTCCACAGGCGGTGAATCCGGGCCGACATCAGATCGTTCATGATGTCATAGCGGTTGGCCACCGAGGAGAACACGCCCTCGACCCGGCTCGCCTTCTGATCCTCGGGGATGGTTTCGAACCCGAAATGGGTGGTGGGTTTGCTGTCGCTCATGGGCGGGAGCATAGCGCGGGCGGCGAAAAGAAAAACTCCCCCTGCTGCGGCACAGTGGCGGAGGGTCGGCTGATCGTGAAGGTTGTCCTGTGAGACGTGCTTTGCGGGTAGAGGTCCATTTACGTCTCAGAGGAACCAGCCTCACGCGCGACTGCCTGGTTGGGGGGATGCCCCGCCAGGCAGAAACATCGCCCTTCCGCAGCCGCTTTGGCGGGGAGGGCTTAGCATGTGGGCGTCAAGCCGCCCGCAATCGCCACTCGATCACCCAGGCGGCGACGATGGCGAAGACCATATGGCCCCAGAGTGCGACCCAGGTGATCGACCCCCAGCCCAGGAAAGGCGGGTTCCCGGCCACCAGATGCGCCATGAAATAGAGGGCGAAAACCCACAATGCGACGCCATAGGCGGCGGCCGGCACGAACCAGGGCAGCGAGGGCGCCATATTGCGCCAGACCGGCCGCGCCACCATCAGCCAGCCCAGCGGATAGGCGATCAAACCTGTAAGGATGTGCATGGCATAGGGGATGCCAAGCGCGCCGAGTTCCTTGCCCGGAACACCGGTGATCTTCGCCAGCACTGCGCTGGCCAGGGGTACCGGCGCCAGTTTCGCGCCGAGATAGGGGGCGGCGACGCTTTTCAGCAGCGGGCTGATGAATTGACCGAACAGGTCGAAGGCCACGGTCGCCGCGGAACCGGCCAGCAGCAGCGTCACGAGGGTGGACAGGGTCATGGCCGGCATCTCGATACCGGCGCGGGTGGTGGTGGCGGTCATCGCGGTCTCCTTTGAAGCGATCTCGGTCTTGCGCCTCAGGTCGGGAGCGGTTCGCCCCGGACAACCCACTTGAAACATTGCTGACGCGTGTGTCAGGCCATGTGCAGAGCCCGCGAGCCGTTATTGAAGAGCGTCCATGCCCGAATTGCCAGAGGTCGAAACCGTGCGCCGCGGTTTGGAGCCGGTCCTGACCGGTCGGCGGTTGGTCCAGGCGATCCAGCGCCGCCCGGATCTGCGCTGGCCTTTGCCCAGGGGCTTTGCCGAGCGGCTGACCGGGCAGGCGGTGACCCGGCTGCGCCGCAGATCGAAATACATCCTCGCCGATCTCGAGGGCGGAGAGACCTGGTTGATCCATCTCGGCATGTCCGGCCGGGTGCTGATCGATGGCGACGAGACGGCGGATCTGCACCATCCGCGTGCGACCCCCGACAAGCACGATCATGTCGAAGTTCTGACCGATCTCGGCTGCCGCATCACCTATAACGACGCCCGGCGATTTGGCGCGATGGACCTCTATCCGACGGGTGAAGAAGCCGCGCACCCGCTGATCGCCCGTCTCGGCCCCGAGCCATTGGGCAATCGGTTCAACGGTCAGGTTCTGGCGGCGGCGCTGGAGGGCAAGCAGACCCCGATCAAGGCGGCGCTGCTGGATCAGCGTGTGGTGGCGGGGCTGGGCAATATCTATGTCTGCGAGGCGCTGCACCGGTCAGGCATCCATCCGCGCCGGATCGCCGGGTCGATCTCGCGCCGGCGGGTCGCGGACCTAGCCGCCGAGATCGTGGCGACGCTGACCGATGCGATCGCGGCTGGCGGCTCGTCCTTGCGCGATTACCGGCAGGCCGATGGAGAGCTCGGCTATTTCCAGCATGCATTCCGCGTCTATGACCGAGCCGAGCAGCCTTGCGTCAAACCCGGTTGCGGCGGTCGGGTCACGCGGATCGTGCAATCTGGCCGCTCGAGCTTTTACTGCACCAAGTGCCAGAGATGACTCGACCACAGTGGACCACACGCTAAAGTCACGCCCGGATGTGGCAGCGACCGGAGACCCCGATGGCCTATGAGAACATCATCGTCGAGACGCGCGATCATGTGGGTTTGATCACCCTGAACCGGCCCAAGGCGATGAATGCCCTGAACTCCGAGTTGATGAAGGAATTGGGTGAGGCGCTGACGAAGTTTGATGCCGACACCACAATCGGCGCCATCGTCCTGACCGGGTCGGAGAAAGCCTTTGCCGCCGGGGCCGATATCAAGGAGATGCAGCCCAAATCCTTCTGCGACGTCTATGGCGAGGATTTCATCACCGCGCATTGGGAAGTTGTGACCCGGATCCGCAAACCGGTCATTGCAGCGGTCGCGGGCTATGCGCTGGGCGGCGGTTGCGAGCTGGCGATGATGTGCGATTTCATCCTGGCCGCCGACACGGCGAAATTCGGCCAGCCCGAGATCAATCTGGGCGTGATGCCCGGTGCCGGGGGCTCTCAGCGGCTGACCCGTTTTGTCGGCAAGTCGAAATCGATGGAGATGAACCTGACGGGCCGCTTCATGGATGCCGAGGAGGCCGAGCGCAGCGGGCTGGTCAGCCGAATCGTTCCGGCGGACAAACTGGTCGAAGATGCCGTGGCCACCGCGGCAAAGATTGCGGACAAGGGCCCTTTGGCCGTGCTCGCGACAAAAGAGGCGGTCAATCGCGCCTATGAAACCACCCTGGCAGAAGGCGTGCGATTCGAACGCAGGATGTTCCACGCACTATTCGCCACCGAGGATCAAAAAGAGGGTATGAGCGCCTTCACCGACAAGCGCACACCCAAGTTCAAAGGGAAGTAAATCGCTCCAACCGCTGCAACATGCGCCCGAGGGCCTTGACGGAGGTGGCGCGTATCGCGTATCTCGCCCGCTCACTCGTCACGAGATAGGAAAACACGGATCATGGCCAATACGCCATCGGCGAAAAAACGCGTCCGCCAGATTGCGCGCCGCACCGAAGTGAACAAATCGCGCCGCTCGCGCGTCCGTACTTTTATCCGCAAGGTTGAAGAGGCAATTGCCTCCGGCGACCAGGGCGCTGCTCTGTCAGCGTTGAAAGCGGCTCAGCCGGAGATCATGCGCGGGGCGCAAAAAGGCATCATGCATCGCAACGCCGCCAGCCGGAAAGTTTCGAGATTGCACCATCGTATCAATACGATGACGGCCTGATTTTCCAAAACACCTGAGCGACACTGATGTGACAGCGATCGGCCAGGCAGCCGAGCGGTCGTCACATGCGCGACACAGAAATGCTATCTTTATGTAAATTATCACTTGGCGTTGGTCGTTGGTTTTAGGTACACTCTCAAACGACGGGGCTCTTCCAATAGCCGTGTTCGCGCCATAGTATTGTCACACTACACGTCGCCGTTTCTTTTGGGATTGGCGCTACTTTTGACTTTAAGTACTTTAAGAACAGCAGATTTCGCCAAATGCTCCAGGCTTTTTCATCGCCTTTTCCTCGAAATGACTTGCTTCGAATCTGATCGACCGCCTAACACGGAGGGGTCGAGAAACGGGATATTTCGGTAGGGTTCGTATGATGCAGCCATCGATGATCGTCGATGAAGTTGATCCTTCAGCCGCGTTCGAGTCGCTGACCCAGACCCCTGATTCCGTCCTGATCGATGTGCGTACCGAGATCGAGTGGCAGATGGTCGGGATCCCCGACCTCAGCGGCATCGGCAAGACGACATGTCTTGTCGAGTGGATGTCCGGGCCGGAACGCGCGCAGAACCCCCGTTTCCTGAGCGATGTTCAGGAAAATCTTGGCGGCTGGCCCGCCGGACGGGTGTTCTTCATCTGCCGCTCGGGCATGCGGTCAATGATGGCTGCCCATGCGATGGCACAGGTGTTGGCGGCAAATGCCGCAGAGCCGGTCGGGGGCCCGGTTCACTGCACCAATATAGCCGAAGGGTTCGAGGGGAACCGACCTCCGCTGGCCGGTCCTGGGCCCGCCAGCGGCTGGAAGGAACGCGGCCTGCCCTGGTGCATGTGCTGAAATCCGCTGGCATGGCTTCGGCGGTGCTGGTTCATAACGAAAACGAAAACGGGCGTGGAATCACGAGACATGGCGACAGGGGAGGGCGGATCCGGGGCCCACACACCGGATCAATTGAACCGCATCTGGGCATCGGTCATCGCGAGCGCGGTAGGCGAGCTTGGCCAGGATTGTGTCGATCAATGGATCAAGCCGGTCCGGCTGAGCCGAATCAATGACGATTCTGCGGTCCTGGCGACGGCGACCGGCTTCATGGCGGATTGGGTCGAACGCAATTACGGTCGGCAGATCCTGCGGGAACTGCAGAAGGAGGTGCCGGAGGTCCGCCGGATCAATATGACCGTCTCGGGCCAGGGCTGCGCCGCCGAATTCGCGCCGAAGAGCACCGGCACGCCGTCAACGCCTGCCACCTCAACGTTTCCCAAGCCGGACCCGGCGGCGAAGGCCAGGTTCGAAGATCCCACCAGTGCGCCTGCCAACGCCCTCGACAGCTCGCCCCTGGACACGCGGTTCACCTTTGACAGTTTCGTGGTCGGTAAACCGAACGAGCTCGCCCATGCCGCCGCGCGCCGGGTCGCCGAGACGGCGGATGCCAGCTTCAACCCGGTTTTCCTCTATGGCGGCGTCGGGCGGGGCAAGACCCATCTGATGCATGCGATCGGCTGGCAGATGGCCGAAACCTTCCCCGAGCGCCGGGTGCTCTACCTCTCGGCCGAGCAGTTCATGTACCGTTTCGTCGCGGCGCTGCGCTCGCGCGACACCTATACCTTCAAACAGCAATTCCGCTCGGTCGATGTGCTGATGATCGACGATGTGCAGTTCATCGGCGGCAAGGATTCGACGCAGGAGGAGTTCTTCCACACCTTCAATGCCCTGGTGGATCAGCAGAAGCAGATCGTGTTGAGCGCTGATAAGAGCCCCGAACAGATCGACGGGCTCGAGATGCGGATCAAGTCGCGCCTGCAGCAGGGTCTGGTGGTCGATATCCACCCGGCAGATTACGAGCTGAGGCTTGGGATCCTGCAGCAGAAAGTCGCCGATATGCGCGGCAACTATCCCGAGGTCGAGATCGAGCAGAAAGTGCTGGAGTTCCTCGCCCATCGGATCAGCACCAATGTGCGGGTGCTGGAGGGCGCGCTGACCCGGCTCTTCGCCTTCGCCTCGTTGGTCAACCGGCCCGTTGATATGGAGCTGACCCAGGAATGCCTGGCGGATCTGCTCAAAACGGTCGAGCGCAAGGTGACGATCGAGGAGATCAAGCGCGTCGTCTCGAACTATTTCAACTTGCGGATGTCGGATCTCACCTCGGCCCGCCGGGCACGGACCGTGGCGCGACCGCGGCAGATGGCGATGTATCTCTGCAAGATGCTGACGCCCAAGAGCCTGCCAGAAATCGGCCGCGGTTTCGGCAATCGCGACCACACCACAGTGATCCACGCGGTGAAAACCATCGAGAAGCTGAAAGAGTCTGATGGTCAATTGGCCGAAGATCTCGAAGCGCTCCGCCGGCACCTCGAAGGCCGCTGACATCCGCCGACCGAGATGTCCCGGGCGCTTCGCGGCATGAAATGACGCGATGCAGACCCGGGACCTCCCGGAGGCGCCCGAGCAGGAGGTCCCGGGTCAAGCCCGGGACGCCGACGGCACCGGCCCGGCCTCGCGCCAGGTTCAGGCGTTCACGTCGACGACCACCCGACCCTTGACCTGACCCTTCAGGATATCGGCACCCAGACTCGGCAGATCGGCCAGGGTGGCCGGGCTTACCATCGCCTCCAGTTTGTCCATCGGCAGGTCGCTGGCAATCCGCCCCCAGGCGCGGACCCGATTGTCATAGGGCTGCATCACGCTGTCGATCCCCAGCAGGTTTACGCCGCGCAGCAGGAACGGGATGACGGTCGCCGGCAGGCCCGCGCCGCCTGCGAGGCCGACCGCTGCGACACTCGCGCCATAGGTCATCTGGCCCAGCAGCCGGGCCAGCATCGCGCCGCCCACGGCATCGACACAGCCACCCCAGGTCTCGGTCTCCAGCGGGCGCTTGACCGTCTCGTTGATCTCGTCACGTGCGACGATCTGCGTGGCGCCGAGGCTTTTCAGATATTCCTCGGTTTCGGGCCGCCCGGTGACGCCGGCCACCTCATGCCCTAGCTTCGCCAGGATCGCCGTGGCGACCGAGCCGACCCCGCCGGCCGCGCCGGTTACCAGCACCGGCCCGTCCTTGATGCCGTGATCCTCCAGCGCCATCACGGCCAGCATCGCGGTGAAGCCCGCCGTGCCGACCGCCATGGCCTGGCGCGTCGTCAGCCCCTCGGGCAGCGGCACCAGCATATCCGCCTTGACCCGCGCTTTTTGCGCATATCCGCCCCAGCGGTTCTCGCCCACGCGCCAGCCGGTCAGCACCACCTTGTCGCCCGGTTTGTAGCGGTCGTCCTCGGAGGTCTCGATCGTACCCGCGAAATCGATCCCCGGCACATGGGGGTAGGTGCGCACCAAACCGCCGCCCGGCCCGATGCAGAGCCCGTCCTTGTAGTTCACCGTCGAGTATTCGACCGCCACCGTCACATCGCCGTCGGGCAGGCGGTCCTCGGCAATCTGTTGCACGCTGGCGCTGGTGCTGCCGTCTTCGGCTTTCTCGACCATCAGGGCGTTGAACATGGGCTCTCTCCTTCGGTTCTGGCGGGGCTGCCATCCTGTCGGCCCTTGCAATGCCCGATCGTGAATTGTCGGACAAATGAAATCTGCATCATCCGCGCATTCGCCTTGAGATCCGAGATGCGAACTGCGGCCCAAGCCCGGCATTTTGCGCGAAAACCGCAATCGGGGCATTGATCGGGGGGATGGATCGGATAGGCTCATGAGCCCTTCTCGGGGCCAACGAGACCAATTTCGGCTGGGATAGACACGCCATGAAAGTCAGCATCGAGCGCGCGCAACTGCTCAAAGCGATGAGCCGCGCCCAAGGGGTGGTGGAACGCAAGAACACCATTCCGATCCTTGCCAATGTGCTGCTGGAAGCGGAGGGGAGCGAGGTCTCGCTGCGCGCCACCGATCTGGATATCGAGGTGATCGAGAAACTGCCCGCGATGGTCGAGCAGGCAGGGGCGACCACCGTAGCGGCCCATCTGCTGCACGAGATCGTGCGCAAGCTGCCGGATGGCGCGCAGGTCTCGCTGTCGGCCGATCCGACATCGGGGCGGCTGGATGTGATCGCCGGGCGCTCGCGCTTCTCGCTGGCCACCCTGCCGCGCGAGGATTTCCCGGTGATGGCCTCGTCGGAATACGCCTGCTCCTACAGCGAGAAGGCCCCGGTGCTGCGCCGGCTGTTCGACAAATCGAAATTCGCCGTGTCGACCGAGGAGACGCGATATTACCTCAACGGCGTTTATCTCCATGTCGCGGACAGCGAGGGAGAGAAAAAACTCCGCGCCGTCGCGACCGATGGGCACCGGCTGGCGCGGATCGACACCGACCTGCCGGAGGGCGCCGAGGAGGCCCCCGGCGTGATCGTCCCGCGCAAAACGGTGGGAGAGTTGCGCAAACTGCTCGACGATGACGAGGCGGAGATTGCCATCTCGGTCTCCGAAACCAAAATCCGGTTTTCGGCCGAGGGGCTGGTTCTGACCTCGAAGGTCATCGACGGCGCTTTCCCAGACTATACCCGCGTGATTCCAACCGGAAACACCAAGCGGATGGAGGTGGATGCCGCCGAATTCGCCGCCGCGGTGGACCGGGTGGCGACCGTCAGCCAGGAGCGCTCGCGTGCCGTGAAACTGGCGATGGAGACCGACAAGCTCACGCTCTCAGTCAACTCCCCCGATGCGGGCAGTGCGGCCGAGGAGATCGGTGTGGCCTATCCCGACGACAACATGGAGATTGGCTTCAACGCCAAATACCTGCTGGAGATCGCCAGCCAGGTCGATCGCGAGAACGCCGTCTTCATGTTCGCCGATCCTGGCGCGCCCACTCTGGTGCGTGAGGGCGAGGACCAATCCGCGGTCTATGTCGTGATGCCCATGCGGGTTTGACCCGCTTCTCGCTTCAGGAGAGGTCATGCGCACCCTCGGATCTCTCACCGCATTGCTCGCGACCTTTGCGGTCCTGTCAGGCTGCGCCCTGGCCGCTCGGGCTGTCTATGACGCCGAGACCAAGCGCATCGGCGTCCTGCGCGCCTGGGAAGCGGATATCTCGGCGCGCGACTGTGCCGGACTTGTCGAGGCGCAGGCCGAGCTTGAAGCGCAGCGGAATGACCTCGTCGACGCCGATCAGCGCCAGAGCATTCTGGACGACGTGCGGGCGGAGAAGGGGTGCCCGCAAGCCTGAACCTGCGGGCGTTACCTCATTCGGCGGCGAAGTTCGAGGGGAACATCGCGCGAGCGGTTTCCTCGTCAAAGTCCTTCTTGAAGGCGATGTCTTTGCCGATGTTCCGGGCTCGCTCGACCGCCGGGCGGGCGTTCACGCCCTCGAACCAGGCTTTGACATTGGGATAGGCGTCGATCTCGCCCTCGCCCAGCACGCGAACGTGGCGGTCGACCCATCCCCAGGCGGCGATATCGACGATCGTCAGATCGTCACCGACGAAGAAGGATTTCCCGGCCAGATGGGCGTCCATCACCTCGTAATGGCGATGCGCCTCGAATTTATAGCGGTTCTTGGCATAGTCGCCGCCCTCCGCCGCACCCGCGGTCTGGAAATGCACCCATTGACCCGAATAGGGGCCGAGGCCGGTGGCGACAAACATCAGCCAGGACAAAACCTCGCCCTTTTCCTCGGGCTTGCCCAGGAATTTACCGGCTTTCTCGGCCAGATAGAGCAGGATGGCGTTGCTGTCGAAGACCCGCACGCCATCGTCCTCGATCGCCGGGGTCTTGCCATTCGGGTTGATTTTGCGGAAATCGTCGGCATGTTGCTCGCCCCTGAACGTGTCCACGCCCTTGATGGTGTACTCCATGCCGCTTTCCTCGAGGAAGAGCGCGACTTTCATCGGGTTCGGCGTATGGTGATAGTAGAACGTGATCACGGCGGGTCTCCTCTGCCGGGTGGAATGTGCGATAGGCACATAGCCCCCCGTTCAAGGGGGGATTACCCCAACGCTTTGTCAAATACTGTTGCGACTGACGCAACAATGACGGCTTTGTGACCCTTTCGGTTCTCACACTGAAACTTGGGCAGTTTCGATCTTATGCCTCAGGGCGGGTCGAGACGGGGGGGGCGTCGGTCGCTCTCTACGGTCCGAACGGGGCCGGCAAGACGAATGTGCTCGAGGCGGTCTCGCTGCTGGCGCCTGGGCGCGGTCTGCGCCGGGCGGGGGCAGAGGAGTTGGTCCGCCGGCCCGACCGCCTCGGCTGGCGGATCCGGGCCGAGGTGGCGGCTGCAGATCGCGATATCGAGATCGTCACCGGCATGGAGGGCGAAACCGGCACCCGCTCGGTCGAGATCGACGGCAAGGCGGCGACGCAAACCGCGCTCGGCCATCTCGTCCGCATCGTCTGGCTGACCCCGGCCATGGACCGGCTGTGGATGGAGGGTGCTTCGGAACGCCGCCGCTTTCTCGACCGGATCACGCTGGGGTTCCACCCCGCCCATGCCGAGGCGTCGGTGGCCTATGAGAAGGCGATGCGCGAGCGGAACCGGCTGTTGAAGGAGGGGCGGTTCGACCCGGCCTGGCTCGGCGGGCTCGAGGCGCAGATGGCCCGGCAGGGCGCGCGGATCGCCCGTGGCCGGGCGGCGGCGCTGTCGCGGCTGCAAGCGGCCGATCCGGCGGGGAATTCATTGTTTCCCAGGGCCGATCTGGCTATTCTCGGCGCCATGGAAACGCGCTTCTGGGACGTGATTCGTTCCGCGGCATACGCGGATGCCGATCCCGACACCACACTGGACCAGACCGAGAGCGAGGAGGCCGCCGGCCTGGCGCAGGCCTTGGCCGATGGCCGGGCGCGCGATGCCGCCGCCGGGCGCACGCTCGAAGGGCCGCATCGCAGTGATCTCGAGGCTG
>JBCBIS010000008.1:0-39385 GCA_038524325.1 Pseudomonadota bacterium
CGCAGGCCCAGCATCAGGCCCTCGCCGCGCACCTCCTCGACCATCTCGTGGCTGTCGGCCAGCTCCGCCAGCCGCTGGCGCAGGAAGCGGGATTTGGCGCGGACGGCTTCGAGGAATTCGGGCGTGGCGACTTCCTCGAGCACCGCATCGCCCACGGCGCAGGCCAGCGGATTGCCGCCATAGGTCGAGCCATGGGTGCCGGCGGTCATGCCGCTGGCCGCCGCCTCGGTCGCCAGGAAGGCCCCGAGCGGGAAGCCCCCGCCGATCCCTTTGGCGATCGCCATCAGATCCGGCGTGATCCCGCTGGCCTGATGGGCGAAGAGATGCCCGGTCCGGCCCATGCCGCATTGCACCTCGTCAAAGATCAACAGCGCGCCGGTCTGGTCGCAGAGCGCGCGCAGGCCGCGCAAACACGCCGTCGGCAAAACCTTGATCCCACCCTCGCCCAGGATCGGCTCGACCAGGATCGCGGCGGTGCGGTCGCTGACGGCGGCCTGCAAAGCGTCATGATCGCCAAAGGACAGATGGGTAAAGCCCGGGATCATCGGGCCGAAGCCACCGACCATCTTCTCCGACCCCGCCGCCGAGATCCCGCCATAGGTCCGGCCGTGAAACGCGCCACCGAAGGTGAGGATCTCGACCCGGTCCTCGCCCTTGGCCGACCAGTATTTCCGCGCCGTCTTTATGCAGCCCTCAATCGCCTCGGTGCCGGAATTGGTGAAGAATACCGTGTCGGCGAAGGTCTCGGCCACCAGCCGCTCGGCCAGCCGCCGCTGCTCGGGGATGTCGTAGAGGTTCGAGACATGCCACACGCGTCGCGCCTGCCGCTCCAAAGCATCGATCAGCTTCGGATGGGCATGGCCAAGGGCGGTCACCGCGATGCCGGCGCCAAAGTCGATGAACGACTTGCCGTCGGTGGTGGTGAGCCAAGAACCCTCGCCCCGCTCGAATTCGAGCGGTGCCCGTGCATAGGTGGGCATTACGGGCGCGATCACGGGATGTCTCCTTCATGGTCGATGGGCGGCCTCTGAAACGCAAACCGCCCCCGTGAGGCCGGAACCCGGGGGCAGAGCTGGTGTGATGCCCAAGGGGGCCCGAAAAGTCAATCGCGGCTCAGCTCTTCAGCCGATAGCCCGTGGACAGCCAGCGCCAGGCGATCAGCCCCAGAACGAGATTGCAGCCCAGCGTCACCGCCGCCCCCAGCCAGGGATCGGCATCCGACTGACCGAGCGTGCCATAGCGCGCGCCGTCGATCAGATAGAAAAACGGGTTGGCGCGGCTGAGGCTCTCGAACGGCTCCGGCAGCACCGAGATCGAGTAGAATGTGCCGGAGAGGAAGCTGAGCGGGGTAATCAGGAAATTGGTGATGGCCGCGGTCTGATCGAATTTCTCGGCATAGATCGCGGCGAGAAGACCTGCCAGGGCCAGCAGCGTACTGCCCGACAAGATAAAGAAGATCAGCCAGAAAGGCGCCGCCACTCCGACGCCGACCACCGGCAGCACCAAAAGACCGATCGCCAGCGCACAGACCAACCCGCGCGTCGCCCCGCCCAGGACATAACCGGCCAGCAGCTCGCCCGGGCTGAGCGGCGGCATCAGCGTGTCGACGATATTGCCCTGCACCTTGGCGATCATCAGGCTGGAGGAGGTGTTGGCGAAGGCATTCTGGATCACCGCCATCATCATCACGCCGGGGGCGAGGAACACCTCGAACGGGACATCGCCCTCGGGCCCCCGCCGCGCGGCGAAGGCGAGGGTAAAGACCACCAGGAACAGGATCGAGGTGGCGACCGGCGCCAGGACGGTCTGGCTCCAGACGCTCAGGAAGCGGCGGACCTCCCGCTCATAGAGCGTCTGCATCCCCAGCCAGTTCACCTGACCGAACCGTCTGGTTCCCATGCTGTGCATCTTGGCGCTCCGCTGCTGATGACCGGCCAGATGCGGCCCGTACGGTCTGCCGCCTTGTAACCCGGCCGCCACCGCTTACAATAGAAAGGGTTGCCATGGACCTGTCTCTTGAGGCAGATGCTCGTGCACGCATGGAGAGACCGCCCTGTACGCGCGAAAGTCAGAGGAGTGCCCGATGTCTTGGACCGACGAGCGAGTCGAGAAATTGAAAGAGCTTTGGGCCGAGGGAATGAGCGCAAGCCAGATCGCGAAATCGCTGGGCGGGGTGACCCGCAATGCCGTCATCGGCAAAGTGCACCGGCTCGGCCTGTCGAACCGGGGCGCTGCTGCACCGGGCGGGGCCCCGGAAGAGCAGAAGGGCCCGGACAAACCGGCGCAGAAAGCGGCCAAACCGGTCGAGGCGGCGGAACCGATGCCCGAGCCCGCGAAGCCTGCTCCGCCGCAGCGGATCCCACCCGCGATCCGCGATGCCAGCCAGCCGCGCGCCCCCGGCTTGCCGACGCCGGAAGAGGAAGCGGCACGGGCAACGCTGGTTGAAATCGAGAAAATGGCGAAGAAGCTAGACCTTCTTGAGCTGACCGAACGTACTTGCAAATGGCCGATCGGCGACCCGGCGGAGGAGAATTTCTTCTTCTGCGGATTGCCCTGCGTGCCCGGGAAACCGTATTGCGAACATCATGTGGCCGTCGCCTTCCAACCGATGTCCACCCGCCGCGACCGATCACGCGCCTCGCGCTGAACCAAGCTAAACGGCGTGCGCTGACGCGCACATTTCTTTTGTCCGGTCCCTGAGAAAACGCCATCGCTGACGCGACAGCGTTTTGGCGGGACCGGGCGCATCGCTCGACGCTGGGCGCTGGGGATCGGCCGAAATGCTGTCGCGCCAGCGATGGCATTTTCTCCGATTCCCATGAGAAGACGTGTGCGCGTCAGCGCACGCCGCTTGGATTTAGCCGTTATAGGTCTCGTCCAGCGCATAGCCCGCCGCGCGGACCGTGCGGATCGGATCGCGCTCGCCGCGCCGGTTGAGCGCCTTGCGCAGGCGTCCGACATGGACATCGACCGTGCGGGCCTCGACATAGACATCGCGGCCCCAGACCAGATCGAGCAATTGCTCGCGGCTGAACACCCGGCCCGGGCGTTGGATCAGGCAGTCGAGCAGGCGGAACTCGGTGGGGCCCAGATGAATCTCGCGCTCGGCCCGGCGGACCCGGCGGGTTTCGCGATCGAGGGTCAGATCGCCGAAGGTCGCGACCTCGGCCGACAGGGTCGGGCGCGCCCGGCGGAGCAGGGCCCGCACCCGGGCGGTCAATTCCGGGATCGAGAACGGCTTGGTCAGGTAATCGTCGGCGCCGGTGTCGAGGCCGCGGATCCGGTCCTCCTCCTCGCCCCGAGCGGTCAGCATGATCACTGGCGTGTCACGGGTCTCGGCCCGGGCGCGAATTTGGCGGCAGATCTCGATCCCCGACAGGCCCGGCAGCATCCAGTCGAGCAGCACCAGATCGGGGTGATCCTCCTCGATTGCCAGCATCGCGTCTTCGCCCTCGCGGCTGACGCGCACGCTGAACCCTTCCTTGCCCAGATTGTATTCGAGCAGCGCCGAGAGCGCTTCCTCGTCTTCGACCACCAGAACGCGTGCGGGCATATCTTCCTCCCCGTGTTCAGAAATGCTCCGGCAACGGCAACTCTCCGAGCGGGTCGCCTTTGGGCCGGTCGTCACCGAGGCGTTTGCCCTCGGTCACGTAGTAGATCATTTCCGCGATAAAGGTCGCGTGATCGCCGATCCGTTCCAGATTCTTGGCGACGAAGAGGAGTTGGGAGCACAGCCCGATCGTCCGGCTGTCCTCCATCATATAGGTGATCAGCTCGCGAAACAGCGAGTTGTACATCTCGTCGATATCGACATCGCGCTTCCAGACGCTGACCGCCAGCGCCGTGTCGCGCACCGTGTAGGCGTCGAGCACCTCGGCCACCAGGGTCTGGGTCTGGCGCCCCATCCGCACGATCGAAGAGGAGATCTTCAGCGGTTGGCTTTCATTCAGGTAGATCGCGCGTTTCGCCACGTTCTTTCCCAGATCGCCGATCCGTTCCAGCGTCGAGGCGATTTTCAGCGCAGCGACCACCTCGCGGAGATCCTTCGCGACCGGCTGGCGCAGCGCGAGAAGCTGGATGGTCATCTCCTCCAGCTTCACCTCCATCGCGTCGATGCGGTCATCATTCGCGATGACCTCCGAGGCCATCATGCTGTCGCGGGTCGCCACGGCCTCGAGGGCACGGCTGAGCTGCTCCTCGGCCATGCCCCCCATTTCGGAGATACGGGCGGAAATCGTCTTCAGCTCGTCGTCGAACGAGGTGACGATATGCCTGCTCATGTTCATGCCACCCTCTCAGCGCCGACAGGGCGCCGGGCCGGCCGCCAATTCACCCGAAGCGGCCGGTGATATATTGCTGCGTCTTTTCATGATCTGGGTTGGTGAAGATCTTCCCCGTCTCGCCATACTCCAGCACCTCTCCGAGGTGGAAAAAGGCAGTCTTCTGGCTGACCCGCGCGGCTTGCTGCATCGAGTGGGTCACGATCACCACCGAGTAGCTCGCACGCAGCTCATCGATCAATTCCTCGACCTGGGCCGTGGCGATCGGATCGAGAGCCGAGCAGGGCTCGTCCATCAGCAGCACCTCGGGCGCTGTGGCCACGGCGCGGGCGATGCACAGGCGCTGCTGCTGACCGCCCGACAGGCCGGTGCCGGGGGCGTCCAGACGGTCCTTCACCTCGGTCCAGATCGCCGCGCGGCGCAGCGACTGCTCGACGATATCGTCCAACTCGGCCTTTGTCGTCGCGAGGCCGTGGATCCGGGGGCCATATGCGACGTTGTCATAGATCGACTTTGGGAACGGGTTCGGTTTCTGGAACACCATGCCAACCCGGGCGCGGAGTTGCACGGGATCGACTTCGTTGTCATAGATGTCGCCGCCATCCAGCTTGATCTCGCCGGTCACCTTGCAGATGTCGATCGTGTCGTTCATCCGGTTGAGGCAGCGCAGGAAGGTCGACTTGCCACAGCCCGACGGGCCGATGAAGGCGGTGACAGCCCGGTCCTCGATATCGATGTCGACGGCCTTAATGGCCTGGGTCGAGCCATAGAACACGTCCACGCCGCGGGCGCTGAACTTGACCTCGGGTTGCATTTCCATGTCTTGCATCGGAGTGCTCCTTGTCCAGCCGGCTTACCAGCGGCGTTCGAAACGTTTGCGCAGCAACACGGCCAGCGCGTTCATGGCGATCAGGAACAACAGAAGGACGACGATGGCCGCGGCGGTCTTGCCGTCGAACAGCCGTTCCGAGTTGTTGTTCCAGAGATAGATCAGCGAGGGCAGCACATTGCCCTTGTCGAACGGAGTGCTGGGCGCCTCTTGGATGAAGCTGTTCATGCCGATGATGATCAGCGGCGCCGTCTCGCCTAGAGCCTGCGCCATGGCGATGATCGATCCGGTCAGGATACCGGGCATCGCCAGGGGCAGAACGTGGTGGGTCGAGGTTTGCAGCTTCGACGCGCCGATCCCCAGAGCCGCATCGCGGATCGAGGGCGGGACGGCGCGGATCGAGGCGCGGGCCGCGATGATGATCGTCGGCAGGCTCATCAGCGCCAGCACAAAGCCACCCGCCAGCGGGGTCGAGCGCGGATCATCAACAATGGCTCTCAACAACCCGTCGAACAGCTGCACATCGAACAGCTTCACCCCCGAGATCAGCACCGTGATCCCAAACAGGCCGAACACGATCGAGGGCACCGCCGCGAGGTTGTTGATATTCACCTCGATGAAATCCGTCAGCCGATTTTTCGGCGCAAATTCCTCGAGATAGATTGAGGCCATGACCCCGATCGGGAAAGCGAGGCAGAAGGTGACGATCATGGTCCAGAACGAGCCCACCATCGCCCCCCAGATGCCAGCCAATTCGGCATTCGAGCTGTCCGAGACGCTGAGCAGCCGCGTGTTCACCTCGGCAAAGATGAAACCAGAGCGTTTGAAGGTCTCGATCCAGACGACCTGACGGTCGTTCAGGTTGCGCGAAATCTCGGGCCTGGCCAGGTATTCCGCATTCCAGTCGCCGGCATCGGCCGAGCCGAGAATATCCAGCGGCTCCATAACGATGGCCCGGGCGCTGGTCGGACCCAGCTCGGTCAGCTTCAGCCAGCCGCCGCTCATCCGTATCAGGACGCTCGGATCCTCGTTCGTCAGGGTGAAGACCGCGTTCGCGTCGTCCGCCAGTCCCTGCAGGCGCTGCGCGTCCTCGACGGCTTTGTCTCGCCGGGCCATAAAGCTGTCGAGGGCAGCCTGGATCGAGGCCCGGCTCTCCTCGGAGGCGCCGGTCAGGTCGGTGCGGGTCGCCGCGATGGCGTTCTCTTGCCGGGCGGCTTCGGCGCGGGCAGCCCGGGCGGCATTGGCCCGCTGCTTTGCGAGGCCTTCGCGAGCCACTTCCATGGCCCCAGGCTCGAACCCCAGTTGGATCTCGTCGCCGAGTTCCTTGAGCACGAGGCGGCCCTGCGTGCCCGCATCGATCAGTTTGCCCAGCCCGCCTTTGAGGTACATCTGCACCTCGTCGTCCAGAAGCGCTGGGTAGAGCAGGCGCTGGCCGATCAACCCCATATCGGCCTTGACCACATCGCCCAGTTCCAGACCGGCATCGGTCGAGAGCAGGCGGCCGAGATCGCGCCGCTCGGTCCGGTTCAAATCACGCTCGACCTTCGCGACCATGGCGTTCCGCGCCACCTTGTCCATGCCCACGCGGGCCCGCGGGTTCGGATCGCGCAGTCGGTCACGCTCGGCCTCGGTCACGGAGATCCGCGTGTCGAGCGAGATGTAGTACTCATAGAAAACCGTGGTCGCCTTGCCGATCACGGTCGAGATCAGGATGCCCAGCGCAAGCGCGGCCAAGGCGATCGCTGCGATCCCATAGGCTTTGAGCCGCCACTCGGCCCAGTGCCGCGCCTTCGAACGACGGTTTGCCGCGTCGGAGGTGTGTTGGGCCGAGAGGGCCGTCATATCTACGGTAGTTGCCATCTCTCAAGCCCCCATCAATCGTACATTTCGCGGTATTTGCGCACGATGCGCAGCGCGATGATGTTCAGGATCAGCGTCACGAAGAAGAGCACGAAGCCAAGCGTATAGGCCGGGCCAGATGCGGTGGAAGCGTCGGTATCGCCCAGGATCAGCATGACGATCTGCACCGTCACGGTGGTGACTTCCTCCAGCGGGTTCCAGGTGAGGTTCGCCCCCTGCCCCGCCGCCATGACCACGATCATGGTCTCCCCAACAGCGCGCGAGACGCCCAGCAGCACCGCCGAGACGATCCCCGGCAACGCGGCCGGCAGGATGACCTTGCGCATCGTCTCTGCCTTGGTCGCCCCGAGACCGTAGGACCCGTCGCGCAGGCTCTGCGGCACCGCGTTGATGACGTCATCCGACAGCGACGAGATGAACGGGATGATCATGATCCCCATCACCACCCCAGCGGCCAGCGCCGATTGCGCCGAGACATCCAGGCCGATCAACTCGCCGGTATCGCGGATAAAAGGCGCCACGGTGATCGCGGCGAAGAAGCCGTAGACCACGGTCGGGATCCCGGCGAGGATCTCGATCATCGGCTTAGCCCAGCTCCGCACTCCTGGTCCGGCGAAATCCGACAGGTAGATGGCGGCGAAAAGCCCGATCGGCACGGCGACCAGCATCGCGATCACCGTGATCATCAGCGTCCCGGCGAAGAGCGGGATGGAGCCCACCTTGGCCGGATCCATCTCTCCGGTATGCACGCCAGAGAGCGGGCTCCAGGTGGTTCCGAAGAAGAACGACTGCCACTGCCCCCCGATCTGATTGATGAAGAAGTTCAGCGTCTCGCCCATCAGGGACAGCACGATGCCCAGCGTGGTGAGGATCGCGATGGTGGCCGATACCCAGAGGATCGTGCGCAGGATCCGCTCGGCCCGGTTCCGGGCACGGAAACCGGACGACAGCTGCTTGTAGGTCATGTAGAAGGTCGCAACCGCCGCCGCGATCGAGCCGAGACTGACCACCCAGCTCTTCAGCTGATCCTTCTGCGAATACAGGTCCTTGAGCTGCAGTCGGAGTGTGTCTTCGGTCGATGCAATGCCGCCTGTCGCCAGTTTTGCCGCGTCCGAGAAGACGAGCTGCTGCTCGATCTCGCTCATATCCGGCACGGCGTCCCGGATCGCGCTGTAGATAGAGCTGTTCAGATGCGTCGTCATGATCAGATCGAGCACGATGAAGACGCCGATGCCGATGATCAGGATCCAGAGCAGGCAATACAGGCCATGATAGCTCGGCCGGGAATGCAGGCTCACCTGACCTGCGGGTGCGACCGCCACGGCGCGCGCGCGGCCAAGCGCAAACGCGATCATCGCAAGCACGACAATCGCAAGGAGTGACAAAGACAGCATCGGGAAGCCCCCCCGGGTTTCGCATCGAACCGCCGGCACCAGACGCGCCGGACGAGTTGGTATGGGATCTAAGAGATCAAACGAATAGAGAGGGTGCCGGGCGGGAAACCCCGCCCGGCAGAAGAGAGAAGATTACTTCAGCTTCTCGTCGCCGGTCATGACGGTCAGCGAGGTCACGCGAGCAGCGTTTGCAGCGTGATCGCTCTCCGGCAGCGGGATCAGGCCTTTGTCGGCCAGGTAGCCGTCGGGGCCCGAAGCGCGCTCGGACACGAACTCAGCGCCATACTCGGCGATGCCAGGAACGACGCCCACGTGTGCCTTCTTGATGTAGAAGTACAGCGAACGCGACACCGGGTACTCGCCCGACGAGATGTTCTCGAAGGTCGGAACCACGCCACCGATCGTTGCGCCTTTGATCTTGTCGGCGTTCTGGTCGAGGAACGAGTAGCCGAAGACACCCACAGCGTCGGGGTTGGCGGTCAGCTTCGAGACGATCAGGTTGTCGTTCTCGCCAGCGTCGACATAAGCGCCATCGTCACGGATTTCGACGGCTTTACAGGTGGCTTTGTCCAGACCGGCTTTCTTGCAGCCAGCTTGGATGGCCAGCTCTTCGAAAGCGTCACGGGTGCCCGACGACGGCGGGGGGCCCAGGACTTCGATTTTGATCGCCGGCAACGACGGATCAACGTCCGACCAGTTGGTCGGCTCGCCTTGGCCTTTGGCCAGGGCCTTGAAGAGGATTTCGCGGGTCAGGCCGGTGAAGTCCGCGCCGTTCTTTGCGTTTGCAACAACGATGCCGTCAAAGCCGACAACCGACTCAACGATGTCGGTGACGCCGTTTTCGTTGCAGAGCTTCCACTCTTTTGCCTTCATGCGGCGCGAGGCGTTGGTGATGTCCGGGTGCTCGGTGCCGACGCCGGCGCAGAACAGCTTCAGACCACCGCCCGAACCGGTCGACTCGACGACGGGGGTCTTGAACGAGGTCACTTTGCCGAAGGTCTCAGCCACTGCGGTCGAGAACGGGAACACGGTCGACGAGCCGACGACTTTGATCTGGTCGCGTGCAGCTGCGTTGCCTGCCAGAGCGAGAGTGGCCAGGGCCGCGGCAGCGGCGCCAATGATGGTGGTTTTCATGAATGTCTCCTGTAGGACCTAGTTTTGACTGGTCGTGGGGGACGGATAATAAGCTTGTGCAACAGTTTTATGACGACCAGGAGACGTATATTTATACACAGGGTAGAGGCTTGAGTTTTATACAAATTAAAGAATTGTTCGGTTGTCGAAGGCGGCGTCGAGACCCGCCGATAAGCCCCGGGCTCGAATCACCCTTCCGTGAGCGCGCGCCCTCTCAGGCGGCCGTGGCCTGGTCGGACAGCGCGCGCCGGCTGCGCTCGGCGATCGGCAGCCAGACCGTGAAGGTCGAGCCTTTGCCGACGGTCGAGACGATCTCTAAATCCCCACGGTGTCGGTTCAAAATGTGTTTGACGATGGCCAGCCCCAGACCCGTGCCACCCTTCTCGCGCGATCGGCTGACCGAGACGCGATAGAACCGCTCGGTCAGGCGGGGGATATGTTCGCGGGCAATCCCCGGGCCGTGATCGGTGATCGAGATCCCGATCATATCCTGGCGTTCGGGGCTGTCGGGTTCGACCGCGATGGTGACCGCCGTGCCTTCGCGGCCATATTTGATCGCGTTGTCGATCAGGTTGCGGAAGACCTGCGCCAGCTCTTCGCGGCTGCCGAGGACATAGGGATGCTCGCTGGCGTCATCGACCTCCAGCGCCATGCCGTTCTCCTCGGCGATCTGGCGCAGCGCATCGGCCACCTCCCAGACGATCCGGCGCACTGGCTGCGGGTCGCGCGGGGCGATCCGCTCGTTCAGCTCGATGCGGTTGAGCGACAGCAGATCCTCCACCAGCCGCTTCATCCGGTCGGTCTGCGAGGACATCATGTTCAGGAACCGCTCCGACGCTTCTGGGTCGTCGCGGGCATGACCGAGCAGGGTCTGGATGATGCCGGTGATCGAGCTGAGCGGCGTTTTCAGCTCGTGGCTGGCATTCGCGACGAAATCACGGTGCAACGCGACCGTCCGGATCGCCTGGGTCACATCCTCGATCACAACCAGGACCGTCGGCCCGCGGCTCTGCCGGTCGGCTGGCGCCGGCACCTCCAGCGGGCGGATATAGGCGCGGAGATGGATGTCCTGCGCCCGCGACAGCGAGAATTGCACAGATCCGGACAGGCCATCGCTGACCCCGGCATCGATCGCCTCGACCAGCCGCGGCGCCCGCAGGCTGGAACTCGGCTGGTCGATCAGTCTGGAGATGCCGAAGATCTCGTTGGCCTGGTCGTTGGCGAAAGTGATCGTCGCGCGCCGGTCGATCAAGATCACCCCCATCGGCAACCGCTCGAGCAGGGCGCGGCCCTGTCCGGGCGCGAGGCCGTTGGCTTTTTGCGGTTCTTCCTCGCGGGCAGGCTCGGGCCGCACGATCGGTTTGGTATCGCTGGGCGAGCGGATGAAGGCCAGCGCCGCGGCCAGCGCACCCGCCGAGGCGGACATGATCGTGTTCAGCGGATCATCCCAAATCGCGGCCGCGAAAAATCCGGCCAGCGCCGCCCCTAGGCCCGGGGCCAGTCTCCGATCCACGGAAAAAAGCGCCATCGCCTCCAGTCCCACTCCGTGCGCTCAAGTATCACTAGCATAGCCACGCGGTCAGCCCGACTGGAAATGCGGTCACCCAACCGTCATATACTGACCGGTGGCGTCGTCGAGCAAGGATATAGGATGATCCTGTACAAGTTGGAGTGCGATCAGGGACATCAGTTCGAAAGCTGGTTTCCAAGTTCGGATGCGTTTGAGACGCAGCGGGATCGCGGGCTGGTGAGCTGCGCGATCTGCGGCTCGACACATGTGGATCGCAGTCTGATGGCCCCCGCCGTGCGCCCGGACAAAGCGGCTCGGCCCCTCTCGCAGCCCGAAAGCCCCGAGGCGGCGAAGCTGGCCGCCCTGCGCAAGAAGATCGAGGCGGAGTCGGATTATGTCGGCACCGAATTCGCCGACGAGGCCCGCAGGATCCATCTGGGCGAGAGCGAGGCCCGCGGGATCTGGGGCGAGGCCAGCCGCGACGACGCGAAGGCGCTGGTCGATGAAGGCATCCCCGTCGCCCCGCTGCCCTTCATGCGCCGGCTCGACGGGTGAACGCGCTGAGGATTGCCGCGCGAACCCGCTCCGCAAGCACCTGACACCACTGCCGCCAGAGGAGACATTGCGCGGCGCATACCACCATGGGGCGAGATCCCTTGCAGCGCCGAGTTGGCGTCTATATAGCTCCGCGCGATCCGGGCCGGTTCGGCCCGGTGCACGATCCGCTCTGTTCAGGAGACCTCCAGATGCCGTCCCCCGTTCCTGCGCCCGCGCGTCTCGACAAACCGCGGCTGGTGATGAAGTTTGGCGGGACCTCGGTGGCCGATCTCGACCGGATCCGCAGCGTGGCCGGCAAGGTCCAACGTGAAGTCGAGCGGGGATATGATGTTGCCGTCGTGGTCTCGGCCATGTCGGGCAAGACCAACGAGCTGGTCGGCTGGGTGCGCGACGCGGCCCGCCCACCGGGCTCGAACGCACCGGGGTTCTATGACGCGCGGGAATACGATGCGGTGGTCTCCTCGGGCGAGCAGGTGACCTCGGGCCTCCTGGCGCTGTGTCTGCAGGAGATCGGCGTGCCCGCGCGCTCCTGGCAGGGCTGGCAGGTGCCGGTCCATACCTCGGCCGCCCATGGCGCCGCCCGGATCGAGCGGATCGAGACCGAGAACCTGGAACGGAAATTCGGCGAGGGTCTGCACGCCGTGATCGCTGGCTTCCAGGGGATCGGCCCGGATGGGCGGATCGCCACGCTGGGCCGCGGCGGGTCCGACACCACGGCTGTCGCCTTTGCCGCCGCCCTTGGCGCGGAACGCTGCGATATCTATACCGATGTGGATGGTGTCTATACGACCGACCCGAGGATCGAACGGCGCGCCCGCAAGCTCGACAAGATTTCCTTCGAGGAAATGCTGGAACTGGCCAGCCTCGGCGCGAAAGTGCTGCAAACCCGGTCGGTTGAACTGGCCATGAACCACAAGGTCCGGCTGCAGGTCCTCTCGAGCTTCGAGGACAAGCCGGGCACCCTGGTCTGCGACGAGGAGGAAATCGTGGAAAAGAACGTGGTGAGCGGCATCGCCTATTCCCGCAACGAGGCGAAGCTGACGCTGATCAAGGTGCCCGACCGGCCCGGCGTGGCGGCTGCCATCTTTGGGCCGCTGGCGGATGCCGGGGTCAATGTCGACATGATCGTGCAGAATATCGGCGAGGATGGCGCGACCGACATGACCTTCTCGGTCTCGACCGACGAGGTCACCAAGGCGCAAGCCGCGCTGGAGGCAGCACGCGAGGATATCCGCTATGCCGATCTGCTGGTCGATGACGAGGTCGCCAAAGTCTCGATCGTCGGCATCGGCATGCGCTCCCATGCCGGGGTGGCGCAAAAGATGTTCTCGGCGCTGGCGTCGGAGGGGGTGAATATCAAGGTCATCACCACCTCCGAGATCAAGGTCTCGGTGCTGATCGAGCGCAAATATATGGAGCTGGCCGTCCAGGGCCTGCACAAAGCCTTCGAGCTGGAAGCCGCCTGAGATGCGCGAGGGCCGCATGCCCGCCGATCGGGGCGGCAGCCGGGCCCTGTTGCGCACCTTGCGCGCGGTGCTGGCCGGGGCCGGCGGCGGGCAACAGCGGCTGGACCAGGTGGTCAAGCTGGTGGCGGCCAACATGGTGGCCGAGGTCTGCTCGATCTACCTCAAACGCGACGAGCGCACCTTGGAGCTGTGCGCGACCGAGGGGCTGAACCCCGACTCGGTCCATGCCGCCCGGCTGCGCGTCGGCCAGGGGCTGGTCGGGCGGATTGCGGAGCGCGCCGAGCCGCTGGCCACCGACGATGCCCAGAACACCCCCGGTTTTCGCTATCTGCCCGAGACCGGCGAGGAGATCTATCAGAGCTTCCTCGGCGTCCCGGTCCAGCGCCTCGGCGAGATCATGGGCGTGATCGTCGTGCAGAACCGCACCGCGCGGCGCTACTCGGAGGACGAGATCGAGGCGCTGGAGATCGTTGCCATGGTCATCGCCGAGATGACCGAGGCGGGCGCTTTCCTCGGCTCGGACGGGGTGCTGGCGGGGCCGGGGCGGCGCACGGGATCCCTGATGATCCAGGGCACCACGGTGTCCGAGGGGCTGGCCGATGGCGCGGTCCATCTCCACGAACCGCGGCTGGTGGTCTTCGACCCGATCGCGGAAGACGTGGCCACCGAGCGCAACCGCCTCGACGCCGCGCTGGAGGCTCTGCGCCTGGACATCGACAAACTGATTGAGCATGAGCTGCTGGGCGAGGAAGGCGAGCATCGCGACATCCTCCAGGCCTATCGCATGTTCGCCCATGACAAGGGCTGGAACCGCCGGCTGGCCGAGGCGATCGAAAGCGGGCTGGCCGCCGAGGTCGCGGTCGAGAAGGTGCAATCCGACGCCCGCGCCCGGATGGAGCGGGTCAGCGACCCCTATCTCAAGGAACGGCTGCAGGATCTGGACGACCTGGCCAACCGCCTCCTGCGCATCCTCGCGGGGCCGGAGGAGGAGGGCGAGGTGCCCCAGGGCGCCGTGCTGGTCGCGCGCAATATCGGCCCCGGCGAGCTGATGGAGCTGCGCCCCCGCATCAAGGCGCTGGTGTTGGAGGAGGGCGCACTGTCCTCCCACGCCTCGATCGTCGCCCGCGCCATGGCGCTGCCGATGGTCATCCAGGCCGACCGGATCACCCGAGACGTGAACCCGGGCGATGCCATCGTGGTGGATGCGACCCAGGGCCGGGTGCATCTGCGCCCTGAAGGCTCGGTCCGCACTGCCTTCCGCGAGAAGGTCGCGCTCGAGGCCCAGGCGCAGGAGGTCTATCGCACCCTGGTCGGCAAGCCCGCGCTGACCAAGGACGGGGTGCGCATTAATCTGAAGATGAATGCCGGGGTGCTGGCCGATTTGCCCTCGCTGGAAGCCTCGGGCGCCGAGGGCGTGGGCCTGTTCCGCACCGAGCTGCAATTCATGATCCGCCAGAATCTGCCGGGGCGCGAGGCGCAGGCCGCCCTCTATTCCCGGGTGATGGACTCGGCCGCGGGGCGCGAGGTGGTGTTCCGCACGCTGGATATCGGGTCGGACAAGTTGCTGCCCTTCATGAAGCGCCTGCCCGAACCGAACCCGGCACTGGGCTGGCGGGCGATCCGATTTGGGCTCGACCGGCCGCGGCTGTTCCGGATGCAGATGCAGTCGCTGATCAAAGGCGCCGATGGCCGGCCACTCTCGATCATGTTTCCCATGGTCACCGAGGAGGGCGAGTTCTTCACCGCCCGCGCCATGGTGTTGGAGGAGGTCGACCGGCTCGAGGCGCTCGGCTACACCCGTCCCGCGACGCTCAGGATCGGCTGCATGCTCGAGACACCGTCGCTGGCCTTCGCCTCGGACCGGCTCTACGAGACCTGCGATTTCGTCTCGATCGGCGGGAATGACCTGATGCAGTTCTTCTATGCCGCCGACCGCGAGAACGAGAAGGTGCGGCGGCGCTATGACATGTTCGGCCATGCCTATCTGGAATTCATCTCCCATATCGTGGCGCGCTGCGCGCCCTTCGGCACCCCGCTCAGCTATTGCGGCGAGCAGGCCGGGCGGCCGCTGGAGGCGCTGGCCCTGGCAGCCATCGGGATGCGCGAATTGTCGATGCGCCCGGCCTCGATCGGCCCGGTGAAACGGGCCTTGCGGCTGGTCGATCTGGGCGATGTGGCCGGGGTGATCGCGGCCGACCGCAAGGCGGGCGCGGTCTCGGCCCGACAGGCGCTGAAAACCTGGGCGTTGGAAGCCGGCCTGCCCGCCTGATCTCTGGCGTCTTTTGTCGCAACGCGCTACGCTTGAGGCACGCATGAAAACCGTGTATTGGTAAAGCAATCTAACCAATTCGACCGTGGGAGATCCGTGATGCAGATGCCGCAGCCCGACAGCGCCGTCCTGGCCAACCGCGAGTCGCTCTGCGATCGCCTGACCGATCTTCTGGGCCCCGATGGGGTGATCCGGCAGGAGGCCGAGCTGAAGGCCTATGAATGCGACGCGCTGACCGCCTATCGCTGCCCGCCGCTGGCCGTGATCCTGCCCCGCACGACCGAGGAGGTGGCCGCCGCGGTGAAGATCTGCGCCGAATTCGGCGTGCCGATCGTGCCGCGCGGGGCCGGGACCTCGCTGGCCGGCGGCTCCTTACCGACCGCCGACAGCGTGATCCTGGGCGTCGCGCGGATGAACCAGGTGCTGGAGACGGATTATGCCAACCGCACCATTCGGGTGCAGACCGGGATGACCAATCTCGCCGTCACCGGCGCGGTCCAGGGCGAGGGGTTCTTCTATGCCCCCGACCCCTCCAGCCAGCTCGCCTGCGCCATCGCAGGCAATATCGCGATGAATTCCGGCGGGGCGCATTGCCTGAAATACGGCGTGACCACCAACAACCTGATGGGTGTGAAGCTGGTCACCATGGAGGGTGAGGTGGTCGAGATCGGCGGCGCTCATCTCGACGCGGCGGGCTATGACCTGCTGGGGCTGATCTGCGGCTCCGAAGGGCAGCTCGGCATCGTCACCGAGGCGACCTTGCGCATCCTCGCCACGCCGGAGGGCGCGCGCCCTGTGCTGATGGGTTTCGACAGTTCCGAAACCGCGGGCGCCTGCGTGGCCGACATCATCAAATCCGGCGTCATCCCCGTGGCGATCGAGTTCATGGACCGCCATGTCATCCATGCCTCCGAGAACCACGCCAAGGCGGGCTATCCGCTGGATGTCGAGGCGCTGTTGATCGTCGAGGTCGAAGGTTCGGATGCCGAGATTGAGGAGCAGCTCGCCACGGTCAAGAAGATCGCGCAAAGCCACAACCCGATGGTGCTGCGCGAAAGCACCTCCGAGGCCGAATCCAAGGCGATCTGGCTGGGCCGCAAATCCGCTTTCGGCGCCATCGGGCAGTTGGGCGACTATATCTGCCTCGACGGCACCGTGCCGGTTGGCCGCTTGCCCGAAGTCCTCCGCCGGACCGGAGAGTTGGCCGAGCAATACGGCCTGGATGTCGGCAATGTCTTCCACGCGGGCGATGGCAATATGCACCCCCTCATCATCCATGACGCCAACAAACCCGGCGATATCGAGAAGGCCGAGGCGCTGGGGGCGGATATCCTCCGCGTCTGTGTCGAGGTCGGCGGGTGTCTGTCGGGTGAGCATGGCGTTGGCGTCGAGAAACGCGATCTGATGACCCATCAATTCACCGGCCCGGACTTGGAGATGCAGATGCGGGTGAAGGATGTTTTCGACCCCGCCTGGCTGTTGAACCCGGCCAAAGTCTTCCCGCTGGACAGCTCCGCCAGCCGCCGGGCCTGAGCGATGGCCGAGCTGACCCCCGCCACTGAAGCCGAGCTGGCCGAGGCCGTTGCCTCCGCCTCCGGCCCGCTCGAGATCATCGGCGGCGGCACGCGGCGCGGCCTGGGCCGGCCGGTGCAGGCCGAGGCGACGCTGTCGACCGCGGCCCTGTCGGGCATCACGCTCTACGAGCCCGGCGCGCTGACCCTGGTCGCCCAGGCGGGCACGCGCATGGCCGAGATCGACGCGGCGCTGGAGGCCGAGGGCCAGATGCTGGGCTTCGAGCCACCGGACCACCGGGCGCTGCTCGGCTCACAGGGGGAGCCCACGATCGGCGGTACGGTCGCCGTCGCCGCCTCCGGCCCCCGCCGCCTGCAAGCCGGGGCCTGCCGCGATGCGATGATCGGCGTGCGCTTTGTCACCGGCGAGGGCGAGGCGGTGAAGAATGGCGGCCGGGTGATGAAGAACGTCACCGGCTATGATCTGGTCAAACTGATGGCCGGGCAGTTCGGCACCCTGGGGGTGGTGACCGAGATCGGCTTCAAACTGCTGCCCAAGCCCGAGGCCAGCCTGACGCTGGCCTTGGAGGGGTTGGACGACGCGACGGCGGTCTCGGCCATGGCGGACGCGATGGCGACCCCGTTCGATGTCTCGGGCGCGGCGCATCTGCCGGGCAAGACGGTGTTCCGCGTCCATGGCCTGGCCGAGCAGGCCGCCTATCGCGCCAACGAACTCGCCCGCGCCCTGGCGCGCTTTGGCGAGGTGACCCGGATCGAAGGTGCGGCCCATGAGACCCTCTGGCGCGAGATCCGCGATGTCGAGATCTTCGCCGGGGCGCCCGGGGCGGTCTGGCGGCTTTCGGTCAAACCCTCGGACGCGCCGGCCATGGTCGAGAGCCTGCGCGCCAACCGTTCGGTCGCGGCGATGTATGACTGGGCCGGCGGCCTCGTCTGGCTGAAAACGCCCGAGGAGGGCGATGCTGGCGCCGGTGCGATCCGCGCCCTGACCGCCAGCCATGGCGGACATGCGACGCTCTATCGTGCCGCGCCAGCCACCCGGGCAGCCATCGAGGTCTTCGAGCCCGAGCCCGCGCCATTGGCACAGATCTCCGCCGGGCTGCGCGCGAAATTCGACCCGCGCGGGATCCTCAATCCCGGCCGCATGAGGGCGTGATGCACGTCGCGATCGCCACCGGGCGGACCCATCCCGAGCTGTCGCCCTCGAACGCCTGCTATGCCGGGGCGCTGACCCGGCTGGGGGCCGAGGTCACGGTGCTCGCCTGGAACCGCGACCCGGTGCAGCGCTTTCTCGAGGCCGATCTCGTGGTGCTGCGCCAAACCTGGGATTACATCCTGGATGCGGCGGGCTTTGCCGCCTGGCTGGCGGGGCTCACGCGGCGCGGCGCGCGCATCGCCAACCCGGCGGCTGTGGCGATCTGGAATAATGACAAGCGCTGCCTGATCGAGCTGGGCGCGGCTGGCTTCGAGACCCCCGCCACCATCGACCTCGCCCATATCGAGGCTGAGGCGGCGGCCAAACACATCGGCGGCAACCGTTTTGTCCTGAAACCCGCCTATGGCGGCGGCGGCTATGGCGTGCGGCTGGCCGAGCGTGGAACAGTCGCGGCGCAACTCGCCGACGCGCAAAAGGAGACGCCGGGCACCCCGTTTCTCCTCCAGGCCTTCCTACCCGAGATTGCCGAGGGCGAGTGGACCCTTTGCTTCACCGCGGGGGAGTTCTCGCATGCTTGCCTCAAGGTACCGGCGGCGGGGGAGTTCCGGGTCAATGGCCGCTTTGGGCCCACGATCCGCCGGGCCACACCCTCGGCAGAGGTTCTCGCCACCGCCACCGCCATCGCGCGCCATGCGGGCGATGATTTGCTCTATGCCCGGGTCGACGGGGTCCTGCGCGAAGGCCGCTTTGTCTGCACCGAATTGGAGCTGACCGATCCGGACCTGCATCTCGAAACCGAGGATGACAGCGCGGACCGGCTGGCCCGGGCCACATTCGCCTATGCCGGAGAGCGCCCCAGCGCCCCGGCCCTGCAGGAGTGATCGCATGCAGACCCATTTCTCCGAGGAACAGCTCAAGGATCCCGGCATCGCGCGGGCCAACGAGATCCTGCGCGCCTGTGTGCATTGCGGGTTCTGCACGGCGACCTGCCCCTCCTATCAGGTGCTGGGCGACGAGTTGGACAGCCCGCGCGGCCGGATCTATCAGATCAAGGACATGCTCGAGAATGACCGCCCCGCCGATGCGGCCACGGTCAAGCATATCGACCGCTGTCTGAGCTGTCTGGCCTGCATGACCACCTGCCCCTCGGGCGTGCATTACATGCATCTGGTGGACCATGCGCGGGAGTATATCGAGGAAACCTACACCCGCCCCTGGCATGACCGGTATCTGCGCTGGATCCTCAGCCTGATCCTACCCTATGCGGGGCGGTTCCGGCTGGCCATGATGGGGGCAAAGCTGGCGAGCCCGCTGGCCCCGCTGTTTCCCGGTCGGCTGGGCGCGATGCTGGCGCTGGCGCCCAAGCGGATCGAGCCGCCGGCGCGCCATGATGACCCGCAGGTGCACCCCGCCACCGGCCCGCGCAAGGGGCGGGTCGCGCTGATGACCGGCTGCGCGCAAAAGGCGCTGGACGCTCAGATCAACGCCTCGACCATCCGTCTCTTGACCCGCCATGGCTTTGACGTGGTGATTGCCGATGGCATCGGCTGCTGCGGCGCACTGACCCACCATATGGGCAAGACCGAGGCCTCCCACGCCTCGGCGGCGGCCAATATCCGGGCCTGGGCCGGAGAGATGGATGGCGAGGGGTTGGAGGCGGTGATCATCAACACCTCGGGCTGCGGCACCACGGTGAAGGATTACGGCTATATGATGCGCCAGACCGCGCTGGCCGAGGATGCGGCCCGCGTGTCCGCCATCACCCGCGATATCAGCGAGTTCATGGCGGAACACGGCCTGTTGGAGAGCACGGCCCCCCGCCTGCGCGTCGCCTATCATGCCGCCTGTTCGTTGCAGCATGGGCAGAAGGTGACCGAAGCGCCGAAGAAACTGCTCCGCCACGCCGGGTTCAAAGTGGTGGAACCCGCCGAGGGGCATCTCTGCTGCGGCTCGGCGGGGACCTACAACATCCTGCAGCCGGCCATCGCGGGCGAGCTTAAGGCGCGCAAGGTCAAGAATATCGAGGCGACCGCGCCCCAGGTGATCGCGGCGGGCAATATCGGCTGCATGATCCAGATCGGCTCGGGCACCGGCATCCCGGTGGTGCACACCGCGCAATTGCTCGACTGGGCCACTGGCGGCCCCTGCCCCGAGGCGCTGGAGGACCTCGCCGCCCCCATTGCGGCGGAGTGACGTCTCGGCGACCATGCCGTCCCCGCCGAGAGGAGCCGCGATGGACCACCGCGCCTTTGTCAGCCGCCTGCCCGACAGCCTGATGCTGCACCTCACCGCCCGTTCGGACCGGGCGGGGCTGTGCCATCTGGCGGGCCATCTGGGCCTGATCCTGCTGGGCGGGGTCTGGATCGGCGCGGGCTGGCCGCTCTGGCAGGCGGTGCTGCCGCTGCAGGGCATCGCGCTGGTCTTTCTCTTCACGCTCGAACACGAGGCGACCCACAAGACGCCTTTCGCCACCGAGGCGCTGAACGAATGGGTCGGGCGGCTGGCGGGGCTGGTCATCCTTTTGCCGTTCGAATGGTTCCGCTATTTCCACCTGGCGCATCACCGCCACACCAATATTCCCGGCAAGGACCCGGAGCTGGCCGGCGGCGGCGCGCCCCGGACCTGGCCCGCCTATCTGCTCTATGCCTCGGGCCTGCGGTACTGGGTCGAGGGGGTGCGGCAACTGGTGGTCAATGCGGCGGGCGGCGACACTGGCGCTTTCGTGCCCGAGCGGGCGCGGGCGCGGATCCGGCGCGAGGCGCGCTGGATGCTGTCCGGCTATGGCCTGGCGCTCGGCACCCTCGCGGTCTCGCCACTGCTGTTCTGGGTCTGGCTGCTGCCGATGATCCTCGGACAACCCTTCCTGCGGCTCTACCTCCTGGCCGAGCACGGGCGCTGTGCCCTCGTCGCGAATATGTTCGAGAACACGCGGACCACCCTGACCAACCGCGCCATCCGCTTCCTCGCCTGGAACATGCCCTTCCACACCGAACACCACACCCTGCCCATGGTCCCCTTCCACCACCTGCCCCGCCTGCACACGGAAATGCGCCCCTATCTGCAAGAAACCGCCCCAGGCTACGCCGCCTTTACCCGCGCCTATGCGAGCCACTTGGGGTCGGTTCGTTAAAGACGAAGCTGGTTCTGGAGGGATCCCGGTCCTCAGTGTTGCAACCAAGTAGAAATGTCACCGGGTTTGCAAACCAGAAGTGTCACCCTGGGTGCAATGCGAGCAAGGCTTTTGAGCCCGTAGACCCCACATATCGAAGGGCTGAAAAGCCTTGCGGGGCCTTTGAGAGGGACGAAGTGGAGGGCGCCCGAAAAGGTGGGACCTCGATTTATGCTCGTACCGCTGCTAGTCTTCTTGTGTCCTTAGCGTTCTCGGCGGGTTGGAGTGCGCGAGGACATCAGCTGGGACGTGGAAACGCGTAAAGGGGCTTCCGCCGTCCTTCCAGCACCATGTCTCGTCCAATTGAAACTGTAAAAATGCGGGTGTGTGATGGGCAAGCGCTTTAACTTCATCAGCCAAGCACGTGCGTGCTTTCGGAGCGAAGACATGTCCAAACAAAAAATGAGTGATGACATGAGACCTGAATAAAAGCTCGCAATTGTTCTTCAGACAGACGCAGCAAAAGCCATGAAGGGCCATACCGATGCTGATGACTGCGTGGGAGAGCGGTCGACCATCGGGGGTTCACCCGATTTCCCTCAGGCGGAGGCTATGCCGGGCTTGCGGCGCCCAGATGACGGTTTTTGCGCAACTCGACTCCATCGGTGATTCCGTCACTTTTTAGGGGTCGCGTTATACCGTATGTCTTTTTCTGCTTTCACGGCTTCGAAATTGCGGGCTGCATTCAGGGCGGATGATCGAGGTCTTGCGCATGTTGCTGTGCCGAGTTCGAGGCGCGTTGATGCAAACGCGGCGCCTCTCTCTCGCCAAGCTGGCGATCCCGCGCTAAGGTCTTGTCATGCTGCGCCTCTGCCTTGGTCTTCTCTGCCTGCTCTGCCTGCCCGCCTCGGCCCTCGAGATGGACCGGCTGCGCATGCTCACCGCGCAGGAGCACAAGCCCTGGCGCGCCGTCGGGCGGGTGAACATTGCCGGGTTTGACGAGCGGGGGATGTGCACCGGCACTCTGATCTCGCCCGATCTGGTGCTGACAGCGGCGCATTGCGTGATCTCGGATCGGACCGGACGGCCCTATGCGCCCGGCAATATCCATTTCGTCGCCGGCTGGCGGCAGGGCCAGCGGGTCGGGCATTCGACTGCCTCCGAGATCATCGTGCATTCGAAATACCTGCCTGACCGGGCGACCGAACTGGAGCAGATCGGTGCCGATCTGGCTGTCCTGCGGCTGGCGTCGCCGATCCCCGAGGACAAGGCGCCGTTCTTCACCGTCGCCCCCTCGCCCGGCGATGGCGAGCCGCTGATCCTGATCTCCTACCGCCGCGACCGGGCCCATGCGCTGACCCGGCAGGATGGCTGCGAGATCATTGGCGAGAAGGGCCCCGTGATGGCGCTGGGCTGCGACGTGACCTTCGGCGCCTCGGGCTCGCCGCTGTTCGCCGAGGTGGAGGGCGAGCGCCGGCTGATCGGCGTGATCTCGGCCATGAGCCGCTCGCGCGGCCGCGCCATCGCCTGGGCGGTGCGCCTGGATGCCGCCATTGGAGACGTGCTCTACCGCCTGAACTGAGCGATCATGCTGGATGAGACGGGATGAGACCTGCGCGCTGACGCCGCCAACCAAAGGGCAGCGGGCGTCGGCCCTCGACGTGGCGCCGCGACCCTCTCCGCTGAGCGCATCCTGGCTGGCAAATACCTCTTCTGCCCCCTCGATCCACAGAGGCAACCGACGCGCCGCCCCGCGCGGGCAGGATGGGAGGGGGGCGCCGAGATCAGCGAACGACCGGTGCCAACGCAGGCGCTTCCGGGCACCTCACAAACCTCCTGGAGCTTTCTGTCGGACCGCCGGGCGGCGAGGTCTTGGTCCTCTTGAACTCCGTGCCGGCCCTTCCCATTTCGATGGTGTCCGAGAGCCGAACCAGGGCTCGGACGCCAAATCGCGGGCCGCCTGTGACAGGGGCCCCTGAACTTATCGCTTCTCAACGGAGGGTAATTCCCATGCGTACACTCGATCTTTCCCCGCTCTACCGCTCGACCGTCGGCTTCGACCGCCTGGCCACCATGCTAGACCAGGTGATGAGCCACGACGTCAGCGCGCCGAGCTATCCCCCCTACAACATCGAGAAAACCGGCGACGATGCCTACCGCATCTCGATTGCAGTCGCCGGCTTTGGCGAGGAAGACCTCGCCATCGAGGTGAAGGAGGGGACCCTGACCGTCACCGCCACCAAGCGGCGGGCCGAGAACGCCCCCGAGGTGGTCTATCTGCACCGCGGCATTGCCGAGCGCGGCTTCGAGCGGCGCTTCCAACTGGCCGAGCACGTGCAGGTCAAGGGCGCTGATCTGAAAAACGGTCTGCTGCATATC
Source organism: Pseudomonadota bacterium (assembly GCA_038524325.1). GTDB lineage: Bacteria > Pseudomonadota > Alphaproteobacteria > Rhodobacterales > Rhodobacteraceae > Thermohalobaculum. The sequence continues at coordinate 23,474 of JBCBIS010000008.1, forward strand.
GATCTGGTCCGCGAAGTGCCCGAGGCGCTGAAGCCACGGACCATCAAGATCGCCAACGGTCAGCCCAAAGCCACCATCGAAGGCTGAGCCGTCGCAGGCTCGCCTGCCCTGGAACGCACCCGGCCCGCGCCCCGAAAGGTGGCGCGGGCTATTCTGTTCTGGCTTCAAACCCTTCTCCTGTCGCCGATTTCATCTGCAAGCCTGTCTCGGGCCTTGACCATCCCGCACCCCTTCGCTTTGATCCGTGACACCCAGCGCCTCTGGCCTAGGTTTTCGGTAAGAGATGCGATCCGGCGACAAGACCGGCCGCTTCACGGGAGGATATGATTTGGGTGCATCCGCATCTGGGACCGGCGAGACGTTTCCGAAGCTTCTGCGCGAGAACGCGGCGCGCCGCGCTGGACTGCCCGCCAGCCGCGAAAAAGCCTATGGCATCTGGCAAAGCTGGACCTGGTCCGAGGTGGCGGACGAGATCCGCGCCCTGGCGCTGGGCCTGAAGGATCTGGGCCTGGCCGAGGGCGAGCGGATGGCGGTGATCGGCACCAACCGCCCAGCCCTTTACTGGTCGATGGTCTCGGCCCAGATGGCCGGCGCGATCCCGGTCCCGGTCTATCACGACGGGGTGGCCGAGGAGATGCATTACGTCCTCGACCATTCGGAAGTCACCTTCGCCGTGGTGGAGGATCAGGAGCAGGTGGACAAGCTGCTCTCGATCCAGGACCGGCTGCCGAAGCTGCGCCATATCATCTATGCCGACCCGCGGGGCCTCCGGAAATACGACCACACCACGCTGCATGCCTATGGCGAGGTGCAAAAGGCCGGGCGCGCGGCCGAGACGCGTCTTGGCGCCGAGATCGACCGGATCGTCGACGGCCAGACCGCCGAGGATACCTGCGTGATGCTCTACACCTCCGGCACCACCGGGCGGCCCAAGGGCGTGGTGCTGAGCCATCGCAACATCCTCTCCACTGCCCGGGCGGCGGCGGAGTTCGACGGGCTACGCGAGACGGATTCGGCGCTGGCCTATCTGCCGATGGCCTGGGTCGGGGATTTCATCTTCTCGATGGGCCAGCATTATACCACCGGGCTCTGCATCGCCTGCCCCGAAAGCCAGGACACGCTGATGCATGACCTGCGCGAAATCGGGCCGACCTATTTCTTCGCACCGCCGCGGATGTTCGAGGGGCTGCTGACCCAAGTCACGATCCGGATGGAGGATGCGGGACCGACCAAGCGCTGGCTCTACCGGCTGTTTATCGAGCACGCCAAGGCGGTCTCGGCCAAGCGCAAGGCGGGCGAGGCGGTCACGGGGATGGATACGCTCAAGCTTCGGTTGGGCGAGCTGTTCGTCTATGGCCCGCTGAAAAACTCGCTGGGCATGAACCGGGTGCGGGTCGGCTATACCGCCGGCGAAGCGGTCGGGCCGGATCTGTTCGAGTTCTTCCGCGCCATCGGGATCAACCTCAAACAGCTCTACGGCCAGACCGAGGCGAGCGTCTTCATCACCCAGCACCCGCATGACGCGGTGGAGCTGGAGACGGTCGGCGTGCCCACACCAGGGGTCGAAATCAAGATCGGCGAGAACGGCGAGGTGTTCTACCGCTCGCCCGGCGTGTTCCAGGAATACTACAAGGACCCCGAGGCGACCGCGGAGACCAAGGATCCAGAGGGTTGGGTCGCCACCGGCGATGCCGGGTTCCTGGACGACCGCTCGGGCCAGTTGCGCATCCTGGACCGCGCCAAGGATGTCGGCAAACTCTCGGACGGCCGGTTGTTCGCGCCGAAATACATCGAGAACAAGCTGAAATTCTATCCGAATATCTACGAAGCGGTGGTCTTCGGCGATGGCCGCGAAAGCTGCATGGCCATGCTGAACATCGACCTGACCGCGGTCGGCAACTGGGCCGAGCGCAACAATGTCGCCTATGCCAGCTATCAGGAACTGGCCGGCCACCCGCAGGTCATGGCGATGATCCAGGCCCATGTCGAGGAGATGAACCAGAGCCTCGCCCAGGACCCGATGCTCAGCCATTGCCAGGTGACCCGGTTCCTGGTGCTGCACAAACAGCTCGACGCCGATGATGGCGAGCTGACCCGCACCATGAAGATCCGCCGCAAGCCGGTGGCCGAGAAATATGCCGATCTGATCGATGCGCTCTATGGCGGGGCCGGCAGCGTCTCGACCGAGACCGAGGTCACTTATGAGGACGGCCGCAAGGGCAAGATCTCGGCCACGCTGGAGATCCGCGATGCGGCGACCACGGCCACGGCCGACCGGATGGCTGCGCAATGAGGCGCACGGCCCCGGCCCTCGTCCTGCTCCTCACCGCCCAGCCTGCGCTGGCGGTCGAGGGCGCGGGGCTGGACCGGGTGCGCGAGGCGTTCCTGGCCTCGGCGAAAAGCTGCATCGCCTTCATCCGGACCAATACGCGCTTCGAGACCGGGCCCCTGCGCCTTGAGGGCGCGGCGGCAGACCTGCGCGTGCCCGGCAATGCAGAGACCTGGCGCCACCCGATGGGCTGGTACGAGGCCGAGCTTTCGACCAACACGCGCCGCAAGGATCGCCCGATCCTGACCTGCGCCGTGACGACCGGAGAGGCCCTCCCCGCCGGAGCGCCGCGCGACGAGATCCGCGACGCGGCCCTGGACCTCGCCAGATCCAGGGCCAAATCGCTGAATTTCACGGTGGTCAAGGCCTATACCCGCGTCAAAGGCCTAAAAGAGACCTTCCGGGCGAAATCCGAGCGGCCGAACCGCAATGGCTGCGGCTTTCACGTGAATGTCGAGGCCAATCCGAAAAAGACCCGTTTCTGGGTCGCCGAGCACGAGAATTGCCGGCGCAAGGGCCCGGTCTTCAGCGGCACGATCCGGCGCAACAAACCCTCGGCCACGGGGCCCAGCTTTCAGAAGGTCGAGGAATGATGACGCAGCGGTGCGGTGTGGACCTCCGGCGGGACAGACCGGCACAGCGGCCGCCTTTCGTGGCCGCCCGGGCAGGTGCGCCGCCGATCAGCCCCCGAGCGCACAGCCCCGCCCCCCCAAGGAGATCATCATGAGCCACGAAGCCGCCGAAGCGGCCAAGGACGATCTGACCTATGCGCATCAGGAGCTGGATCACGGCATCCAGCCCCGGGCGATCGGCGACGCGGTGATGGAGATGAAGAACATCACCCTGCGCTTTGGCGGGGTGGAAGCGATCAAGGACATCTCGTTCGACATTCGCGAGGGTGAGATCCGGGCGATCATCGGGCCGAACGGGGCTGGCAAATCGTCGATGCTGAACGTGATTTCGGGGTTTTACGTGCCCCAAGAGGGGCAGGTCTGGTTCCGCGGCGCAAAGCGCGGCCCGATGAAGCCGCATCAGATCGCCAAACAGGGCATCGCGCGGACCTTCCAGAACGTGGCGCTCTTCAACGGGATGACGACGCTGGACAATGTGATGTCGGGTCGGCTGACCAAGATGAAAAAGAACCTCTTCTGGCAGGCGATCTGGTCCGGTCCGGCCGAACAGGAAGAGATCGAACACCGCCGCAAATGCGAGGAGATCATCGACTTCCTTGAAATCCAGGCGATCCGCAAGACGCCTGTGGGCCGCCTCCCCTATGGCCTGAAAAAGCGCGTCGAACTGGCAAGGGCGCTGGCGGCGGAGCCCTCGCTTCTCCTGCTCGACGAACCCATGGCCGGCATGAATGTCGAGGAGAAGGAGGACATGTGCCGCTTTATCCTGGATGTGAACGACGAATTCGGCACCACGATTGCCCTGATCGAGCATGATATGGGCGTGGTGATGGATATCGCCGACCGCGTGGTGGTTCTCGACTATGGCCGCAAGATCGGCGACGGCACGCCCGACGAAGTCCGCGCCAACCAAGAGGTGATCGACGCCTATCTGGGGGTCAGCCATGACTGAACCGCTGACTGGCAAGGCCCGCGCCCGGGACGCGTCTCAATCAGGAGGACAGCCATGTTCCTGACCGATCCGTTTTTCTGGGAAGTTGTCATCTCCGGCTTGCTGGCCGGGGTGATGTATGCGCTGGTCGCCCTGGGGTTTGTGCTGATCTTCAAGGCGTCTGGGATTTTCAATTTTGCGCAAGGGGTTATGGCGCTTTTCGCGGCTTTGACCTTGGTTGGGCTGATGACCGGGCAGCTGCCTTTTGCGCATCTGATCGACTGGATCTTTGGGGCGAAGGCGCACCATCTCTATGACCCGCCGGTGACCGAGGAGGGTTCGCCGCCGCTCTGGTTCATCGTGCTGTGCATCGCCCTGACCCTGGGGTTCATGGCGCTGATGGCGCGGGCGATCGTGAATGTGGTGCTGCGCCCGCTGGTGGGGCAGGAGGGGATCATCCTCTTCATGGCGACCATTGGGCTGGCCTTCGTGATGGAGGGATCGGGCGATCTCCTCTGGGGCTCGAACGTGAAGAAGCTGGATGTCGGCCTGCCCTCCGGCCCCTCGGACACGATCATCGACAGTACGGGGATGTTTATCGAAAAGCTCGAGATCTCGGCCGCCGTCGTGGCGATCCTGCTGGTGACCGGGCTGACGCTGTTCAGCCAATACACCAAGATGGGCCGCGCGCTGCGCGCTGTGGCGGATGACCATCAGGCGGCCCTCTCGGTCGGCATCTCGCTCGAGACGATCTGGTGGATCGTCTGGACGGTGGCCGGATTGGTCGCCCTGGTAGCCGGGATCATGTGGGGCGCGAAATCGGGCGTGCAGTTCTCGCTGAGCCTGATCGCGCTCAAGGCCCTGCCGGTCCTGATGCTGGGCGGTTTCACCTCGATCCCCGGCGCCATCATCGGCGGGCTGATCATCGGGATGGGAGAGAAGCTGTTCGAGTTCTATATCGGCCCGATGATCGGCGGCGCCACCGAGAACTGGTTCGCCTATATGCTCGCCCTCCTCTTCCTGCTGTTCCGCCCGCAAGGGCTGTTCGGCGAGAAGATCATCGAGAGGGTGTGACGTGCGCGCGTATCATTCCCAAAAGCTGCCCACCGAGGCGCGGAGGAGCAAGGCGGCGAAGAGGAGCCCGACGCCGCCCAGAAACGCGTATTGCAGCCCGGCCCCGGCCCAGAGCGCGGCCCCGGCCCCCGCCACGGTGCCGATGACGAAGAGGGCGACGATCCAGCCGAGCGCTTCGCCCAGGCCGCGGACAAAGCTCTGCCAGAGCTCCTGCAAAAAGCCAGGCGCGTCCCGGCGCGGGTCTCTCGGGGTGGTCATGGCGGCGCTCCCTCACGTTCTTGTTACGTCTCAAATGGGGGAGCAGCCCCCGTCCCGCAAGGAAGGCTTTGTCTAATGTTCTACCGCGAGGCTGGGGAGTTCAAGACCTCCTACATCGCCGATCAGGCGACCTTTCCGATCCGGTTCGATTTTTGGCGGTTCTGGGGGATTGTCGCGATCGCGGTGCTGATCGTGCCGTTCTTCATCAACTCGTACTGGGAGAAGGCGATCCTGCTGCCCTTCCTGATCTATGGGCTGGCGGCGATTGGGCTGAACATTCTGACCGGGTATTGCGGGCAGGTCAGCCTTGGGACCGGGGGGTTCATGGCCGTGGGGGCCTATGCCTCCTATAAACTGATGACCGGCATGCCCTGGATGGACATGACCCTGGTGATCCTGCTGAGCGGGTTCATCACCGCCGGGGTCGGGATCCTGTTCGGCCTGCCCAGCCTGCGCATCAAGGGGTTCTATCTGGCGGTGGCGACGCTGGCCGCACAGTTCTTCCTGGTCTGGCTGTTCAACAAATGGGAGTGGGCCTACAACTACTCTCCCACCGGGCAGATCACCGCGCCGCCGCGCACGGCCTTTGGCATCGAGGTGACGGGGGCCACGACGGCGCCCTGGGCGACCTATCTCTTCTGCCTGATGTTCCTGTTCGTCTTCGGCTGGGCGGCGCGCAACCTCGTGAGGGGCCGGTTCGGGCGGCAATGGATGGCGATCCGCGATATGGACATCGCTGCCGAGATCATTGGGGTGAACCCGCTGACCGCGAAGCTGTCGGCCTTTGCCATCTCAAGCTTCTACATCGGCCTCGCCGGTGCGCTCTATTTCGCGGTCTGGAACGGGGCGGCGGAGCCGACCGAGAGCTTCGCCATCGACAAGAGCTTCGATGTTCTGTTCATGATCATCCTCGGCGGGCTCGGCTCGATCTTTGGCAGCCTTGTGGGCGCGGCCTTCATCGTCCTCCTGCCGGTCTTCTTCAAGAACGTCCTGGTCGGCGGCTTTGGCTGGCCCACGGATATCGCCGAGCACTTGCAGATCATCATCGTCGGCGCCCTGATCATCTTTTTCCTGATCAAGGAGCCGCATGGTCTGGCCGCCTATTGGCGGACGGCAAAGGAGAAATTGCGTCTCTGGCCCTTCCCGCACTAGGGTGGGGCCAACATCAAATCCCCGGGCAACGGGGTGTCGCTTCACACGGAGGAACTTATGAAAACCACCCTGAAACTGGCCCTCGCGGCCGCAGCCATGGCCGTCGCGGCCCCGGCGAGCGCGGATCTCGTCTTCCCCTCGCTTAGCTATCGCACCGGGCCCTATGCGCCGAACGGCATCCCGTTCGCCGATGGCTATGCCGATTACTTCACCCTGATCAACGAGCGCGATGGCGGGGTCGGCGGCGTGCCGATCCGCCTGCTGGAATGCGAGACGGGGTACAACACCGAGAAAGGTGTCGAATGCTATGAAAGCACCAAGGGCGAAGGCGCCCTGGTCTATCAGCCGCTGTCGACTGGCATCACCTATCAGCTGATCCCGAAAGCCTCGGCGGACGGGATCCCGATCCACTCGATGGGCTATGGCCGGACCTCGGCGGCCAATGGCAAAGTCTTCGAATGGGTGTTCAACTATCCCGGCACCTATTGGGACGCTGCCTCGATCCTGGTCAAATATGTGAACGAGCAGGAAGGCGGCAGCCTGGAAGGCAAGAAGATCGCGCTGGTCTACCACAACTCGGCCTATGGCAAGGAGCCGATCCGCACGCTGGAGAAGCTGAGCGAGAAGCACGGCTATGAGCTGGTGCTGCTGCCGGTCGACCACCCGGGGCAGGAGCAGAAGGGCACCTGGCTGCAGGTCCGCAAAGAGCGGCCAGACTATGTCTTCATGTGGGGCTGGGGCGTCATGAACCAGGTGGCGATTCGCGAGGCCGCCTCGATCCGCTTCCCGATGGACAAGTTCCTCGGCGTCTGGTGGTCGGCGTCCGAGAATGACACCGTGCCCGCGGGCGAAGCCTCGAACGGGTATAAGGCGATCACCTTCCACGGGGTGGGCGACGCGTTCCCGATCTATGCCGACCTGCAGAAATACGTGGTCGACAGCGGCAAGGCGGCCGGGGCGGGCGACCAGCTTGGCACCGTCCTCTATAACCGCGGGATGCAGGCCGCCATGCTGGCCGTCGAAGCCGCCAAGAAGGCGCAAGAGATCCACGGCGTGACCGAGATCACCCCGGCGCAGATGCGCGACGGGATGGAGGCGCTGGAGATAACCGATGCCAAGCTGAAGGAGCTGGGGCTCGACGGGTTCATGCCGACCTTCCAGGTCTCCTGCGGGAACCATGGCGGCCCGGGCCTGGGCGCGATCCAGCAATGGGATGCGAACAACGGCACCTGGAGCCTGGTCAGCGACTATATCGAGCCGGACCGCGAGATCGTCGGCGCGCTGATCGCCGAGGACGCCGCGGCCTTTGCGGCGGAAAGCGGAATCACCCCGCGGACCTGCAGCTAACCCATGCGGGTGGCCCCTTGGCGGGCCGCCCTCCCCCCTTTCAGACGGAGCGGATGATGGATCAGATCACGATCGCGGGCATTCTGGTGCTGACCTTCAAACTGGGCATTTTCGCCATGATGGTGATGGCCACCCGCCAGGCGTCGCGCGCCGTGCGCGAGGTGAAGGCCGAGGAAGCCGCCAAAGCCGCCCGCTCTGCAGCCAAGGTGGACGATGCCGCCCCGGCACCCTTGCGCGAAGCCGCCTGACCGCGAATGGTTGATGCCTCCAAGCCGCGCGATTTCGCATTCTACCTGAAATGGATCGCCTCGATCATCCAGATCTTTGGATACGCGTTCACGGCCTTCGGGGTGACGCCGTGGAACCTTTATCTGTTCATCGTCGGCGTGATCGGTTGGTTCTTTGTCGGCGTGCTGTGGCGCGACCACGCCATCATGTTGATCCACCTCGTTGCCCTCGGCGCCATGATCGCCGGACTCGCGAGTTGATCCCTCAAGGAGACTGAGATGCTGGACGCGCCAAAGCCCGAGACCCGGACCCTGCTCGACATCAACAATGTCGAGGTGATCTATAACCACGTCATCCTGGTCCTGAAAGGCGTCAGCCTGAAGGTGCCGGAAGGCGGCATCACGGCGCTTCTGGGCGGCAATGGCGCGGGCAAGACGACGACGCTCAAGGCCGTGTCGAACCTGCTCCATTCCGAGCGCGGCGAGGTCACCAAGGGGGCCATCACCTATCGCGGCGAGCCCACCATGCATCTCAACCCCGCCGATCTGGTCCGCCGCGGCGTGATCCAGGTGATGGAGGGGCGACACTGTTTCGAACACCTGACCGTCGAGGAGAACCTGCTGACCGGCGCCTATACCCGCGGCGACGGGCGGGCGGCGATCAGCGAGGATCTGGAGAAGGTCTATACCTATTTCCCCCGCCTGCGCGAGCGGCGCAAATCCCAGGCGGGCTATACCAGTGGCGGCGAGCAGCAGATGTGCGCCATCGGCCGCGCGCTGATGTCCAAGCCCGAGACGATCCTGCTGGACGAGCCTTCGATGGGCCTCGCCCCGCAACTGGTCGAGGAGATCTTCGAGATCGTCAAATCCCTGAACGAACAGGAAGGCGTCAGCTTCCTGCTGGCCGAGCAGAACACCAATGTGGCGCTGCGCTATGCCCATTACGGCTATATCCTCGAGTCAGGCCGCGTGGTGATGGACGGCCCGGCGGCGGAGCTGCGCGAGAACCCGGATGTCAAAGAATTCTACCTCGGCATGTCCGACCAGGGCCGCAAAAGCTTCCGCGACGTCCGCAGTTACCGTCGCCGGAAACGCTGGCTGAATTGACATGCTCCGCTTTGCCGGTGCGCTGACGGGGCTGCTCCTGATCGCCGGAGCGGCGATGCTGGTCCTGCCGCCGTCCTGGCTGGCGGGTCCGGTGTCCGATAAGCCGCGGGCGATGATGGGATCAGGCTTTGTGAACGATCACCCGGATGTCGCGCCCTGGACCTGGGCGTGGAGCGGGTATCTGGATCTGCGGGTCGATGACCCGGCGGGGACCAATATCATCATCTGGAACCACGGGACCGAGGCCGAGCGCACCGCACCAGGTTGCACCAGCCTGAAACACGCGCCGCCGCCCTCGATCCTGGCGCTGGAGCGGATCGGGCGCACGCGGGTCTATTACCTCTGCACCAAACAGGGTCAGGGGGAGGAGACCCATATCGCATTGCGCCGCGGGCAGGAGATCATGGCGCTCGTGGCCCGGTTCCGCGCGCTGGGCGTGCCGCCGGGTCGGATCTTTCTGGCCGGGCAATCCATGGGGGGCTGCGCCGCGCTCTTCGCGCTCGGTCAGATCCCGGAGGAGGTGAATGCCGGCCTTCTGTTCGCCACGGCCTGTTTTGGCATGGGCGAGGGGATCCGCCGGGCGCGCGGCCGGCTCTCGGGCGCCGAGCAGCGGGTGGAGGCGCGGTTGCTCGAGGCCGAGAACCTCCGCGCCCTGATGGTGGCCTTCCGCAAGGACCGCTGGAACAAGCCGGCGCATCTCGGCCATCTCTCGCGCCGCTATGGCGAGAGCGTCGAGATCGTCTCGCCGGCCTGTGGCGCCAACCATTCGGGCGCCTACTACGGCTGCGGGCTGGAGACGGTCGCGACCTTGGTGGAGACCTACTTCCGGGCCCGTCTAGAGGCCGCAGACGCGCTCTGACCCCCTCGCTGCCCGGGAATTGCAGACCCGCTCCCACGCAATGCACCGATGGCTGGCCTGCCAGGGCCCGGCGGGCAGGCGAAAACCTTGCGGCGCCGTTGGGACAGGTCTCCGCCGACTTAGACGAACCTCCGGGGCCTTATGCGACGCTGCGCGACCGAGGCGTGCCGACCGGCACGGACCCGGCCAAGACGCCGTTCGACAGGGGGCGCGAGGCCCGGGCCAGAGCGCTGCTGTCCTCGACGGTTAGCAATTTACAACCCATGCGTTCTGCGCCACGATGAATGTCAGACATTCGCGGGACAAACCCGCGGTCCAGACGAAGGGAGAGACCCATGGCTGCACGCAAGGCAACCGGACCCAAAAGCAAGAAGGACGACAAGAAAGCCGCCAAGACCAACGGCAAATCGGACAATGGCGCGGCCTGCTGCGGCCCGGGCTATGCCTCGCCCGAGGAGGCGATGAACGGCCCGCGCGAGCAGCTGCTCTATACGATCGGCATCTATACCGGCACTGGCGTCGAGGCGCCGGATTACCTCGCCACCATCGATGCCGACCCGCTGTCGGACACCTATTCCGAAGTGATCCACCGGCTCGAGATGCCAGGGATCGGCGACGAGCTGCACCATATGGGCTGGAACGCCTGTTCCTCCTGCCATGGCGATGCCTCGATGAGCCGGCAATTCCTGATCCTGCCGGGGGTGCGGAGTACGAACCTGCATATCGTCGACACCGCCACCGACCCGCGGGCGCCAACGCTGCACAAGACCGTCTCGGGCGATGAAATCAAGGAGAAGACCAATCTCTCCGCCCCCCACACCGTCCATTGCCTGGGCAGCGAGATCATCATCTCGATGCTGGGCGATGCCGAGGGCAACGGCCCGGGCGGCTTTCTGCATATGGACAAGGAGTTCAACATCCTCGGCCGCTGGGAGAACGACATCTCCGGTATGAAGTACAATTACGACTTCTGGTACCAACCGCGGCACAACACGATGGTCTCCTCGGAATGGGGGTCGCCCAACACCTTCATGCCGGGCTTTGACCTCGAGGATGTGGGCAAAGGCAACTATGGCCAGCAGATCCATTTCTGGGACTTCAAGAAGAAGAAGATCGCCGAAACCGTGGATCTGGGCGCCGAGGGGATGATCCCGCTGGAGGTGCGCTATCTCCACGACCCCGACTCGACCCATGGCTTCGTCGGCGCCACGCTCAGCTCGAACATGTTCCACTACTATAAGAAGGGCAAAAAGAACGTCGTCGAGAAGGTGATCGATATCCCACCCGTCGATGTGGTGGGCTGGCCGATCCAGGTGCCCTCGCTGATCACCGATTATCTGGTGTCGATGGACGATCAGTGGATGTATCTCTGCAACTGGCTCCACGGCGATGTGCGGCAATACAACATCTCGGACCCGTCGAACCCGAAATTCACCGGGCAGGTCTGGATGGGCGGGCTGTTGGGCCACGCGCCCATGGTCAATGGCCGCCGGATCGAGGGCGGGCCACAGATGATCCAATGCTCGCTGGACGGCAAGCGGCTCTATGTCACCACATCGCTGTTCTCGACCTGGGACAACCAGTTCTATCCGGCGATGAAGGATGTCGGCGGCTGCATGCTGATGATCAACGCCGACACGACGGATGGCGGGTTGGAGATCGACCCCAAATTCTTCGTCGATTTCAAGGACGAACCCCAGGGGCCGGCACGGGCGCATGAGACGCGCTATCCCGGTGGGGATTGCACCTCGGATATCTGGATCTGATCCGAGGCGCGGCGCGCGGGGCTCGACGCCCCGCGCGGAAAGCTCAGCTGAACGCGCTCGCCCAGACGGCTGCCAGGATCGTGGCGGCGGTCAGAAAGGCCAGGCCGAGCTGGGTGAAGCGCGTCACCTCCTCGCGCATCGGGATGACCTTCAGCATCGCGACCAGTTCGCGGCGCAGATTGGCGTGGGCCGCTTCCAGATCCTTGACCTGCTCGGCATAGGTCACACGGTTCGGAATCGCGGTTGCCTGCTCAGGCGTGATCGTTTCTTGACGGCTCATGACAGTGTCCTCGACGGTCGCTTCGGTTACACGTGACCTATGTGGCGCGGAAAAGTTTTCCAGAAAAATCGACTGCGTTTCCACAGCATGGGATGAAATTCAAAATTATATACTTATCAGGTACTTAAGCAGAATCCGATGCGCCGCCGGCCAGCGCGCCCCCGCAACCCTTTGCAGCCATGGCCATCGCCGCCGGTTTTCCGATAAGATCACGTTGAGTTTGCGCTGGAGGAGCCTGTGTCGAACCGTCTGAACATCCAGATGCCGCCGGGCATCCGTGTCGATGCCTGCCGCCATGGTCTGTTCGCGTCGATCGAGGGCGACACCCATATCGGACGCTCACTCCAGGCCTATGGCGAGTGGTCCGAGGGCGAGGTGGCGCTGCTCAGCCAGATCCTCAGGCCCGGGGATGTGGTCGTCGATGCGGGTGCGAATATCGGCGCCCATGCCATCCCGTTCGCGCGCAAGGTCGGGCCCGAGGGCCGGGTCTTTGCCTTCGAGCCGCAGCCGCGGATCCACGATCTGCTGACCGTCAACGCCTTCATGAACGGCCTTGGCAATGTGGTGCCGATCCTCGCGGGCCTCGGCGCTGCTCCGGGCCATGCCCGCTTTCCCGACCGGCTTGAGCCGCAGAACTTCAATTTCGGGGGCATCCGCCTGGATCCGTTCATCAAGAACCGCATCGCGGGCGACCGGCATGTGCAGATCCCCATCGGCCCGCTGGACGAGATGCTCGACCTCGACCGCCTGCGCCTGATCAAGGCCGATGTCGAACATATGGAGCTGGACCTGATCAAAGGAGCGGCCCGCACCATCGAGCGCCATCAGCCCGTCGTCCTGCTCGAAAACGGCGACCCGGCCGAGACCGACAGTCTGACCGAGGCGATGGCGCCCTTCGGCTATCAGGGGTATTGGCTGGCCGAGTTCATCTATCGCCGCAACAACCATCGCGGCAATCCGGAGAATCTGTTCGGCACCCAGGCCTGCTGCAATATCCTCTTTGCGCCCAAATCCTTCCATGTGAAGCAGATGAGACCGGTGGAGGGGCCCGAGAGCCATCCCTTCGTAAAGCCGAAACCCTCCGACCCCCAGACCGTGACGACAGGAGCCCCCGCAGAATGACCGAGGCCGATACCACGCTCGAAACCCGCGACCCGGCAGTGCGCGAAGCCGCGCTGTTCGACTGTCTCGCGGCGCAGATCCGGGATGCGAAAGCCAGGGCCCCGGGTTTCGCCGCCCTGCTGGCCGAGATCGACCCGCAGGCGGTGAGCGATCGCGCCGCCCTCGCCCGCCTGCCGGTGCTGCGCAAATCGGCCCTGGTCGAGATGCAGCGGGCCAAGCCGCCGCTGGGCGGGCTGACGACGCGGCCGGCGGCGGAGTTCACCTGGCTCTACCAATCCCCCGGCCCGATCTACGAGCCCGGGATGGACACGCCCGACTGGTGGCGCCTGGGCCGGGCGCTAACGGCCGCGGGGATCAGCGCCGATGACGTGGTGCTGAACTGCTTCGCCTATCACCTCACCCCTGCCGGTCATATGCTGGAAAGCGGCGCGCGGGCCGTCGGCGCCGTGGTCGTGCCCGGCGGGGTCGGCAATTCCGAGGCGCAGGCCCGCGCCGCCGCCGATCTGGGCGCCACCGCCTATATCGGCACGCCGGATTTCCTGCAGGCGCTGCTGGACAAAGCCGCCGAGTTGGGCCTGACCCTGGCCATCGACAAGGCGCTGGTCTCCGGCGGCCCGCTGTTTCCGCAGATGCGCGCGGGCTATGCCGAGGCCGGGATCCGCTGCCTGCAATGCTATGCCACCGCCGATCTGGGCCTGATCGCCTATGAGACCCCGGGGGCGGACGGGCCGAACCCCGGGATGGTGGTCGACGAGGGCGTGGTGGTCGAGATCGTCCGCCCCGGCACCGGCGACCCCCTGCCCGAGGGCGAGGTTGGCGAGGTTCTGGTCACCGTGCTCAACCCCGATTACCCGCTGATCCGCTTTGCCACGGGTGATATGTCCGCCGTGCTGGCAGGTCCAAGCCCCTGCGGCCGCACCAATATGCGCATCAAGGGCTGGATGGGCCGCGCCGATCAGACGACCAAGGTCAAGGGCATGTTCGTCCGCCCCGAACAGATGGGCGAGCTGATCAACCGCATGGGCCTCGCCAAAGCCCGCCTGACCGTGGACCGCGACGGAGACGCCGACCGCATGCACCTCACCTTTGAAGGCGACGCCAAACCCGCCGAGGTCGCCGACGCGATGCGCGATATCTTGAAACTCCGCGGCACAGCCGAGCGGGTCGACCCCGGCGCCCTGCCCAATGACGGCAAAGTCATCGACGATGTGCGGGTGTTCGAGTGAGGCCTCGGCCAGACACAATCGGTCTCCGATAGGGAGCGGCCGCTTTGCCTGCCGCGCCCCAGTCTAACGCCGCGCCTCCAAGGGCAGTTCTTCGATCTCTGGCACTTCTTCGCCCGCTTGGTAGGGGCGTCCGCTTCGGGATGTAATTGTGATGTCAACGCCGTTTCGTGCGCGATACATCAGGTCGTACCCGAGATAGACTGCGGTATCCTCGGAAGGGCGCGTGCCGATTTCGAGCAGGCGGGCGGGTTTGTCACTCCGGTTCTCGATGGTATGTCCCACCACGTCCCCGGCTTTCCATCCGGCGGCATCTCCCGCCGTCAGCACCTGTTCGACGCCACCTTCCTCGACCAGAGTCACTTCGCCTTCCAGCACGTAGATCATCTCGTCTGCGCCATAGTGGTAATGCAACAATCCAGTCGCGCTTCCCGGCTGGAGTTCAACCTCTCCAACACCCATCTGCGTGAGACCGAGCGGATCGGCGAGGCGCGTCTTCCAACACCCATCCGTGCGGTGCAAGAGTTTGCCGGGATAGGCTTGGCGCTCCGTAGGCTGCGTTTTCGTGCGATCCACTTTTGGCATTGGTCGTCTCCCTGTTCGCCGGTGCAGTGCCCCCCATAAACTACAGGAGCTACATGCATGCTTACGCGACCGGTTACGTTAAGAGAGTGACAACCATGTAAAACGATTTGAGCGAGAGGACGCGGGCTTTGCCCCCCCGAGATTTGTGATGGGACATTATAAGCTGGATATCAGCCGCTGACTGAGGCCGACACCACAGGAGTGATCGGTGCCAGACACACCATTTCGCATACGCCTGTGCAACACGGAAGCCGAACGGACCTGCACCGGACTGCACCCGTCACTTCGGGTGCTTTGTGGTCATTCGACAGGTTAAGCGGTTCAAGTCACGTCAGGCGGCGCCGCTTGACGTTCGTATCTTTTGGAGGGGTCTCTTTCGGAGAAGGCAGAGTATTGTGCTGCCCTTCGGCATTTCCCTTGGTCTTCAGGCAAGGACGGCTGGCCAGCCGTTGGTCCCGCCCCCTCAAGGTCGCTATCCGTCGAGGGGAGGTGGTCTCGAACGCGTTCGGGCAGGAGGATTAGGATCCGAAGGTTAACAAAGCCTCACCGCGCGCTGCGATTTGGTTCAACCCTGACGGGCTTTGAACCGGCGCTGGGTTTTGTTGATGACATAGACGCGCCCCTTGCGGCGGACGACGCGGCAGTCGCGGTGGCGGCTCTTCAGCGAGCGGAGCGAGTTTTTGACTTTCATGGCCCAACCTTCGTGTTTTCTCTGCTGCGGCCAGCCTGTCGAAAGGGTCCGCGCTCGAATCCGGAAGCGGTTCTATAACGGCGGGGACGGGCGATGGCAAGGGTTGGGGCGGCTGGGATGGAGGGGCCGTCCCCAAGCTCAGATAACCCGCTGACCGCAGTCAACTCCCTGCATACGCACCCCGGTCACAGCCCGAGACGTCCCGCCTAGCGCGGCAGATAGACCGCCACATTCGCCACATCGCCAGGGGTGAGGCCAAGCGCGCGGGCCGCCTCGGCCGAGAGCAGGGCCTGGCTGCCGGGCGCCGCCTCGCGCCAGATGAAGGTGACGCG
>JBCBIS010000009.1:0-38892 GCA_038524325.1 Pseudomonadota bacterium
AGGATTTTGCTCAAAGCTCTGAGGCTGGACCAAAATTCTTTTTCAACCTGATTTAGGTTGAAACGATTTTGGTCTAGTGCGCACGCAATTTACCGCGCCCGCGACCCGCCTGAAACCTCATTCCGAGGTGAACAGGTTCTGCCAGGCCCGGTCGAGAAACTCTGGCCGCAATTGTGGCGCGACCTCCTCGTAAGCGCAGATCGAGCGGGTCTGATCGATCAGAAATCTCGGGTGGAAAGCATGCATCTCGGCGCCCTCGGTGCCGGGATAGAGGTCGAACAAAAGATGGGTCAGCACCTCCTCCGACACCTCCATCCCGGATTTCTCAGCGGTGCGGAGGAAGATCTTGATATATGTGTCCCGATCCGGCCGGTCGATCAGGATCTTATAGCGTAACCGGCGCAGCGCCGCGTCATCGACCAGTTGTTTCGGGGGGATATTGGTCGAGAAAACGATCAAAGCGTCGAACGCCACTTCGAATTTCCGCCCGGTCATCAGGCTCAGATAATCGACCTGTTTCTCCAGCGGGATGATCATCCGGTTGATGATGTCCTGCGGCGCCTCGCGCTGCCGACCGAAATCGTCGATCACCAGGACCCCGCCCGAGGCCTTCATCTGCATCGGAGCCTCATAAACCCGACTGACCGGGTTATAGCGCAAATCGAGCATGTCGATGGTCAATTCCCCCCCGGTCTCGACCGTGGGGCGCAGGCAGATCGTGTAACGGGTGTCATAGCTGTTGGTGCCGCGGCGCAGCCCCTCGTCCAGCACTTCCTCCTCGTCCAGGCGGCGATGCATGGTCGGGTCGAAAACCGCGATCACCGCCTTGTCCACCACGATGGCATGGGGGATATAGACCCGGTCATAGAACGCCTCGCAAATCGCCGTGGCGATCGAGGATTTGCCATTTCCCGGAGGACCATAGAGCAGCATCGAGGCACCGGAATTCACCGCCGGGCCCAATTGCTGCATCAGATGCGGCGCCAGTGTCAGCCCGGCGAAAACCCGCTCCAGCATCGGTCTGGTCAGCACCTCCTTGCGGATCGCTTGCCGTGTTGCCTGGGCCCGGAATTGCTCCAGCGTGATTGGGCAGGGGCCGATCCATTCCGATTGCGCCAGCGCCTCCAGCGCCCAGCCCTTGCCCTTCTCGGTCAGGCCATAGCGCATCTCGGCGGTCATCGACGCGCCAAGCTGGCCGAGCGGCTCCATCAGTCGCTGGTCGCGGGCCGTCAGGATCAGTTTCTCGATCAGTCCGGGCGAGAGGCAGAGGGCGCGGGCCATCTCGCTGACTTTCTCCTGCCCCTGCCGATAGATGGTCTTCACCAGCAACTGGACCAGAAAGCCCTCCTCCAGCCCGGTATCCTCGATGGTCACGGGCGGGGCGGGAGCGCCGATGTCGCGCCGGTTGCCGGCCATTGCCGGCGCGGCCTCCCCCCGCCGATCCGCCATTGGCGGCGACAGTCGCGGGTCGGCCATTTGCGGCGACAGCGGGTCGCTGGCGGGCTCGGAGGCGCTGGGGGCACGACGTATCGGGGACATTGAGGTCATGGCGATTCTCCTCAAATGCAGATTGCGCCGCGAAGTTAAGCAAACGCTTAAGCCTGCATTGCGTTCTGCCGGACCATGCGCGACAACGTGAGGATGCTTGAAACGGAACTGAAACTCGATCTCGACGAGGTGACCGAACGCCGGCTGTTGCGCGACCGCAGGCTGGCGGTAATGAGCCGGGGCAGGCCCGCCCGCCGGATGCTGCGGTCGATCTATTACGACACCGTCTCGCGCGATCTGGCGCGGGCCGGCATGGCGCTGCGGCTGCGCAAGGAAGGGCGGCTCTGGACCCAGACCATCAAGCTCGCGCAGGAGATGCGGGGCGGCCTCAGCCGGGCCGAGGAACATAACTGCCCCGCCCCGGGCGGACGGCTGGTGCTGGACAGCATCGCTGATGCCGAGGTCGCCGAGACCCTGCGCGCCACCCTGGACGGGCGGGCGCTGAGCCCGGTCTTCGAGACCCGGATCCGGCGGATCACCCGGATCGTGGACCTGCCGGGCGCCGTCGTCGAAATGGCCTTCGACCGGGGCGAGATCCTGGCGGGCGAGCGGGTCGAACCGCTCAGCGAATTGGAGTTGGAGTTGGTCGAGGGCCGGGTCTCGGGTCTCTATCAATTGCTCCGGCAGATTCTGCCGCCCGGCGCGGTCCGGTTCTCGCCCTGCTCGAAGGCGGCGCGGGGCATGCGGCTGGCCGATGGCCTGCCCGAGCCCGCACCGGCAGAGGCCCCGCGCCGCGCCGCGCCCGTTGCGCTCACGGCGTCGCAGACCGCCGAGGAGGCCGCGCGCGACATCCTGCGCGAGGCGGTGGCCCAGATCTCGGGGAACCTCGCCTGGCTGGGCACGGCCGAGGGCAAGATGGATCCCGAGGGGCTGAAACAGCTCCGCGTTGGACTGCGCCGCCTGCGCACCTCGCTGAAAGTGTTCCGCGACGAGATCGGCGGCGCCGCGGCCACCGCCCTGGCCGAGGAAGCGCGCTGGCTGGCGGGCGAGGTCGGGCGGGTGCGCGATCTCGACGTGGTGCTGGCCGAGATTGTCGAGCCTGAAATGGCGCGCGGAGAGGAGCCGGGATTTCGCCGTCTCTTCAATGCCTTGCAACGCAGCCGCCAAAAGGCGCGGGCGGCGCTGACTGAGACGCTGGCCGCGCCGCGGGTCGATGGTTTCGTGCTCGACCTCACCGGCTTTATCGAGGCGCGCGGATGGCTCGACGGCGATGATCTGGCGCAGACCCGGCGCCTCGCCGCCCCGGTCTGTGCTGTCGCGCGCCGGGCGTTGGACAAACGCTGGCGCCGCACCCGCAAATTGGCGCGCGACATGGACAGCATGGATATCGAAGCCCGCCACGAGCTGCGCAAGGATCTCAAGAAGCTGCGCTATGCGATCGAATATCTGCGAGAGCTTTACCCCGAAGACAGCCTCAAACCCTTCCTCAAACAGCTCAAACGGCTGCAGGCGGTGTTCGGCGATCTCAACGACGCGGCCATGGCCGAGGCGATGTTTCTGGGGCCAGATGCCGTGGCCACCAGCGACCCCCTGGCCCAGCGCGCGGTCGGCCGCCTGATCGGCAGCCGCATCGCGCGTTCCGAGGCCGTCTGGGGCGAAGCGCAAGTCAGATGGCAGGAATTGGGCAAGACGGCCACATTCTGGCGGGAGACACGCAAAACGGAAGGTTCCGGTGCCTAATTCCCGTCAAGGAATGGTACGGTTCATCGACTAGACTGGAAAGATCGAAGCTTTTTGGTTGGTGCGGACCGAATGAAACTCATACAGATCACGGATATCCATCTCCGGCAGAATGGCGAATTGGTGTCGGGCCGGGACCCGTTCATCAGCCTGCAAGCTGCACGCGACGATATCCTTCGCCGGCACTCCGATGCCGATCTGATCGTCATTACGGGCGATCTGGCGGATGATGGCAGCGCGGGCTCCTATGCCCTTTTGCGCGAGACCATGGCGCCTCTGCGCACGCCGCTGGCGTTGCTGCTGGGCAATCACGACAATCGCGAGCGGTTCCTGCAGGTCTTCCCCGAGCGGCGCGGCGAGGGCGGATTTGTCCATGGCATGCACGAGGTCAGCAATGGCCGGGCGCTGTTCCTCGATACGCTGGACGAGGGCGCCCATGGCGGGCGGCTCTGCAGCAAGCGTCTCTCGTGGTTCGAGGCGCAACTGGCGGCGGGCGACGGGCCCTATTGGGTGTTCATGCATCACAACCCGGTGCCGAGCCATCTCGCCCTGCTCGACCGGATCATGTTGCAGGACCGCGAGGCGTTCTGGGCGATCATCGCGCGGTATCGCGAGCGGATTGCCCATATCTTCCACGGCCATTTGCACCTGCCGATGTCGGGCGCGCTGCACGGCGTGCCGGTGAGCTGTGTCCGCGGGACGGCCCATGCGGGCTTTCCAAACTATGGCGAGGACCGGCTGCTGCCGCATTCCGATCTGCCCGAAAGCTATGCGGTGATCATCTCGGACGGTCCGGCAACCACGGTGATGATGGTCGAGTACGGCCTGCATGTGTCGCAGCCCCAGCCGCAACCGCTGCGCAGCGCAGCGTCCTGAGGCGGGGCGTCACTCGACGATCCGCCCCTGGTCCCACAGCCGGGACAGCGCGAGGGCGGCGAGTGTCGCGACCACGGCCAGCGCCACCGCGATCCAATAGAGCGCGCTGATTGAAACGAACGGCGCCAGCCATCCCGCCAACAGCGTCGCGCCGGCCAGCGTCAGCCCGCCGATCAGGCCGGCGGAGATGCCCTGGGCGGTGGCGGCCATCCGCCGTGGCAGAGCGGCGGCGATGAAGGCCATCGCGGCGAGATGGGCCAGCCCAAAGGTCGCCGCATGCAGCGCCTGGGCCAGCCATAACAGCCCGCCGAGCGGGTCGAACAGCATCAGGCCCCAGCGCAGAATGCCCGCCGCCCCGGCGAGCACCAGCGCGCGGGCGGCACCCAGGCGTGCGACCCAGCGCCGCCCAGGCCCCAGCATCAGCGCAATCTCGGCCAGCACCCCGGCGGCCCAGAGCGCGCCGATCAGGCCGGCGGACAGCCCCGCCTCGCGCCAGGCCAGCGCGCTGTACGTGTAATAGATCGCATGGGCCGCCTGACCCAGCGCCGAGGCCGCGGCGAAGAGAAGAAAGAGCTTGCCGCAGAGCAGGGCCCGCGCCTCGGCTCCGGAGGTCTGGTCCAGCTCTCCCGGGGGCGCGCCGCCGCCGGGATGCACCAGCCCCAGCCCCGCCGTGGCCAGAAAGCAGACCGCGACCACGGCCAGGATCGCCCCCGGCCCGGTGACCTCGATCAACGCGCCAAGGCCAAGGACGGCGGCGAGGAAGCTCAGCGATCCGACGGCCCTGGTATGGGCATAGGCAAAGCCATGGGTCTCCGCCGCCCGCAGCCCCATCGCCTCGCCCAAACCCAAAAGCGGCGAGGCGGCGACCGCGACCACCAGCGTCAGAACGGTCAATAGCGCCAGGCTGTCCGCCGCGAGGTGGGCCAGGGTCGCCACGCCCGCCAGCCCGCCGCAGAGCCCGAGCGTCAACCGCCGCCGCGCATATCGGTCGGCCAGTGCTGGCAACAGGCTGCCGCCTGCAACGCGGGCGAGGATGGCAAGGCCCAGCAATTGCCCGATCTCGGCCGCATCCAGCCCCCACTCGGCCAGCCACAGCGGCCAGAAGGGCAGATGCGCGCCAAGGCCCAGGAACAGCGCCGCGTAGAAGCCCGAGGTCGCGAGGCCGGCCCGGCTGGCCAGGGCCGCACGGCTCACAGGCCGAAGCCGGAGAAGGGCAGATAGCGCACGGGGTCTCCGGGCCGGATGGTCAGCGCCGGTTCGGGCAGGTCGACCAGCCCCTCGGCCCAGCTCAGCCCGCCGACCAGGCCGGAGCCTTCGGAATGAAAGATCTCGGCCCGGCCATCGCGGATCCGGGCGCGGAGGAACTCGCGCCGCCCGGGTTTCTTGGATTTCTCGAAGGCGGCGGGCACATCGAAGGCCTGCGGCGTGGTCCAGCCCTCTCCCGCCAGCACGCCCAGGGCGGGGCGCACGAAGATCAGCGCGCAGACAAAGGCCGCCACAGGGTTGCCCGGCAGGCCGAAGACCGGGACGCCCCGCCATTGCCCCAGCGCCAGCGGACGGCCGGGTTTGACCGCGATCCGCCAGGTGGTGACCTGCCCCTCGTCGGTCAGAAGGCGCGAGACATGGTCTTCATCGCCCGCCGAAGCCCCGCCGGTGGTGATCAGCGCATCCGCCTCGGCGGCGGCCCGGTCGAAGGCCGCGCGCACCTCTTCGACCCGGTCGCGGGCGACACCGAGATCGAGGGTCTGAAACCCCAGCCGCCGGGCCAGCGCCAGCAGCATGGGCCGGTTCGCGTCATAGATGCCAGGGCCGGCGCTGCCCGGCTGGATCAGCTCATCCCCCGTCGAGAGCACGGCGACCCGGAGGGCGCGGCGCAGCGCGACCTCGGCAATCCCGGTCGCCGCCCCCCGGGCAAGGTCAGCGCTGGTCAGGCGGCGCCCGGCGGGCAGAACCTCCTCCCCCGCCGCCGCATCCTCGCCCATCGGCCGGGCATTGGCCCCCGGTTTGCGCGGTGCGGGAAACCGGACGCGCCCCTCGGCCAGTGTCACATCCTCCTGCAGCACGACCGTATCGGCACCCGCGGGCAGGTCCGCCCCGGTGAGGATGCGCAACGCCTCCCCCGGTGCGAGCTGTCCGGCAAAGGGATGCCCGGCCGCCGCCCGCCCCTGGCGCAGGGCCAGATCGCCCCGCTCTCCGGCCAGCGATGCATGGGCGAAGCAATAGCCATCGACCGCCGAATTCGCTGCCGGTGGATTGGCACGCAGGGCCAGCGCGGGTTGTGCGAGGATCCGCCCGGCGGCGGTGGACAGCGCTGCCGTCTCCGCCTCCGTCACCGGGCCCAGCACCGCCCGCAGCCGCGCCAGCGCGTCGTCCACCGGGGTCCAGTCGACGCCCGGCGGCAGGGCGAAGCAATCGTCCGGCAGCCGCTCGGCCATCAGCGGGCGGGATGCAGTGTCATGCCGAGATCGGCGAGGATGAAATCGGCGATGGCGGGAATATCGTCGAGCCCGATCACCGGCTTCTCGGTCCCCGGCTGGTCGTTCGAGGCGACGGCGCGCACGGTCGGGTCCTCGCGGGCGATCAGCGGCTGGCCGGTCTCGGCCCGCCAGGCCTCGACCTTGGGGTGGCTGTCGCGCTTGTAGCCCTCGACGATCACCAGATCGACCGGGGCGAGATGGGTCAGCAGCGCCTCCAACGGCGCCTCCGGCGCACCGCGCAGCTCGGTCATCACGGCCCAGCGGCTGGAGGAGGACAGGATCACCTGATGGGCGCCTGCCTGCCGGTGGCGGTGGCTGTCCTTGCCCGGCTGATCGACATCGACCATGTGGTGGGTGTGCTTGACGGTCGAGACGGTATAGCCCCGGCCCGACAGCTCGGCCACCAGGCGCTCGACCAGCGTGGTCTTGCCCGCATTCTTCCAACCGACGACGCCATAGACTTGCATGTCCGATCCTCCCGTCCTTGGGTGTAGATCGTCGCCGCGCGCTTGACCAGCCACGGTGCCGCATTTGCCCCGCAGGAGGAGGACAGCGCGATGGCGGATCTGAACAGCTACAAGGCAAGGTCGGGGCGGTTTCTCCCGGTCTGGACGCTCGAGATCCAGACGCTGCCCGGGGATACCGACCGGATCCTCGACGCTGTGATGGCGGTGCATCCGCTCTCCTTCGGGCGGTATCGGCGCAATGCCAGCATCTCGGCCGTCGGGTGCGAGACGGCCCAGCCCGAGCCGGGATCGACCACCACCACCCATGTTGACGGGTTCCAGGCCGGCAGCACCGAGACCTATCCGATGGTCGAGCTGAAGATCTCGATCGAGCGGGATCTGGAGGTTCTGGCCCGGGTGATGGACGCCATCCTCGACGTACACCACTACGAGGAGCCGGTGATCTTCCTGCGCGAGGACTGGGCCAGCCGCGCGGCCTATGACCCGAACAGCGACAACCCCAACCGCTGGTGGAACAACGGCCGCGGCCTGCCCGAGCGCTTGGCGTGAGGGCGCGCGGGGCGCTGAAGACCGGCGGGCTGAAGAGGCACCCGCTGGTGATCAAACTGGTCGATCGCGATGTGCTGGAGAAGATGGGTGCTGCGCGTCTGGGGGCGGATCAACCGGTCGCGGCGCGGAGCGACACGCAAGGCATGGACAAGGAGTAACGGATCATGGCGGGAACTCTTAGCGATATCGGTAAGCCGGAACCATATCCGAACTACTTCTACACGGAGATCGATGGAGAGGTGCGCAAATCAGTTTTGATCGACGACACGCCGGACCCGGATGATCCGCGCGGCGTGCGCATCTCGCCGACGAAGTACAAGAATGGACGGTGGCTGAAGCCGGACAACATCCCGACCCGCTTGCGCCTTGAAGCCACGGATATGCCGGTTTTCGATTTCGAGATCCTCTATTCCGGGCCTCTCATCAGCGAAAAGATGAAGGCCGTGATCGAGGGGCTCGAGCTCGGCATCCATCAGTTCTGGCCGATGCAGATCGAGCCCGAGAGCCAGCCCGGCCGCGTCGTGGCGACCAAGTATTTCCTGGTGGTCGGCCAGCGCATCGACTCGGTGCATCGCGGCCTGACGGTGCCGGAGATCGAGCCGCCCCTTTCCTATCTGGATCTCGGCCGCGCCGGCAGCCGCCTGGTGCTCGACCTGACCCGGATCGCCGGGCGCCATCTCTGGGTCGACAGCTATGTGTGCAATGAGTTGCTACTGAGCGGCAGGTTGATCGCGGCCCTGGAGGAGGCAGACTGCACCGGCTGGCAGATCCAGCAGATGATCGAAGAGATCATCGCGTGATCTGCTCGTCGGCCCGGTCCACCGCCCATGGCCCCTCCCTGCCGGCCAAGAACCGGCCAGCCGCACAGAGCGGAGCCGGCTGTCGCGCCGCCTGGATGGGTAATGCTCAATCGGGAGACGTCTTGGCCTTGCCGGTGCGGTAGGGCCGGTGAGGCCTTCTCGGGTGGGCCTTTTCGGTCAGGCATTCTCGGCGCGACTGTGCCGCCAATCCTTTGGGCCGGAGTGTAGCTGCGCAGCTACAGGGTCGTGCAGTTTGGCCTTTTGGGCCGCGGAGCGATCGGGGAGGGCGCCACCCGCCCCCCGGCCTCTCCGCTCGTCCGAACTACGGGCCTGATGCTTTCGCGGCGGCCCGGCATGCGCAGTTTGGGATAGCGGGCAATACTTAAAACTTGACTAAAACGCGCTGCATTCGCCCCCGTGTTTGCTGACTGCCCAGCCTTCGGGCAAGGCCGGGCGCTGCGATTGCGGGGAAAGTGGCGGATAGGGATATCGCGAGGCCACCTGGACCGGCCTCTCCAGGGCACGAGATCAGGCCCGCCCGAGGGCGCTGTCCCGGGCTTGACCCGGGACCTCCTGGAGCGGCTCGAGCCGGCTCGGAAATCCCATCGAGGTCCCGGGTCGCGCCCGGGACGGTGCCTGGGTCTGGCGGGGCGCTCAGGCCAGTTCGTAGATCGAAACCTCGACCGGGCCGTCCTGGGTCTCTGCCAGGGTGGTTATTCGGCGATAGCCGTCGCCCTCGAACGCGTCCAGCCGGCCCCAATGCGCGGGCAGATCGGCGGAGGTGAAGAGATGTACCGCCACCTCGGGCCCGTCCGGGTCGAGCCGGATGCCCGGGCAGCCATGGGCCGCGCCCCAGCCATCCTCGTGCAGATGCCCCCGCACCACGCCGGTGCTCCAGGTGCCGGTCAGCCCGGCCAACTGCCCCTCGTTCACCTGGCCCGGCACCAGGGTGCCATAGGTGGCAAGCCGGGTCTCGGCGCTCATCCCGCGCCCAGCATCCGCTTGGCCATGCGGGCCTTCATCCGCGCCTTGGCCGCGTCCGAGCCGTCATGGAACGTACCGAAGAGCAGGTCCCACGGCACTTCCAGCGTGCCGTAATTCACCTCGAAATAGCGGTGATGCATCTGGTGATGGAAATTCCCCAGATGCAGCCGCTTGCGCCCGCCGGCCCAGACCCCCTCGAACCCGGTATGGGTCGTCACGGCATAGAGCGCGTAGAACATCAGATGGCAGATCAGATGCACCGGATGGGTCGGCACTACGAAATGGATCGCCGCCGTACCGAAATAGAGGAGATGCTCGATCGGATGCATCGAGAGACCCGACCAGGGGCCGATATCGGTGTTGCGATGATGCAATGCGTGGAAGCGATAGAATGCTTCCGTGTGCAACAGCCGATGGATCCAATAGAAATAAAAGCTCTCCCAGATCGGGATCAGGAAGAAGATGGCGAGGAACCAGATCGCGCCATCCTCCCAGCGCCAGACCGGGGCGAGGCCGTTCGCCATCGCCCACCAGATCAGCGCCTCCCACGCGGTCCAGACCGGCACGGCGGAGGCCAGCGTCCAGAAGACATTGTCCCAATACTGATCGCCGAAGTCGAAAATACGGCCTTTGCGCGGAAAGGGGCGGGGGTCGTATTTGCGCGCGGAGCCCTGCAGGGCCCTGCCGTGGAAGATCAGATGCAGGCTCTGCGCCAGCAGGGTGACGAGCAGGAGGTTGCGCAGCAGGATCTCGCCGATCCAGAGCCCGGGCGTGGCGGCCTCCTCCAGGGTCGGGCTCGCCCAGGCCAGCGCCGCGAAGGCCAGCGCCACGATGCCGAGATTGACAGTCAGCGGAAACCACGCCTCCCAATACCAGCGCAGCACCGCCATGGGCCGGGGCGGCCAGTGCCAGAGCGGGTTGACCTGCAGCGGCAGCTCTGCCGGGGTATGGTTCCATTCTTGCCGTGCCATCCCGCGACCTTCAGCGATTCGCGCCTCGGGCTCAATGGCTGTGCTGCGCGGCCAGGCGCGCGGCCTCGGCCAGATCCTCGGGCGTGTTGACGTTGAAGAACGGGTAATGCCCGCCGGAGAAGACCGCGCGGGCAAAGCCATGCCGGGCGCACCAGACGATCACCTTGCGCAGATCGCCCCGGGTCAGCGCCTCCTCCAGATCATCGGCCAGCGCCACCGGCCAGAGGCCGAAGGTCGGATGTGCCGACAATCCGCGCTTGGGGTCCTCGGTCGCGGCCAGCGCGATCGGGCGGCGCTCGGCCTCGGCGGCGGCGCTCAGACGGGCGGCGAGGTCGGCGGGGAAGAACGGCGTATCCGCCGCCGCGGTGACGATATGCGTATGCCCCCGCGCGGCCGCCCAGCGCATGCCCGCCAGCACCCCGCCCAGGGGGCCCACGAACCCCTCCACCGTGTCCGCGATCACCGGCAGGTCAAAAGCGTCGAACCGCGCCGGATCCCCGTTCGCATTCAGCGCCATCTCGGCCACCTGCGGGCCGAGCCGCGCCACCACATGGCCCAGCAGCGACCGCCCCGCCACCTGCAACAACGCCTTGTCCCCGCCGCCCATGCGCCGGGCGAGGCCGCCGGCCAGAATGATCCCTGCACTGCTCATGCCCGTTCTGTACCCGACCCCACGCCGGGCGGGAAGCCCGCTTGCACGCTGTATCATTCGCTACAGACCGGGCCGCTGTGTTAGGGTTGATTGGGATCACCGAAAAGGAGGGCGTTTGATGACCAAAGACAAGAAACCCGAGAGCCTCGACGAAGGCGCGTTGGATCAAGCCCAAGGCGGCCTGCTGCAGTTCGAGATCCAAATGGCCAAGAAAACCGGTGGCCTGCGGCGGGACCAGGGCGACAGCCTGGTCGAAAAGCCGGGCCCGCACCGGATGGAGCGCGTCCACGAGGACGAATGACCATGACCGACAAGGACAAGATTGAAGAGGTCTCTGACGGCGAACTCGACCAGGCCCAGGGCGGTTTTGCGTCCTGGGTAACTGGCACCCTGTCGGCCAAAGCCGAGCCTGGCAAAGGCGATGGCTTTGGCTCTTGGGGCACCGGCACGATGTCGCTCAAGCAGCCGACGACCCGCATGGAAGAAGAAAACCCGGACGAGTGAGGACCAAGACCATGGCCGACAGCAAGAAACCCGAGATCATTGATGAAGAGGACCTCGACGCCGCGCAAGGCGCTGCGGGCAAGGCTCGCTTCGCCGAATTTTCGGTGATGAGGCAGGTAGACAATACCTCAACATCGCAGGGCGACGAGTTCTTCACCATGGGCGCTGAAACGACAACCCTGAAGCAGCCCCGCACCAATATGGAGGTCGTGAACGAAGACGAGTGACGGATGACGAACCGGAAGAGAGCCGAGGCGTTTGCCGACCGCGGGCAGGCCGCGGGCAAGGCCCATCACGAGGCCTCTCCCTCGTGGGTCCCCTGAGCTCTCATGTGCCATGTCCTGAGCGTTGCGAGCATGTCGTCTTTGCTGAGCCCCGCGGGGAAGGCCTCTTCGGGTAGGGGGAGCCCATAGCCGCCATACCGGATGAGGACCCCGGATTTCAGCGATTCGACATGATCGATCAGCCGCCAGGGGATGCAGCTGGTCGCCCCGTCCGTGTCGACCTCGATCACGGCCTCGGTGATTTTGATGAACGAGCCGGCCTGAATGACCTTTGTTTGCATCATGTCGGCGATGCTCCGCGCCGTCACGTATCTGCCGTAGATGGCGGCAATCAGGGCAACCAGGCCGCAGGTCCCGATCATCGCGATCACGATTGGCCGTATTTGGGCGTCCCAGTCCAGATGATCGAGGGCGGCAAAGGCTAGCAGCGAAACGATGAAGATCGTGAGATAGACCAGGACACCGAAAAGCCACTTGGGCCACCGGCGGGACGCGTTGCTCTCGCTCTGCTCGGTAAGGAATGAGGTCAACCGCCCCAATGCTTCGCGCATGATCTGAGGAGTGACCTTGTAGCGAAAGCTAATCTCGTCAGGCACGCTGATCCCCCTTGCGCCGTGCGATCTCCTCATCAAACAATTTCTCGATCTTATCGGGTGTCATGCCAGCCATCCAGGGTAGCTATAGGTTCCCGGCTTGTTGACCCATGACGATGTGGTGTCGGAGGTTACGGCGAAGCCTTCGAAAGGCAACTCTCCTCCGAATGCATCCAGGGCGTGCTGGGTGACACCGACATAGGTGAACGGGTGGAGCGCGATATAAGCGTGATCATAATGGCCGCCCCATGCCCCAAGGATCGGCCCTTTGTGAGGATAGTCGCGCGGGCCATAAATCTGTGCTTCATCCACGCTCCGACCCCTTCCGCCTATGCTTCCGGTCCTCCTCAAACACCTCGCTCAGGTCGGTGTCGAAGACCAGGCGGTCCTGGCCGGAGAGGCAGTGGAAGCGTTGGCCGCGCATGCGGCCGATCAGGGTGAGGCCGACTTGGCGGGCGAGGTCCACGCCCCAGGCGGTGAAGCCGGAGCGGCTGGCCAGCACGGGGATGCCCATGAGGGCGCATTTGATCACCATCTCAGACGTCAGGCGGCCGGTGGTGTAGAGGATGTGGCCAGCGCCCGTCACCCCCTCGGCGAACATCCAGCCTGCGATCTTGTCGACTGCGTTGTGGCGCCCGACATCCTCCATAAAGACCAGCGGCTGGTCCTGGTGGCAGAGCACGGTTCCGTGGATTGCGCCTGCCTCCAGGTACAGCGACGGCTGGGTGTTGATCTGGCGGGCCAGCGCATAGAGCCAGGAGGTGCGGACCTCGGCGCCGGGCAGGGCGATGCCCTCGACCTGCTCCATCATATCGCCAAAGACCGTGCCGACCGCGCAGCCCGAGGTGCGGGTCTTCTTTTTCAGCTTTTCCTCATAGTCGGTCTGGCGTTCGGTGCGCACGACGACGACTTCGAGGTCTTCGTCATACTCGACCCCGGTCACCCGGTCGTCTCGCAAAAGCATGCCCTGGTTCAAGAGATACCCGGTGGCGAGATATTCCGGATAGTCGCCGATGGTCATGGCGGTGACGATCTCCTGCCCGTTGAGATAGATCGTCAGCGCCCGCTCCTCGACCACGCGGATCTCGGCGGGGGCTCCGGTCTGGTCGGTGCCTGTGACGGCGCGGGTCAGGCGCGGGGCCGTGGGGTCGGGGGCGATGCGCAGGGTCATGAAGGCTCCAACCGGCCAGTGCTGAGGAACGCCGCGGTCATCGCAATGGCGCGGGGGGAAATCAACAGGAACGAGTGGAGCATATGGACATGGCCGCGATGGCCCGCCCCGCTCCAGGCCGAGCGCAGGGTGACCACGCCGTCATTGGGGCGGAGGAACCCCGCCGAGATCACGGGCCAGCTGGCGGTGCCGCCGATCGCCGCGATGCTGTCGGACCGGCCCGGCGGCGCGGGCAGGGTGTTGAGCTCGCCCAGGATCGGGCCGCAGGCCATGCGCACGGGCCAGAGCCAGCCGAGCCGGGTAATCAGCGGTGAGCCCCGGTTGGGCGAGCCCAGTTGCACCACCCGGTCGATCGCCAACCCGCGTGGGGCGCGCAGGATCTCGGCTGCGATCAGGCCGCCCAGGGAGTGCCCGACCAGCGAGAGCGGCCCGGGCGGCAGCTCGGCCAGCCGGTGCCGGACAAACCCCTCCGCCTCGGCAAAGGTTTGCCGGGTCGAGGGATAGCCGATCTGGTGGACGCGAAACCCGTCGCGCCGCAGGCGGCGGGCGATCAGCCACATCGAGGCGGGGCTGCGGCCCAGACCGTGCAGCAGGACGACCTGTCCGGGTGAGGCTTGCGCCGGGTGCGTCTCAGCATCGTCCTGGCTCGGGGCGGGCGGCATCTCAGACCCCCAGGGTGGCAGTGACGGCCCTTTGCCAGGCGTGCAGCTTCCGGTCTCGGTCGGGCGCAGACATCTGGGGCTCGAACCGCCGCTCCAGTGCCCAGGTCTGGGCGAACTCTTCGGCCTTGGGGTAGAGGCCCGCATACATCCCCGCCAGCCAGGCGGCCCCCATGGCCGTGGTCTCGAGCACCTGTGGCCGGTCGACCGGCGCGTCCAGGATATCGGCCAGGAACTGCATAGTCCAATTCGAGGCGCTCATCCCGCCATCGACCCGCAGCACGGCGCTGCCTGCGCCGGTCCAATCGGCGCGCATGGCCTCCATCAGGTCCCTGGTCTGGTAGCCGACACTCTCCAACGCGGCACGGGCGAGCTCGGCCGGCCCGGTATTGCGGGTCAGGCCGAACATCGCGCCGCGGCAGTCGGCGTTCCAATAGGGGGCGCCGAGACCGGTGAAGGCGGGCACGATGAGGGTGGGCTGCTCGGGATCCGCGGCCTCGGCGAGCGCCTGGGTCTGCGGCGCCGAGGCGATCAGTTTCAGCCCGTCGCGCAGCCATTGCACCACAGCGCCTGCGACGAAGATCGACCCCTCCAGCGCATAGGTCGGCTGGCCGTCCAACTGATAGGCGATTGTCGTGAGCAGGCGGTTCTGCGAGGCGACGGGCTGGGCGCCGGTATTCAGCAGGGCAAAGCACCCGGTGCCATAGGTCGATTTCATCATCCCAGGCTGGAAGCAGGCCTGGCCGACCGTGGCTGCCTGCTGGTCGCCTGCGACGCCCAGGATCGGGATCGGGTGGCCGAACAGCTCTGGCGGGGTCGTGCCGAACTCCGCCGCGCTGTCGCGCACCTTGGGCAGCATCTCGCCGGGGATGTCGAGCAGCGCGCAGATCTCGGCGCTCCAGGCACCCCGGTGGATGTCGTAGAGCAGGGTCCGGGCCGCGTTGGTGGCATCGGTCGCATGCACCTGGCCGCCGGTCAGACGCCAGATCAGCCAGGTATCGACGGTGCCGAACAACAGCTCGCCGCGCCGGGCGCGGGCCCGGCCCTCGGGCAGCTGATCCAGGATCCAAGCCAGCTTGGTGCCCGAGAAATAGGGGTCCATCAACAATCCGGTGGTGCGGCTGACCAGATCCTCATGCCCCTCCGCGCGCAACTGGGCACAGCGGTCAGCGGTGCGCCGGTCCTGCCAGACGATGGCGTTGTGCACGGGCTTGCCCGTGTCGCGCTCCCAGACCACCGTGGTCTCGCGCTGATTGGTGATGCCAATGGCGGTGATCTGTTGCGGCGAGAGCCCCGCGCGGTCGATCGCGGCCCGGCATGTGGCGATTGTGCTGGTCCACAGATCCTCCGGGTCGTGCTCGACCCAGCCGGAGGCGGGGTAATGCTGCGCGAATTCCTCCTGCGCGATGGCGGCGACCTGCATCCCGGCGTCGAACAGGATCGCCCGGCTCGACGTGGTGCCCTGGTCGATGGCGAGGATATGGGTCATGGCGCGCCTCCCTGATTTTTCCGGCATTCGGCGCGATGCGGGGCAGAGCTGTCAATGGGGATTGGCACAGGGTGTCGCCGGGGGCGGGCGGATCACGGGGGGCGCTTACTCCGCGGCCGAGGCAGAAGCGGCCGCACTCCGCTGCGATGCCATCCAGGCGTCGAGGGCGGCCCGCTCCTCCTCCGTCACGCGCAGGCCAAGCTTGCTGCGGCGCCAGAGGACATCGTCGGCGGTCCGCGCGAACTCGCGGCCCATCAGCCACGCGACCTCGCGCCCGGTCAGGGTGGCGCCGAAGCCAGGGCCAAGATCGTCGGGCACTGACGCCCCCGCCAGCAGATCCTTCGCCTCGCACCCATAGGCCCGCACCAGGCGGAGCGCCCAGGAGGGCGTCAGGAACGGATGCGCCTCGGCCAGTTCCGCAACCAGCCGGTCGACCCCGTCCACGGGAAAAGCGCCGCCGGGCAGCGGAGCGCCCGCGGTCCAGGCCGGCCGCGCCTGTGGAAAGAACGGTACGATCTTCTCCAACGCATGCTCGGCCAGCTTGCGATAGGTGGTGATCTTGCCGCCGAAGACATTCAGCACCGGCGCGCCGCCGGTCTCGTCCAGGGTCAGCACATAATCCCGCGTCGCCGCCGTGGCCGATTTCGCGCCGTCGTCATAGAGCGGGCGCACCCCCGCATAGGTCCAGACGATATCCTCCGCCGTGACCGGACGCGCGAAATAGCGCGAGGCGAAGGTGAGCAGATAGTCCCGTTCCTCTGGCGTGCAGACCACCGGGGTCTCGGGGTCGGGATGTTCCGCATCGGTGGTGCCGATCAAAGTGAAATCGGTCTCGTAGGGGATGGCGAAGATGATCCGCCCGTCCTCGCCCTGGAAGAAATACGCCTTGTCATGATCGAACAGCTTGTGGGTGACAATGTGGCTGCCCCGGACCAGCCGCACCTTGGCGGGGCTGTTGAGGCGGGCCTTGGCGCGCAGCACATCCTCGACCCAGGGGCCGCCGGCATTGACCAGCATCCGGGCGTGGCGCCTGTGCCGAGAGCCGGTCTCGAGATCTTCCAACTCCAGCACCCAGTGATCGTCCTGCCGCGTGGCGCCCAGAACCTTGGTGCGGGTCAGGATCTCGGCCCCCCGTTCACCCGCGTCGCGGGCGTTCAGCGCCACCAGCCGGCTGTCTTCGACCCAGCAATCGGAGTACTCGAAGGCCCGGCGGAACCGGTCTTGCAGTGGCGTCCCGGCGGGGTCTCGGGTCAGGTCCAGGCCGCGCGTGCCGGGCAGGATCTTGCGCCCGCCCAGATGGTCGTAGAGGAACAAGCCCAGCCGGATCAGCCAGGACGGGCGGCGCCCCTTCATCCAGGGCATGACGCGCGACAGCAGCCGCCCCGTGGGGGTGTCCCCCTCGAACCGCATGTCGCGGTGATAGGGCAGCACGAAGCGCATCGGCCAGGAGATATGCGGCATGGCGCGGAGCAGCACCTCCCGCTCGATCAGCGATTCGCGGACCAGCCGGAACTCGAAGAATTCGAGATAGCGCAGCCCGCCATGGAACAGCTTGGTCGAGGCCGAGGAGGTGGCGTGGCCCAGATCCGCCATCTCGGCCAGGGTGACGGAAAGTCCGCGCCCCGCCGCATCCCGGGCGATGCCACAGCCATTGATCCCCCCGCCGATCACGAAGAGGTCTGAGATCTGCTGCGCGGTCTGCTCACTCTTGGCCATGGCGGAGAGAATAGAGCGAAGCCGCCGATCCTCCCACTTCTTTCCGCCCGGCAGGGGCGCGCCCGTGACGGAAGGGCGCAGCCGGGCGGGGGAGGCACCCTCGCCCGTGAAGTGCTAATACGCGCCCGCCGGGGGGCGATAGACAAGACGCCAGAGATGGGGGGCCGCATGATGGCAACAACCAGCATTCCAACCGCACCGATCGCGGGGCAGAAGCCGGGCACCTCGGGCCTGCGCGCGAAGACAGCGGTGTTCCGCCAGCCGGGCTATCTGGAAAACTTCGTGCAAGCGGTGTTCGACGTGATCGAGGCGGGCGGCAAGACCCTGGTGCTCGGCGGCGACGGGCGGTTCTTCAATCGCGAGGCGATTGCGACGATCCTGCGCATGGCAGCCGCCAACGGGGTGGCGCGGGTGATCGTGGGGCAGGGTGGGATCCTCTCGACCCCCGCCGCCTCGGCCGTGATCCGGGCGCGCGGGGCGGATGGCGGGCTGATCCTCTCGGCCAGCCACAATCCCGGCGGGCCGGAGGCGGATTTCGGCATCAAGTACAACATCGCCAATGGCGGCCCCGCACCCGAGCGGGTGACAGGGGCGATCCATGCGGCGACAGGCGGGCTCTCCCGCTATCTGATCTCGGATGCTGCCGCGCCCGGGGTCGATGCGCTGGGCGCGGCCGCGCTCGACGCGATGGCGGTCGAGGTGATCGATCCGGTCGAGACCTATGCCGCGCTGATGCAGACCCTGTTCGATTTCGACGCCATCCGGGACCTGTTCACAGGTGGCTTCCGGATGCGCTTCGACGCCATGCATGCGGTAACCGGCCCCTATGCGCGGCATCTGCTGGAGGGGGTTTTGGGCGCGCCCGATGGCACTGTCCTGCGCGCCGATCCGCGTGAGGATTTCGGCGGGCTGCATCCCGACCCCAACCCGGTCCATGCCCATGCGCTGATGGCGGAGATGATGGGGCCGGGGGCGCCGGATTTCGGCGCCGCCTCGGATGGCGATGGTGACCGCAACATGATCCTCGGCCGCGGGTGCTATGTGACGCCGTCCGACAGTCTGGCGGTGCTGGCGGCGAATGCCCATCTGGCGCCGGGCTATGCCGAGGGGTTGGCCGGGATCGCCTGGTCGATGCCGACCTCGCGCGCCGCATCCAGGGTGGCCGATGCGCTGGGGATCGAGGGGCACGAGACGCCCACGGGCTGGAAATTTTTTGGGTCGCTGCTGGATGCGGGCCGGGTGACGATCTGCGGTGAGGAAAGCGCCGGGACCGGGTCGAGCCATGTCCGCGAGAAGGACGGGCTCTGGGCCGTGCTGCTCTGGCTGAATGTGCTCGCGGCGCGGCGGATGCCGGTGGCGGAGGTGATGGCGGATCACTGGCGCCGCTTCGGGCGCGACTACTACAGCCGTCACGATTACGAAGGCTTGGAGAAACCGGTCGCCGAGGCGCTGATGGCGGACCTGACCGTGGGCTTGGCCGGGCTGCCGGGGCAGCGCTTTGCCGGGCTGACGGTCGCCACGGCGGAACGGTTCGATTACACCGATCCCGTGACGGATGACATTGCCGAGGCGCAAGGCCTCCGGATCGGCTTTGCCGAAGGTGCCCGCGGCGTGCTGCGGCTTTCGGGCACCGGCACTTCGGGCGCGACGCTGAGGCTCTATCTCGAGCGGTTCGAGACCGCGCGGCTGGATGCAGAACAGGCGGAGATGCTGGCCCCGGTCGCCGCCGCGATGGATGCCCTCGCCGGCATTTCGGCCCGGACGGGACGCGCAGGGCCAGATGTGATCACCTGATCCCCTTGAACCTGCACGACGAAGCCACCGCCCGCCCCCACCCACCCCCCGGCGCGCGGTACCTCCGCCGTGCAGGTTCAAGGGGGTGTGGTCGGGCGTGTTGCTCCGGATCGGTCCGCCTCCTCTGACACAGTCCCGCGCGCCTGTCCGCCATAGCGGGACCACCCACCCTCAGCGCAATATGGAGAAAAAACGCGGCACAGCCCGAACCATATCCCTGCCCGGCACGACGAGGCCGCTGCCCACCGGGGGGTGGGTGGGGGTGGGCGGTGGCCTCGTCGTGCCGGGCAGGGCTCAGCTGAACCGCACCTGATAGCCCCAACTGTCGATCCGCTCGGGCAGGGCGTTGAAGGCCATCGAGATCCGCCTTGCGCCCTCGTTTTTCGGCACCTCGTGCAGCATATAGCTCGGAAACAGGACCATATCGCCGGCCTGCATCTGCGGCACCTGCCAGCGGCTGGCATTGAACGGGCCCATCCGGGTCGTCTTGTTCTGATTGACGAAGCTGTACTCGCTCCCTCCCAGCGCCTTGTGGAAGACCGTGCCCGTCCCCGGTGGCGGCGTGGTCAGATAGACAATGCCCGAGATGAAGCTGTTGGCGTGGTTATGGATCCCTTGGGCACCGCCGGTCTCGAGCACATTCACCCAGATCTCTTTGACCTGCCAGGTCAGGTCCTCGCCGAACAAAAGCGTGCCGAACTCCACCACCCGGGGTGCCAGCCGCGAGGCGGCCTGGGCATAGAGCGGGTCCCCCTCGGCGCTTACCATCTCGGTATGCGAGAGCTGGGCCGAGGCCACATTGATCTCGCGCGCCTCACTCTCGATCCGGCTGACGATCTGGCCCAGCAAAGGGTTGCCGAGCGCGCCCGGCACCTGCATGACGGGGGAGGGGAAAAGCCCGTGGATCTGGCTTTTCCGCACTTGCTTGGGCTGGGTGGGCATGGCGTTGGCTCCGAAATCTGGGTCAGAGGGGAGGCGCGAGCGCGGCATCGCGATCTTCGCGGTGATCTGGCTGTCGATGCTGATCGCGGCCGTCTCGGTCAGTGTGACACGGGATACCCGACTCACAGTCGATATCGCGGTGAACGAGCGGGCCGAGGCGCAGGCGCTCGCGCGGGCGGAGGGGGCGCTGCGCTGGGCCGCCCTGGTCTTGCTGGCCGGAGCACGCGGGCAGGCCCCGGCCGAGACGGGCTTCGCCGGCGGCGCCGAATTGCGGGTCGATGGCACGCCGCTGATCTGGCGGTTCGAGGGACGCGATGTTCGTCTCTCCGCGCTGGCCGAGCGGGGCAAGCTGGATCTCAACACCGCAGATCCCTGGCTGATCACCGGGCTGGCGGCCTCTCTGGCCTCTGATCGCTCGGAGCAATTGGCCACCGCGATCCTGGTCGCCCGGCGGCGCGACGGGCAGAGCCTCGCCTGGCGGATCGGACAGCGGCCGATCGATCAGGTGGCCGATCTGGCGCGCCTCGCGCCGGTCGACCACGGGCTCTACCGCCGGCTGGCGCCGCTGGTGACGGTCTTGTCCGGTCTGCGCGCGCCCGACCTCGCGGTGGCGCCCGAGGCGCTGTTCCGGGCCCTGCCACTGGGCGAGGAGGAGCGGGCCTATTGGCGCGGGCGGCGCGGCGTGGCCCCGGTGCCCGTCCTGCGCGCGCAGGCCGAGACCTTCACCCTCACCGCCGAGACGCGCGAGGGCGCGGAGGCCCCCCCCGTGCGCCTGAGGGCCTTGCTGCGTCTGGCACCTGCCGAAAACCGCCCGATCCATCTCATCCGCCTGGAACGATACTGACGGCAGGCGGGCGCGGCGCGAGGCCTTCGAGCTTGCGCCGCAATTCGGACGTCGCCGCCTGGGCGCCGCTCTGGTCGCGGATCACGATCGGGCGGATCAGGATCAGAAGCTCGGTGCGCGAGTTGCTGTCTGTGTTCACGCCAAAGGCCGGGCCGATCACGGGGATCGAGGATAGCACGGGGATCCCCTGGCGCGAATTGGTGGCGTCCTCCTCGATCAGCCCGGCCAGTGCGATGGTCTCGCCCGACTGGACCGAAATCGTGCTCTCGACCACCCGTTGGGCGAAGGTCGGGTTGTCCGCATCCGCCGCCGTGGCGACCACGGCCGAGACCTCCTGCCGGATGCCCAGCACGACCAGCCCGCCGGCATTCACCGTGGGCCGGATATCGAGGATCACGCCGGTGTCGCGAAACTCGGTCTCCTCGACGATGGGCGCGTCGGGGTCGGTGACCGATTGCGAGGAGCGGGTCGTGATCGGCACCTGATCGCCCACTTGCAGCCGGGCCGCCTGGTTGTCGAGCACCATCAGCGTCGGTGCCGAGAGCATGCGCACATCGGTGATCGCATCCAGCGCTGAAATCGTCGTCTGCGCATCCGAGGTGCGGAAGGCGGCGTTGAAGCCGGGGAACAGATTGCCCGCCCCCGCATTGACCACGCCCGCGATCACATCGCCGAACGAGAAGCTGAAATTCCCGCTCTCGATCGCCCAGCGCACACCGAATTCGAGCTGGTCGTTCAGGGTCACCTCGATCAGCGTCGCCTCGATCATCACCTGGAGCGGTTGCACGTCCAGCCGGCGGAGCGCGTTTTGCAGGGCATCGGCTCCGCTGGCGGTGGCCAGTGCGACGATTGTGTTGCTGGCCTCGTCGGCCACGATCCGCTGGACCCCTGCCCGGCCGGTCTGGGCGCCCGGCAGGGCGGCAGCGCGCGGGGCTGCCAGCGCGGCGCCGGTGCCGGAGGGGGGCGTCAGCCCGGCGGCGGCGGGATCGTCCGTCGCGCCGCCCGCACCGTCCCCGGTGGTTGTCGCCGTCAGGCCCGGGGCCAGCGCCGATGTCGCGTCCGACCGGAACGCCGTCCCGCTGGGGGGCGCCGCGGCGCCGGGTTGCACGGTGGCGACATTGAAGATCTCGCCCAGAATGTTCGCCAGGTCCGAGGCGCGGCGATGCGCGACCTGGAAGACCCGCAGCCGCGGGGTCTCGCCCGCGCCTTGGTCGAGGAATTTGATCAGGTTCAGCGCCTCGTCCAGCAGCCCCTGCTGATCCGCCACCACCATCACCGCGCCGATCCTCTGGATCGCGAGGAAGCGGATCGAGGGGTTGGCCGTGCCCGCCGGGGTCGCGAACAGCGAGCTCAGTTCGTCCGTCACCGCCTGGGCATCCGCCTCGCGCAGCGGGGCCAGGGCAAAGGAGCGCCCGGCGAAATAGTTCACGTCCAGGGTCTGGATCACATTGGCGATGGTCACCTGCTCGGCCCGCGTGCCGATCGAGAAGACGATGTTGCGCGCCCGGTCATAGCGGATCGCCCCGGCCACGGGGGCGAAACTGTCCAGCACCGGGGCGATATCGTCCACGGTTACAAAGCGCAGCGGGGTCACCGTGACCGTCATGCCCCGCGCGGTCACGTCGCGAAAGCTGACCACCGGGGCGGACAGCCCGGCCTCGGCCCGCGGCAGGATGCGGAACACGCCGCCCTGCTCGACAATCGCCGCGTTGTTGAGGCGGAGGATCTCCTCCAGCGTCGGCAGGATCTCCGAGCGCCGCAGCGGGCGCGAGGTGCGCAGGGTCACCGTCCCCGACACGGCGGGCGACAGCACATAGGAGGCGCCCAGCCCCTCCTCGAGCATCACCTGCACCACCGAGGCCAGATCGGCCCCCTGGAAATCCAGCGAGATGTCCCCGCCACCGGCCGCGTCGTCGCTGAGCGACGGGGTGCTGGGCGATATGGGGACGGGCCCGGCGCGGCGGATGAAACCCCGCGCCGCCTGGCGCCGGCGTTCCTGGCGGATCAGATCGGTCTGGGCCACCGACGCAGATGGGGCCGTCGTGACCGGCGCGGGCGCGTCGATCACCGTCTGGGCCGTCTCCAGCGGGTCGCGCAGCGTGCCCAGGCGCTGCCCGTCACAGCCCGATACCGTCACCGCCAGGGCGACGAGGCAGGTCAGCGCCTTCCAAGATGTCATGCCCGTATCCCCCCGGTCCCCACCGACCCACACCTTCGCGATATGCTGGGTTCTAGTCGAGTTCTTCCGCCATATCGATGATCTCGACAGGGGAGCGTTTGGCGCGCCGGGGCTTTGCCTTGGCGACGGTCGCCGCCCCATCGCCGACCGGTTCGCCCAGACGGGCCTCGACCTGCCGGTCGCCATGGCGCAGGACGATCTTGCCCGCATCGATTTCGGCGAGCGTCCAGCCGGAAATCTCGCTGCCCTCGGCCATCCAGTCGGCCGGGCTGGTGCCGAGCTTGACCAGCGCGCGCGGGGTGCCGCCGATCTCCATCACGCCGGTCAGGGTCATTGCCGGCAGGCGGATTTCGGCCGCCACGACTGTCTTCGCCTCGGGCGGGGCCGGCGGGCGGCGGCCCTCGGTAAAGAGCGGGCGGGCGGCAATCTCGTCAAAGCTGGCCAGTCGCGGCGGAGCGAGGCGCACCCGCTCGACCGGGGCCGATGCCGGCGGATCGCCGAGCGGCTGGATCGAGGCGAGACTCGCCGCAGGGGCGCGCGTCATATCAATCACCGCCAGTCCCAGCCCGACACACAGGCCGGCCAGCAGCAGGTTGATACGCATGATTCGGGTCATGATCGGCCTCACTCTCGACTTGGGAGACAGTAAGGGCCGGTTTTAACGGTTTTGTGACGGTTCATCGGACCCCCCTGCCGCCTCCTCGGGCGACTCGACCACGCCAAAGACGGACAGGTCCAGTGTCACGGTCCTTGTTGCCTCGGCCTCACCCGTGCGCCGGCGTTCGCGCGCGCTCTGCCGTGCGTCGAGACGGCTGACGAACAGATAGGGCGTTTCGGTCTCGAGCGCGTGCAGCAGGCGCTGCATCCCCGCCATGTCGATGGTGAGCTGTGCCGAGACCGGCACTTTCAGGCCCCGGTCGAATGGCTCGGTGTCGCGGGTGCGGATGCTGATCAACTCGCCGCCCGCGGCACGGATTGCGGTGCCCATCCGGTCCTGCAGGTTGGCGCCGGCCATGGCTTCGGTCGCCTCCGGGATCAGGGCCGGGTCGGCGACTTCCAGCCGTGTCTCGGGGGCGGCGTTGGCCAGTTCAGCGCGGAACAGGGCGATCTGCCGGTCCAATGCCGCGATCTCCGCCTGACGCGCCGCGAAATGCGCCGACAACGGCAGCGCGACCCCAAAGATCAGCAGGCCGGCAAAGGCAAGCGCCAGGGTGATGGCGGCCAAGCGCGAGAGGAGCGGGCTCATTGCCCCGCCTCCGGCACGGCGATCTCGGCCGAGATGGTGAACCGCTCGCGCCCATCCTGCGGGGCGAGGGTGACCGGGGCCCGGAACACCGGGTTGGAGAAACGCCGATGCCGCTCGAAAATCCCGATCAGGGCGTTCGCATCGGCCGAAGTGCCGTTGATGCGGAGCTCCTGCTGGCTCAGCGACAGGCTGATCAGCCAGGTGTCGTCGGGCAGCGCCGCGGTCAGGTCGGTCAGCAGATCGACTGCGCGGGGGCGCGCCTTCTTGGCCTCATAGGCGGCGACGGCAAGGAGATCGGTCGCGCTGGCCCGGGGCAGGGCCTCACTGCGCGCGATCGCGGCGCGGCGGAGCTGGGAGAGCTGGCGCTGCCGGTCCTCCAGCGTATCCGCCAGGGTTCGGTCCTTCACGACCAGAAAGGCCAGCGCCAGCAGCGCGCAGACCGTGCCGAGGCCAATGGCAAGGGTTTGCCCGGGGCTGCGCCTTGCAACCTCGCGCCGGGGCATCAGGTCGAGCCCGGCGAGGCCGCCCGAGGGCAGGCTCAGATCGATCCGCGCCGGGGTCAGTCCGGCCTCCGCCAGGGCGCATTCCTCCCCGGCCAGATCCGCGCGGGGGATGAAGATCAGGTCGATTTCCAGCTTCCCGGTGCCCGGGCTCCGGTCGATCACGCGATGGGCGTAATAGATCTCCTCGGCCGAGAACGGGGTCAGACGGTCGATCTCGAAAGGCAGCATGGCCGCCAGATCCGGCTCGGCGGCCAGGGGCAGCGTGACGCGGCGGGTGATCACGCGGTCGGCGGGCAGGGCGAGAACCGTCTCGGCCTGGTTGACCCGAACGGCACGGGTGAGGCGCTGGCGCTGGCGGGCCGGCAGCGTCTCGAGCGGGCCGAGCGGCGCGGCCCGGCCCTGGCGCAGCGTCAGGTGGAGGCCGTCCGGCCCGGGTTCCGCCGCGATCACCGGGCGGCGCGGCCAGACCGCGCGGCGCAGCGGCCCGGGCACCACGCGGGCCAGTTCGCCGCCCCACCAGTCGAAAAAGCGCCGCATCAGGGTCATCCCAACCCCTCCCCGGCCAGGCGGATCACCAGGGGGGGCCAGTCGCGGGTCGACCCCTCTGGCCATGTGAGGGTCAGCTCGACCAGGTCCGGCAGCCGGTCGCGGCGGGTCCAGCTGCTCTGCCAGCCGGGGGGCGCGCCCTCGGGACCCGGGCCGAAATAGCGCAGGCGCAGCCCGGCCACGCCGTCGAGCAGCAGGTCGCGCCGCGCCTCCGGGCCGATCAGCGGGCGCGTGCCGCCCAGAAGGGTCGAGCTGACGATCAGTGCCGGAGCGCCTTGACCGGGCTCGACCGCGATGCGGATCAGATGATCGCCGGGAGGCGCCAGATGGGCCGGGAAGGGGGCCACCAGCGCCAGGCTCTCTGCCCGCCCGTCGAACAGGGTCTCGACCTGCCGCGGGCCGCGGCTGACCCTCAGCGGCCTTGCCGCGCCGATCTGGCGGGTCAGGAATTTCTGCACCAGCCGGGTCTCGACCCGGTCCGAAGCCAGCGCACTGTCGCGCTGCCAGACCGCGAGCCCGAAGGAGAGCCCGCCCGCCGCCGCCGCCGCCAGCAGCCCGAGGAGGCTGATCGCCACCAGCAGCTCGAGCAAGGTGAACCCCGCCTGCCGGGTCATCGCGCGGGCCTCAGCACCAGGGTTTGGAGCGTCGCCAGGGCCGGGCCGCCCTCGGCCGACACCGCGACCCGCGCGGTCAGCGGAAGCAGCCCGGTCTGGCGCCAGAGGGGATCCTCGGCTGGGCGGTAGGGTTGGATGGTCAGGTCGATCTGCCAGCCGCCCTCGACCACAACGCGCCGCCCCGGATCGTCCGACAGATCGGTGCCGATGCGGGCAAGCGCGCTCTCCGCCACGCTGAGGGCGGCGACCAGCGTCTCGGCGCTGGCCGCGCTGCGCGACCCCGCGCCCAGGCTGCGATAGGCCGCCCCCAGCACCAGCACGAGGATGGCGAATGCCACCATCGTCTCGAGCAGGGTGAACCCTCGGTCGCGGCGCTCACTCACGACGGATCGCTCCGGTCAGCCAGCGGATGTCGATGATGTCCCGCTCGGCCCCGCCGCTGGCCAGTGCGATCCGGCCGCCCGAAGCGCTGCCATCGGGGAAGAACAGGACGGAGGGCAGCCCGTCCTGCGCCGCCTCGGCCGCCGAGGTCACGGTGATCCGCATCTCCGGGGGCAGCGCCGCCTCGGCCGCACCGATCCCGTGCCGCCGGCGGTCGGGGTCGATCACATAGGCGACCGGCGCGGCGCGCTGGATCGCCTGCGTCCGGGCGCGGGTCAGGCCGGCCATGATCTGGCGCACGCTCTCCTCGTGGCTCGGCACCCCGGCAGGGCCGAGGCCCGACAGCCCGGTGGCGAGGAGCACCAGCACGGTCATCACCACCAGCAATTCAAGCAGTGTCAGCCCCGCATCCGCCGGCGCTGCGGGCTCAGTTTGCGACGAGATCGGCGGCTTCATCCTCGCCCCCTTCCTGCCCGTCCGAACCCAGAGAGATTAGGTCATAGGGCCCGTCCTGCCCCGGGCTCGCATATTGAAACGGGGTGCCCCAGGGGTCGATCAGCGCGCCCTCGCGGCGCAGATAGGGGCCCTGCCAGCGATCGGCCTCGGCCGGGACCGCGACCAGCGCCTGCAACCCCTCTGCCTCGCTCGGATAGCGCCCGACATGCAGGCGGTAGAGATCGAGGCCCGAGGTGATCTGCGTCATCTGCAGCCGGGCGGCGTCTACCTTGGCCCCGCCCAGATAGTTCAGCGCCACCGTGCCGATGGCCACGGTCAGCAGCACCAGGATGGTCACCACGACCAGAAGTTCCAGCAGGGTCAGCCCGGCATCGCGGGGGAGTTGGCGCATCTTGGTCCTCACAGGGCGAGCTCGTTGATCGAGAAGAGAGCGAAGAGAATCGACGAAATGATGATCGCGATCAACGCGCCCATGACCAGCGTCAGGATGGGTGTCAGGAGCGACAGCGCCTGGTCGAAGCTGCGCTTGAAATCCTGCTCGAGGATCTCGGCGGTCTTGAGCAGCATCGGGGTCAGCTCGCCCGATTCCTGGCCGACGCGGATCAGCTGGCGGGCGAGCGGCGAGAGCACCTTGCCCTCCTCCAGCGGGGCGGCCATGCCGCGGCCATCCTCGACCGCGGGGATTACCCGGTCGATCTCGGCGGTGAAGACGGTGTTGGACAGCACCTCGCGGGTCAGCCGCAGGCCCGAGGGCAGGGCCACGCCGTTC
This sequence comes from Pseudomonadota bacterium, assembly GCA_038524325.1. Lineage (GTDB taxonomy): Bacteria > Pseudomonadota > Alphaproteobacteria > Rhodobacterales > Rhodobacteraceae > Thermohalobaculum. The sequence goes on from JBCBIS010000009.1 coordinate 27,695, forward strand.
TGCAACAGCGTGCCGAGGACCCGCGCGAACCGCCCGCTCTCGAAATCGCGGATCAGGCGCCCGGCCAGCGGCAGGGTCAGGAGGAGCCGGTCGAGGCTGGCGCGGACCTCTGGCAGGCGCAGGGCCAGCGGCAGCGCCAGCGCTGTCAGGACGGCTGCCCCCAGCATCCAGGGCCAATAGGCGGCGAAAAATCCCCCGGTGGCGATCACCGCCTGGGTAATCGCGGGTGGGGCCACCCCGGCCTCGTCCAGCAGGGGCTGGAAGGTGGGGACGACATAGATCAGCAGGATCGCCACCGACCCGATGGCGGTGACGATCAGAAAAGCGGGATAGATCAGGGCGGAGCGAACCTCGCCCCGCCGCTTCGCCGTCTCCTCGAGCATATCGGCAAGCCGGGTCAGCGTGGTCTCCAGCGCGGCCCCCGCCTCGCCTGCACGGAGGATTGCGCGGTAGAGCCGAGGGAAGACCGCCTGTTCGGCATCCAGCGCCTCGGCAAAGCTCGACCCCTCGGAGACCTTGGCGAGCAGGCGTTCGGCCACCAGCCGCACCGGCTTGCGTTCGGCCAGCCCCGCGATCATGCCGAGCGCCCGGTCCAGTGGCAGGCTGGCCCCGATCAGCGTGGCGAGTTGACGGGTGAACACCACCCGGTCCTGGGCGGTCAGCGCGTCCCGGGGCGTGATCTCGGTGTTCAACAGCGCCATCAGCCCGCCCGAGCCGCGCGCGATCCGCACCGGGTAGAGGCCGCGGGCCTGGAGCGCCTGGGCGGCGGTCTGCTCGTCCAGGCTCTCCAGCGTGCCGCTCTGGCTCTCGCCGCCCTGGGTGACCGCGCGATAGTGGAATTGCGGCATGCTCAGCGTTCCGCCACCACGCGGGCCAGTTCGGTCAGCGCCGTCTCGCCCGCCGCCGCTTTCTCGATCCCATGGGCGCGCATCGGGCGCATCCCGGCCTGGACCGCCAGCGCCTCCAACTCGGTCACATCGGCGCGGGCGAGGATGGCGCGGCGGATCTCCTCGGTGACGGTCAGCACCTCCAGCACCCCGGTCCGGCCCTTGAAGCCGCGGCCGCGGCAGGCCTCGCAACCGCCTGGCGCGCGGAAATCGGCGCGAATGCCGGGGGCCAGCCCCTCGGCCATCGCCGCCTCCATCGGGCGGTGGCAATGGGGGCAGAGGCGCCTGAGCAGCCGCTGCGCCTGCACGCCGATCAGGGTCGCGGTGATCAGGTAATCCTCGACCCCCATGTCGCGCAGCCGGTTGATCGCCGCCACCGCCGAGTTGGTGTGCAGCGTCGCCAGCACCAGATGCCCGGTCAGCGCCGCCTGCACCGCGATCTCGGCCGTCTCGGCATCGCGGATCTCGCCGATCATGATCACGTCCGGGTCCTGGCGCAGGATCGAGCGCAACCCGCTGGCAAAGCTCAGCCCGATCTGCGGCTTCACCTGGATCTGGGTGACGCCGGGGAGCTGATACTCCACCGGGTCCTCGATGGTGATGATCTTGCGGTCGGTGGTGTTGATATGCTCCAGCGCGGCATAGAGCGTGGTGGTCTTGCCCGAGCCGGTGGGGCCGGTGACCAGGAGAATGCCGTTCGGCCGCTCGATCAGCGGCAGGAACTGCGCCTTGGCCAGGGCGTCGAAGCCCAGAGCGTCGAATTCCAGCACCAGCCCGGCGCGGTCGAGCAGGCGCAGCACCACGCCTTCGCCCGCCAGGGTCGGCACGGTCGCAACGCGCATATCGATCTGACGGCCCGCCACGGTCAGCTGCATGCGGCCATCCTGCGGCAGGCGCTGCTCGGCGATGTTGAGCCGGGCCATGATCTTGATCCGGCTGATGATCGCCGCGCGCAGCGTGCCGGGCGGCGGGTCGATCTCGGTCAGCGCGCCATCGACGCGCAGACGGATGCGCAGCCGGCCTTCCATCGGTTCGATATGAATGTCCGAGGCCCGGGCCTCGACCGCCTTGGCGATGAGCTGGTTGACCAGCCGGATGACCGGCGCTTCCGAGGCGAGATCGCGAAGCCGGGCCACATCGGCCGCCGTGTCGCTGTCCGCCGGGTCGGTATCGGCGGCGAGGTCCTCGGTCTCGTAGAGCCGGGCGAGGGCGGCGTCGATTTCGGCCGGGGTGGCCAGGCCGCGCTCCACCGGGCGGTTGAGGCGCATGGCCACGGCCTCGGCGGCGGCGATGTCGAGCGGGTCGGCCACCGCGATGCGCAGCACCTCGCCACGCTCGGCCACGGGCAGGATGCGGGCGCTTTTCAGAAACCGCAGGCTGAGATCCTCGGCGCAGAGCGGGAGGTCGGGGAAGGCCTGCGGCGCGATCCGATCCAGCCCGGCCAGCGCGGCCAGGGCATCGGCCATGTCGCCCTCCTCGACCAGGCCCAGCCGGCAGAGCACATGGTCGAGCCGTTCTCCGGTCTCGGCGCTGACCCGCTCGGCCCGGGCCAGACCGGCGGCGTCGAGATGGCCCGCAGCGGTCAGGTTTTCTCCGAGCCGGGCCAGAAGATCGGGCGCTCTGTCGGGTGTGGTCAGCATGGCGCGGTCTCTAGAAGCTCTCCAAGACAGAATGATGACGGTTCATTGGCGGCCCGGCCTCCAAATCGCGCTCCTGATACGCCCACACCCCGCCCGGAGGCCACCGCCCTCCCCCACCCACCCCCCGGAGTGCGGAGGCCTCCGGGCGGGGTGTGGGCAGAGCAGGCGCAGCGTGGCTGATCTTCGAGGTCATGCCAAGACCAGAGGGCCATGCAGCCAGGTGATCCAGAAGCCAAACGCAAGGGCCGGGCCGAAGGGCAGGGCGGTTTTGGCGGAGATTGCTCCGCCCCGCATCGCCGCCGCCGCGGCGAGGCCGAGGCCGGCCAGACAGGCGATCAGCATCACCGAAGGCAGGGCCGTCCAGCCGCACCAGGCCCCGGCGGCGGCCAGCAGCTTGGCATCGCCGAGGCCCATCCCCTCGACCCCGCGCAGCCGGCGATAGGCCCAGGCGATCCCCGCCAGCGTGCCGAACCCGATCAAGGCGCCGAGCGCATGGTCGTGCAACGGGCCAACGAACCCCGCCGCCGCCAGGGCGAGGCCCGCGAGCAACAGGCCGAGCGTCCCCGGATCGGGCAGGCGGTAGAGCCGCAAATCGATCAGCGAGAGGGCGAGCAGGACCCAACTCAGACCCGCGCCCACAGGCCAAAGCGGCTCTGGCAGCACCAGAATCGCCCAGAGGGTCCCTGCCAGCGCCAGGAGTTCCGGTACGAACAGGCCGGGCGGCAGGCGATATCCGCAGCAGGGGGCGCGGCCCCGCCGCAAGGTATGGCGCCAGAGCCAGGAGAGGAGGGGGACAAGCTCCCACATCCGCAACCGCCTGCCGCAGCCATCGCAGCGCGAGGGGATGGTGAGCGCCTCCTGTCCCGCCGCCATCCGCTGTGCCAGCAGCGCCGCGAAACTGCCGAAACAGGGGGCGGCGAGCAGGAGGAAGAGGCCGAGAGGTGTCATCGCAGGCCCATCGCCTCCGAAGCCGCCCATCGCCAACGCAAACGGGGGCCCGAAGGCCCCCGCGCGCATCTCGTTGAGACGAGTCCCGGATCAGCGGAAGCTGTCCGGAATGTTGACGAAGATCGGCTGGGCATAGAACCAGAGGTCTGCCCAAGCTTCGACATCGGCGTCAAGCCGCTTCACGCCGTCCGAGTCGACCGGCAGGTGTGCCGGGCAGGCCGAGGGGTCGAACTGGCCCAGAACCTGGTTGCGGACGTTGAAGGACGACCCGGCGTTCGAGGCGACTTCGGCGGTCTGATCCAGATCCGCATCGCCTTCGGCGGTGCAGGGGATCAGCAGCGCGAAATCGTCGAGCAGCGGGTTGCCATCGGCATCGGTCTCGTTCGGCGTGCCTTTCGGCATGTTGGTGCCGCGGACGCGGAAATAGGTGTCCGCCTCCAGCGAGCTTGCCTCGATGGTGCCCGAAGCGACCAGGAACTCACCGTCCACGTCGAACTCGCCGGCCAGGTTGTCGACGCTCGCGAAGATCGCCGTGGTCGGGTTTGCCACATTGGTGGTGTATTCCGGATCTTCCGGATCGATGCGCTCGGAGAACTCGCCCGAGATCACGTCGATATGGCTCAGCACCGGCTCGTTCATCGGGGTCGAGATGTCGAGCTGGAGCAGCGACGGGTTGTCGAAGGTGTAGGGCGAGTTGTTGACGCCTTCCGGGTCCTTCAGGACGATCCGCCACTCGAGGTCTTCGCCATTCGGGTTCGCGTTCAGCTGCTGACCCATGGTGGCGCATTTGTCGCCCTGGCAGATGACGAAGTAGAACTCGTCGATCAGATCACCCATGACCGAGAAGTGGTCGCCGCGGCGCATGGCCGAGGTGATCCGGGTGGCCGAGCCACGGTTGAAGCCGACATTTTCGCCATTCGGCACGCGGACCCAGATTTTCTGGTACTCGCCCGGGAAGAAATCCAGGGTGGTCTGCGGCTCGAACGGGCCGAACTGGCCACGGTTGTGCCAATCCGAGGAACCGAAGTTCCAGAACCGGCGGCCTTCGCCCAGCAGCGCGTCCCACATGGTGGCGATGCCCGGGCGGCCCAGGACCAGACGCTCTTGGGTCACGGTTCCGATGCCTTCCGGCGCAGGGTCGGCACAATCCGAGCAAGCGTCGAGCTGGTCATAGGCGTCCGAGCCCGAAGGTTCGGTGAACTGGTCTTCGAACAGCGCGTTCAACTCGGCGCGGATCTCGTTCAGCGTCGCGTTGGTGATGTCGTTGCCGTCGAAATCCTTGCCCGGCACGGTCACTTCGGCCGCGCTGTAGGCACCGGCGCCGCCATATGTGCCGAAGCCAGCCGAGGGGCGGTCGGCCTCATAGGTGCCGCGGCCGCCATTCGGGGCCTGGTGGCCGGCGATCATCTCGGCGCCCATGGCAACCGATTGCGAGCCACGGCTGGAGTTGAACAGACCCGCGGTGTGATAGTCGCGGAAATGCTCGACATTGAAGCCGCGGGTGCCGTCGAAGTCGAAGCCACCCTGACGCTCGACGTGAGCGGGCACATAGTAGCTGTCGAACGGGAAGTTCTCGCGCAGCCACTCGACCGAGCGGACCGAGCGGGCGTGACCGTCGAAACCGGCGGTGTCGAAGTTCTTCGGCTCGCCGTTGTTCGCAGGGTTCTCGAAGTCGTTCTCTTCACCGCCCGAGGTGTCGTCGTCCGAACGGTCGAACAGGTATTCGAACTGACCGGTCGAGTAGGCGTTCCCGGTCGAGCGCATCTGCTGGTCGATGATCGCCATCGAAACGTGCTCGTGGCCCGGAACGACCGACTCGATGCCCAGCCAGACCGGGGCTTCTGCGGTGCGGGCCATGCCGCGCAGCAGCGGATAGGAGTATTCGGTCAGCATCTGCCAACGCCACATCTCGCGGCCATTGCCGTCCTCGAAGAACGCGCCGGCACCGAAGCCGCCGGTGGTTTCTTCGTCACCCTTGATCGCGTCGAGGCCGACGGTGTTCTCCCAGAAATCACCTTCGCCTGTGTTGGCGCCATCATATTCCGGGTCGGTGAAGCGGCAGTCGCGCACGCCTTCGCCGCCATGGCCGGTTTGTGCGAACCAGTCGAGTTCGTAGGTCACGATCGACTCGTTGACCAGCGCCTGGATCGAGGTCGATCCGTCGGTGCAGGTGGTGTGGTTGTGCTTGTCGCCCGACAAGTATTTGCCGCTGCTCATGAGATCAGCGACAGCGGCTTCGGTGGCCGTTTGAGCCGCGGCCAGGCTGGTCGACAGAGCAAGGGCGCTGACGCTGATGGCCAGAGCGCGCGTGCCCGTACGCATGGTCTTGGAAGACATTGAAAACCTCTCTGAATGCCTTGTGAACACCGTCCCAGGTGCTGAGGCCTCAGAGGTAGGCTGGTCGGTTAACGGTTCTTAATGACTTTTGATACGCATTTATGAAGAATTTTAGACACGTTACAGTATAACATATCAATTCCATTGCTTCAAGCGCAAAAATGATCCCCCGCGAAACTGCGGGCACCGCAGGGCGCTGGCGGGGAAAAGACCCACGAAATCAGCGCTTAACCGGCGGATGATGTGTAGCGCTTCTTAACAAATTGCCTCTGTTGTCACGGAAACTTCGCTTAAGCTTTGCTGGAACCGGCGCTAGGTGGTGCCGCTCGTGCCGCGCCTATGGAACGGAGAGACCCATGCCTGCCGCGATCACCCGGCTCATCTCGGAGCCGCTTGTCCAGTTCTTCGCCATTGGCCTTGTCCTCTACGGCGTCAGCGTCTTCACCGCCGGGGAGGTCGAGGATCCGCGCCTGATCCGGGTGGATGCCGAGGTGCATCGCGACCTGGCGCGCATTTTCGAGGCGGATCGCGGGCGGCTGCCCACGGTCGAGGAAATGGATGTGCTCGTCGATCGCTGGGAGATGAACGAGGCCCTGTTCCGCGAAGCGCGTGAGCTGCGGCTCGACCATGGCGACGAGATGATGCGCGAGCGGCTGGTCTCGCGGATGCGGGTCATGCTCTATAGCGGGGTGACTGTCGAGGCCCCCGATGACGAGACCCTGCGCGCTTGGTTCGAGGAGCGTATCGACCAGTATACCCAGCCGGCCCGGATCAGCTTCCGCGTCATCGGCCTGGACACGACCGAGGCCGAAGCCCGCGCCACTGCCTCCGAGATCAATGCCCGCGAGACGGCGGGCGACCCGCTGCGCCCGGGGGAATACCCAACCGCCAACATGACCAACCGCCCCCGGCCGCAGATGGTGACGCTGTTCAACGAGAACTTCGTCGCGGCCATCGAGGCGAGCCCCACCGATCGTTGGACCCCGGTCGAGACCCCCCGCGGCTGGCAATTGGTGCGCTTTGGCGGCCTTACCCCTGCCTGGGAGCCGAGCTTCGACGAAAACATCCAGAAGATCCGCTCGGACTGGCGGTCGGACCGCACCCATATCGAGGCGCGCGCAGCGCTCGAAGCCCTGCAAAACCGCTATCCGGTCGAGCGGATGCCCTATGACCCCGCGCAATTCGCGCCCGAGACCGCAGCGGCGAGCCAATGAGCCGGCTGTTCCTGACCCTGGCGCTGATCGTCTGGGCAAGCTCGGCCCTGGCGCACCGGACCGAACTGGCCGTGCTGAAGCTGGTGGAGACCAATCCCGGCACCTACAGCATGTCATGGGAGTTGCGCCCGAACACCGAGCTTGGCCAGGCGCTGGAGCCCGTCTTCCCCGCGCAATGCACGCGCGACGGCAATGTGATCACCTGCGGCGACGATGGCCTGGCCGGCACGCTGGGCTTCGAGCTGATCGGCGAGGGACAACCGGCGGCGATGTTCAAGATCCGCGGCCTGGACGGGCAAACCCAGGTCCACACCTTGACCCCGGCCTCGCCGACGGTCGAGGTCTCGCCCAATTTCGACGCCTCGAGCTGGGCCGGGATGGCGCAGATTTTCGAGGCGTATCTCTTCATCGGGATCGAACATATCCTGCTGGGCATCGACCATTTGCTGTTCGTCTTCGGGCTGATCTGGGTCGCCCGTGGACGCTGGATGCTGTTCAAGGTGATCACCGCCTTCACCCTGGCGCATACCGTGACCCTGGTCGCCGTCACCTTCGGCTGGATCGGCGTGCCAGAGGATTTCGTGAACGCGATGATCGCGCTCTCGATCGTCTTCATCGGGGTCGAGGTGCTGAAGGCCCGCGACGGGGCCGAGACATGGACGCTCAGCTATCCATGGGCCGTGTCGATCTTCTTCGGCCTGCTGCACGGGTTCGGCTTCGCCAATGCCCTGGTCGCGCTGGGCCTGCCTGCGCAGGCGGTGCCGCTGGCGCTGCTCAGCTTCAATCTCGGCGTCGAGATCGGGCAGATCGCCTTCGTACTTGTGGTGCTGGCCATGGGCTGGGTCTATCGCAGCCTCTCGGTGCCGTTTCCGCGCTGGGCGCTGGTGATGCCCGCCTATCTGATCGGCGGGATCGCCTCGTTCTGGTTCATCGACCGTGTCGCTGTCATGTTAGGAGCCTAGACATGCAACGTATCCTCTTCATTCTCACGGCCATTCTGACCCCCAGCCTCGCCGTTGCCCATGCGGGCGAGGGTGTGGCCGGCGGGCTCGTCTCGGGCCTGCTGCACCCGGTGCTGGGGCCCGACCACCTGGTTGCCATGGTCGCTGTCGGCCTCTGGGGCGCGCAATTGGGCCGCCCGCTGTTGATCCTGCTGCCGCTGGCGTTCCCGCTGGTCATGGCGCTGGGTGGCGTGATGGGCCTCGCGGACCTGCCGCTGCCCGGGGTCGAGATCGGGATCGCCCTTTCTGCCCTGATCCTGGGCCTGGTGGTGGCGATGGCGTTCCGCGCGCCGGTCTGGCTGGCGGTGGTGCTGGTCGGCGTCTTCGCCGTCTTCCACGGCTTTGCCCATGGCAAGGAACTGCCCGAGGCGGCCTCGCCCATCGCCTATGGCATCGGCTTCATGCTGGCCACCGGGATGCTGCATCTGGCCGGGATCGCCATCGGCCTGCTGAACGACTGGAAAGAGCTGGGCCCGCGTATCGTGCGCGGCTGCGGGGCGGCGATTGCCCTGCTGGGCCTGGTCTTCCTCGGCGGAGCGCTCGGCCTCACGTGATGCGGCGCCGTCTGCCGGTCCTGGCCCTGCTGCTGGCGCTGCCGGGCCCTGCCGAGGCGCATCTGGTCGGGGTGGAGTTCGGCGAGTTCTATGCCGGTGCGCTGCACCTGACCCTTGCGCCGGAATATCTGGCGGGTCTGCTGGGGCTGGCGGTGCTGAGCGGGTTGCAGGCCAAGCCGGTGGCGGTCTGGTCGGTGCTCGCCCTGCCGCTGGCGCTGACCCTCGGGGCGTTCGCGGGCGTCCTGGCGCCGGGGCTTTCGGCGCAGGGGCTGCAAAGCGCCATCGGGGCGTCGCTGTTGGCGGTTGGCCTGCTCGGGCTGATCGCGGTGGCGCTGCCCGGCTGGGCTCTGGGCCTTGCCACCTTCGGGCTGGGGGTCGTGCACGGCTATGACAACGGCGCCTCGGCGGCGGGGAGCGAGGTCGACTGGCGCCTCTACGCCGCCGGGATTGCGGTGGCCGGGACGGTCATCGGCACGCTCCTGACCGGCCTGGCCGTGGCGCTGGTCGAGCAGATGCGCCCCGCCCGGCTGGGCCTGCGCGTCCTCGCCTCGTGGATCGCGACGGTGGGGTTGCTCTTTCTTGCGCTGACCTTGTTGCAAAATCCGGGGTAGACCAAAATCGTTTCAACCTGACTCAGGTTGAAAAAATTTTGGTCCAGAATCAGTGCTTTGAGCAAAATCCTGGAATCTGACTGGTTCAGTCAAATCCGTTTTTGCTCTCGTCCCGACCGGCACAGGTGGTGACGTGCCATTCGCGCCCCGATCCGCATCAGGGCTGGGCATCAGGGTGCTGAGCGGCTGTGCCATCCGGTGTCACGGGGCGACGCATCAGGCGCATAAGGGCGTGAGCCCCTTGGCTCTCAGTTCAGTTCGACAACCCGGCGACGCGCGCGATCTCGGCCCGCAACCGCCGCGCATCGGCGCGGTCGGGATGAGCGCCGTCCAGGCCTTCCAGCAAGTTCATCGCGTATTGCGGCTCGGTCGCCGCCACGCGCCTCGCCATGCTCAGCACCGGGTCATAGGCGGGCCGGAAATCCGGCGCGTGGCGGACGATCTCGATTAAGGGCGGGGCCAGTAGCCGCGCATCATGGTTGACGGTGCCGGTCACGTTGACCGAGGCGCCCAGCGTCAGGAAGGCATCGCGGGCCTGCCAGTACCGCTCCAGCCGGATGCCGAACGCCCCGGCCTCGGGCCCGAAATCCACCGCCTGCCGGGGCAGGCGGGGCAGGTCGCGCACCAGGGTCAACAGCCGCTCTGCTGCCGGGGCGAGCGCGCGATAGACCGTCTCGGGCGCCTCGAACAGCAGCCGGGGATGGTCGTCCGTGTTCAGCGGGCCGGGGCCTGCGAACTCGGTCAGCGCCTCGGGCCCCGCCAGGAAGCCGCCAGCCAGGGCGAAGGGGCTGTCGAAGCGGATCGAGCGCAGCTCCGCGACCAGATCGTCCGGCATCTGCCGCCCGACCCAGTCGCCCAGGCGCGGCGGGCCCTCGCCCGGCCGGGCCACCAGCGCCAGGATCGGCGTGACGAGATTGTAGTTCCCCATATGCAGCCTCGCGCCGGGGAACACCTCCAGGAATGTGCGGGTGATCAGCCGCAGCCCGGCGAGGTCGAGCTGATGCAGCGGCAGCCATTGCACCGCAACGCCGCCCGGCGCCAGCCTGGCCCGGATCGCGCGGTAATGCTCGACCGTATAGAGCAGCGCCGCCCCGTCCTTGGCCGGGTGATAGTTATCGGCCAGGATCAGATCGTAGCTGCCCTCTGCGGCGCGGACATAGCGCCGCGCATCCGCCGCGCCGGTGCGCAGACCAGCGCTCTGCGAGAGATCGCGCGCCACGGCTGGAAATGCGTCGATCAGCTCCAGCACTTCGGGCGAGAGATCGACGCCAACAACCTCCAACCCGGGCCAGCGCGCGCCGGAGGCCAGGGTCGCCCCGGTGCCGACGCCCAGGAACAGCGCACGCCGCGGCGCGGGATGTTGCAGCAGCGCCAGATGCCCCTGGATCCGGTCGAGCGCATAGGAGGCGGTCCCCCCCATCGTGTAGGTGCCGTTGACCCGCAGATGCCGGTGGCCCCCCGGCTCGGCCACCACCGAGGCGCTGGCGGCCACCCCTTCGACATGCGCCAGAACCGTGCCACCCGCGGGGGGACGGACCAGCCGCCAGTCGAACGGGCCGGCGAAGAGGGCGGCCAGCACGGCGGGCCCGGCGAGGGCCAGCGCGGCCCGCGGGAGGGCCCTCGCGCCCGGGCGGGCGAGCAGCGCGAGAGAACCGGCGGCATAGACGGCGCTCAGCACGACCAATCCCGCGACGACGCCGAGGCTGGGGATCAGCAGGATCCCGACCGCCAGGGGGGCGATGGCTCCGCCCGCCGTGTTCGCCGCCAGCGCCCGCCCGATGCCCCCGCGTGGCCCTTTCGCCGCCTGGATCAGATGGCTGAACAGCGCGCCCATCGCAGCGCTTGGCAATCCGATGGTCAGGAGCGCCGCGGCCCCCTCGGCCACCAGCCCTCCGGCGCCGAGGCGGAGCGCGGGATAGATCGCGGGCACGGCGAAGACCGCCAGCGTGCCGAGCGCCGTCGCCACCGCTGTCAGCCCCAGGAGCGGTGCGAGCGCCGCCAGATCC
>JBCBIS010000010.1:0-38420 GCA_038524325.1 Pseudomonadota bacterium
CCGCCGCCGATCTCGGCCTCTTGGAGGAGGGGGTCCCGACCGAGACCCTCCTCGCAGCGATGCTCGAGCACCCGATCCTTGTCAATCGGCCCCTCGTCTGCACCGCCAAAGGCGTGCGCCTCTGCCGCCCCTCCGAGGCGGTCCTCGACCTGCTCGACCGCTGGCCGCCCGGCCCCTTCGCCAAGGAAGACGGCGCGCTGATCATCGATGCCGAAGGAAAGCGGGTGGCATGATCTGCCTCAGATCATCTTGCGGATGAACTCGTAGAAGCCGTGGAAATACTTGAACTCATGCAGAACGGATTGCCCAGCCTCGGTCATCAGGCGCGATTTGAAGATCTCGCGCATCAGGCTCTCCCATTCGCGCCATGTCGATTTCGCAATATAGCCGGATTTGACCAGGTGATATTCCTCGGCGCAGAGGTTCAGATATTTGCGCATCGCGATCTGCAACTCGATTTGCTCATCGGGCGGCAAGTCGTAGAAGGACATGCCCATATTGGTCTCGGAGATGAAAACCGACAGGTCCGGGAAGATCTCGGCAAATCGTTTCGTGTAATCGCAAAAAACGCTGCTCTGTATCTGCCGGTTCACCATGCGAACCGAAATCAGGATCGACGAAAAGCCGATCACCTGAACCGTAAGCGACAGGATGCGGAAGAGGTCTTCGGACATTGGGACCCAATCTGTTCTGACCTGACATCTGCACCAACGACGCACGGGACGGCCCGATGGGCGAGCCTGACGGGTCGATGAGCGCGGACCTCTCCCGCCTGTTCCGCCCGGCCTCGATTGCCGTGATCGGCGGGGGCTGGGGGATGGCGGTGGTCGAGCAGTGTCTGAAGATGGGTTTTGCCGGGCCCGTCTGGCCGGTGCATCCGACCCGGGCCGAGATGCATGGCCTGCCATGTATGTCCACAATCGCTGATCTGCCGGGGGCGCCGGATGCGGTTTTCCTGGCCATCAACCGCCACGCGACGGTCGCGGCCGTGGCGGAGCTGTCCGCCATGGGCGCGGGCGGGGCGGTCTGCTTTGCCAGCGGGTTCGCCGAGGCCGAAGACGACCCCGAGGCGGGCGCCGACCTGCAGGCACAGTTGGTCGCGGCGGCGGGGCAGATGCCGGTTCTGGGGCCGAACTGCTATGGCTTCATCAACTACCTCGACGGCGCGCTGCTCTGGCCCGATCAGCATGGCGGGGTGCGGCGCGAGAGCGGCGTGGCGCTCCTGACCCAATCCTCTAACATGCTGATCAACCTGACCATGGCGGCGCGTGGCCTGCCGATCGCCTATGCCGTGGCCGCGGGGAATCAGGCGCAGACCGGGCTGGCCGATATGGCGATGGCCTGCCTCGCGGATCCCCGGGTCACGGCGGTCGGGCTGCATATCGAGGGGGTCGGCGATGTGCCGGGCTTCGAGGCCATGGCCGCGGCGGCGCGGGCGGCAGGCAAACCCCTCGTCGCGCTGAAGGTCGGACGGTCCGAAGCGGCGCAGCGGGCGACCCTGACCCATACCGCCTCGCTGGCCGGCTCCGACAGCGCCAGCCGGGCGTTTTTGCAGCGGCTCTCGATTCCGGTGCTGGCGACCCTGCCAGAGTTTCTCGAGACGCTGAAATTGCTGCATGTGTTCGGGCCGCTGCCAGGGCGGGATGTGCTGTCCATCTCCTGCTCCGGCGGCGAGGCAAGCCTGGCCGGGGATGCGGGCGAGGGGCGGGCGATCCGCTATCGCCCCTTCTCCGATCCGCAGAAACAGGCGCTGGCCGCGGTGTTGGGGCCGCTGGTCACCGTGGCGAACCCGCTGGATTATCACACCTTCATCTGGGGCGATGCCGAGCGGATGGAGGCCTGCTATCGCGCGGCGCTGGCGCCGGGCTTCGACCTGGCGATGTTCATCTTCGACTTTCCGCGCGGTGACCGCTGTTCCGATGCGGCTTGGTTGGTGGCTTTGGACGCGCTGGAGCGTGCGGTGGCCGCGACCGGGGCACGGGTCGCCGTGACCGCCACGCTGCCCGAGACAATGCCGGAGGCGCAGGCGGAGCGTCTGGCAGCCCTCGGCATCGCCCCGATGATCGGGATCGAGGAGACTCTGGCCGCCGCCGAAGCCGCCGCCGCGATCGCCGAGGGCTGGGCGCAACCCGCTCCCGAGCCTGTGACGGTAGCCAACCGGTTGGGGCCCGGGCCAGTGCTGGACGAGCGGATGGCGAAGATCGCCCTCGCCTCCCACGGGCTGGACATCCCGGCCGGCCACATCGCCGGCACGCCGGAGGAGGCGGCGCGGGTCGCCGCGACGCTGCGCGGTCCGCTAGCGCTGAAGGGCCTCGGGATCGCGCATAAGACGGAACATGGCGCCGTGCGTCTCGGCCTCTCGGCCGAGGAGATCGCGGAGACCGCGCAGGCCATGGCCGCGCCCGAGGGCTATCTGGTCGAAGAGATGGTCGAGGGCGCTCTGGCCGAATTGATCCTCGGGGTCGTGGTCGCGCCCCCTTATGGCCTGACCCTGACCCTGGGGGCCGGGGGTGTGTTGACCGAGATCTTGCAGGACAGCCGCACCCTGATGATCCCGGCCCCGGCGGAGGAGGTGCGGGCGGCGCTCCTCTCCCTGCGCGCGGCGCCCTTGCTGACGGGCTATCGCGGGCGGCCGGAGGCGGATCTGACCGCCGTGATCGCCGCCGTCATGGCGGTGCAAGCCTATGCCATGGCCGAGGCGGAGCGGCTGTGGGAGCTCGATATCAACCCGCTTATCGTCACGCAGGACCGGGCGGTGGCGGCGGATGCGCTGATCCGTCTGGCCGCCGATCCAAAGGAGGAAACATTATGACCGACCCGATCAAGACCCGCCGCGATGGCCATGTTCTGGAGGTGACGCTCGACCGGCCAAAGGCGAATGCGATCGATCTGGCCACCAGCCGGATCATGGGCGAGGTATTCCAGGAATTCCGCGACGACCCGGAACTGCGGGTCGCGATCCTGACCGGGGCGGGCGAGAAATTCTTCTGCCCGGGCTGGGATCTGAAGGCCGCCGCCGAGGGGGACGCGGTGGATGGCGATTACGGCATCGGCGGGTTCGGCGGGTTGCAGGAGCTGGGGTTCCTGGACAAACCGGTGATCTGCGCGGTGAACGGGATCTGCTGTGGCGGGGGGCTGGAGCTGGCGCTTTCCTGCGACATGATCCTGGCGGCGGAGGGGGCGAGCTTTGCCCTGCCAGAGATCCGTTCGGGGACCGTGGCCGATGCCGCCTCGGTGAAGCTGCCGAAACGGATCCCCTATCACATCGCGATGGAGCTGCTTCTGACAGGGCGCTGGTTCGATACCGAGGAGGCGCATCGCTGGGGCATCGTCAACGCGATCCATGCGCCGGGGGATCTGATGGGGGCGGCGCGCGAGCTGGCGGGGCGTATCGCCTCCGGCCCGCCGCTGGTCATGGCGGCGATCAAGGAGATCGTGCGCGAGGCCGAGGACATGCGGTTCCAGGACATGCTGAGCCGGATCACCAAGCGGCAATTGCGGACAGTGGACCGGCTCTATTCGAGCGAGGATCAGCTGGAGGGCGCGCGGGCCTTTGCCGAGAAGCGCGACCCGGTCTGGAAGGGGCGCTGACCGGGGTCGGCCCGGCCGGGCAACTTCGCGTGCCTGCGGCACGCTCACCCACCCGCCCGGGCCATGCCTGACAGTCACGGGATGGAAGCGGGGCCGAAGCCCCGCGCCCGGATCAGACGAACAGGATGTTGTCGATGTGGAAGCTTTCCTCATCGACGCCGAGCAGGGTGATGGTGCCCCGGTCACCGGTGATCACCGTGCCGATGGCCTCGAAGCTGGTGGCGGCCAGCACGGCATCGATATCGGCGAATTCGGCAGCGGAGAGTTCCAGCGTGTCGATCCGGGTGAAGTCCTTCACGGTGTCATCGCCCGAGAGCACGCGGAAATCGAAGACATCGCGATGGGCGCCGCCGACCTTGTGATCATCCCCCGCATCGCCCTTGAGACGGTCGCGGCCATTGCCGCCAAAGATCTCGTCGTCGCCGGCATTGCCCCAGAGGTTGTCACCACCGAAACCGCCCAGGATGAGATCGTCGCCATGGCCGCCGGCGATCAGATCGGCCGCCTGGTTGCCGAAGAGATTGTCGTCCCCGTCGCCGCCGCGCAGGTCGTCCCGCCCGTTGCCGCCGAAGAGATTGTCGTCTCCGCCATTGCCGACCAGCTTGTCGCGGTTACTGAAGCCGCGGATCAGGTCATCGCCATTGCCGCCGACCAGATGGTTCTTGGCGCCGTTGCCGTTGAGCACCTGATTGACCTCGTTGCCGGGGATGTCGAGCGGCAGCAGCACCCGGTCGATCACCTGCACCGTGCCATTGGCGGCGGCCAGGTCGGGGGCGGCGATCTCGGGGTTCGCAACATCGGGCTCGTTATCGACCAGCTCGGCGCCCTTGCTGGCAAAGGTCGCGCCGTCGAGCAGGGTGGCCACCGTGCTGGCTGCGTCGATCTCGGCGGCGGTCTTGGCGCCGGGCGAGACATGGTAGAGCAGCACATCGGTCAGCAGGGCAACCGGATCACCGAGGGTGCCGAGCGCCTCGACCAGGGCGTCGAAGACCGCATCGTCGCTCTCATCCGCGCCGGTATAGCCGAGGTCGCGGGCGAGTTGCAGGAAGGCGGCGTTGGTCGGGGCGAAGACCGTGATGTCCTCGGCGTCCTGCACCGTCTCGACCAGCCCGGCCGTCTCGAGCGCCTTGACCAGCAGGGTGAAGTCCTCGGAACCCGCGGCGATCTCGACGATATTGGGCTCTGGTGCGGGCAGGTCGAGCGGGCGCAGCACCTTGTCGATCGGCAGGATCGTCCCGTTGGCCCCTTCGATCGTCGTGCCTGCGAGAAACGGATTGCCGGCATCCGGGTCGAGATCAACCAACTCCGTGCCCGAGACATCGAACACCGCCCCCTCCAGCAATGTGGCGATGGTGCCGCCGCCATCTGAGATCTCCTCGGCCGACCGGCCGCCGGGCGAGACATGATAGAGCAGCACGTCGCTCAGCAGCGCCACCGGGTCGCCCAGTGTGCCGAGGGCTGCCACCAGGAAGTCGAACACGGCCTGATCGTCGCTTGCCGAGCCGTCAAAGCCAAGATCGTTGGCCAGGTCCACGAAAGCGGCATTGGTCGGCGCGAAGACCGTCACATCCTCGGCGGCGCGCACGGCATCGTCCAGGCCCGTCGCTTCCAGCGCTTTGACCAGGATGGTGAAATCCTCCGCCTCGGCCGCGATATCCACTAGATTGGGCGGCGGCGGAAGCTGGATCAACCCGGCGGCAAAGCGCAACAGGTCATCGGGGTGGATTGGCTGATCTTCGGCGAACAACTGGCCGTCAACGATGCTGAAGCTGACGTCTTTGAAGACAAAGGTGAACGGGTGGGTCATGGCTCTCTCCTCCAAATGCAAAGAGGGGACCCGCAGGTCCCCTCTTGAGGCGTCAGGGCAGGATGACGCTGTCGATCACGTGGATGACGCCATTGGTGGCATCCACATCCGCGGCGATGACATTGGCGCCGTCGACCTTCACGCCGCCGCCGGTGGCGTCGATCGCGACCGTTGTGCCCTGAACCGTACCGGCCTCGAGCGATTTACCGGCCAGATCCTTCGAGAAGACCTCGCCCGGGACCACGTGATAGGTCAGCACGGCGACCAGTTGATCCTTGTTCTCGGGCTTCAGCAGGTCCTCGACCGTGCCGGCGGGCAGTTTGGCGAAGGCCTCATCGGTCGGGGCGAAGACGGTGAACGGGCCCGGCGATTTCAGCGTCTCGACCAGATCGGCGGCCTGCACGGCGGCGACCAGGGTGTTGAACTGACCGGCACCGACAGCGGTGTCGACGATGTCGGCTTGGGTCTTGGTGGTCTCACCCGCGGTGGCGCAGGCGCTGATCAGGCCCGCGAGGGCGATAAAGGCAAAGCGTTTCATATCGGTCTCCTCTTGTTTGTGTGCAAATTGCACACGTCCGATGCGCGACATTTGGGCCGGTCCCGTTTTCGGTCAATGGAGGGTGTGGATTTTTTTCACACGGGCGATATGTTCGGTGGCATGACGCAACTCGACGACAAGGGCAGCGAGACATTCTCGCGGGTGATCGACGGCGTGCTCCGCCCCCTGGTGCGGGCGCTGATCGCGCGTGGGGTCACTGCGCCCGCTTTCTATCGCCGGCTGAAGCGCCTCTATGTCGAAGTGGCCGAAGAAGAGTTGCGGGCCGAAGCCGACCGCCCGACCGACAGCCGGATCAGCATTCTCACGGGCGTCCACCGCCGGGATGTCAAGACGTTCCGCGAGGACGGGGCTGCGGGCCCTCCGGGTGGCGAGAAGGTGACGACCATGGCGCTGGTGCTGGGCACCTGGCTGGCGCGCAACGATCTGACCGATGCGGAGGGCCGCCCGATCCCCCTGCCCCGCACCGCCGAGGACGGCCCCAGCTTTGACGCCCTGGTCGCCGGGATCAGCCGAGACATCCGGCCCCGCACCGTCCTGGACGAGTTGCTACGTCAGGGTCTGGCCGAGATCGACGCCGGGGGCCGGGTTGCCCTGATGCCCGACACCGTGTTCGGGCCCGAGGATCTGGAGCAGCGTCTGCGCTTTTTCGGGACCAATGTGGGCGACCATATTGCCGCCGCGGTGGACAATCTGCTGGCCGAGGACCCGCCGCATATGGAGCGGGCGGTGTTCTATAACCGGCTCACCCCCGCCTCGGTCGACCGGCTGGAGGCGGCGGCGCGCGACGAAGGCATGCGCGCGCTGATCGCCGTCAACCGCCTGGCCAATGATCTTCAGGCGCAGGATCTCGACGCGCCCGAGGGCACGGAGAGGTTCCGCTTCGGCCTCTTCTTCTTTAGGGACGACGAAGCGCCGGCCCCGCCCGGCCAATCGCAAGAGCCCCCGGCTGTGTCCGCTGAAGGGGCCGGAGACGTGACCGATGACGACACTTGACCGCCGCACCCTGTTGGCAGGGATGGGCGCGGGTCTGCTCGCCGCCTGCGAAGCACCGCGTAACGGCTCCGATCTGGCCGAGGCCAAGAAACCGGCCGAGGGCGGGATCGGCGGCACCGGCATTGTCGGCACGCTGACCGATTTCAGCAGTCTCATCGTGAACGGGCTGCGGGTCGCGACGCCGCCCGATATGCGGGTCACCACGGCTCTTGGCCCTGCGCGCGCCGCTGACCTCGCCATCGGTCAGAGCCTGACCATCGAAGCGGCCCGGGCAGAAGCCGGGCTCGCGGCGCGGCGCGTCCACATCACCCACCCCGTGATCGGAACGGTCGGTCGCGCGGCGCCGGATGGCCAGCGCGGTGAGGTCGCGGGGGTCCCCGTCCTGCTGGAGCCGGGGGCGATCGGGCGTCTGACACCGGGGCAGAGGGTCGCGCTCTCCGGCCTCTGGCGCGGCGGGCAGGTCATCGCGAGCCGCCTCGACCCGGTGGCAGGTGGTCTGGATGTGATCGCGGGCGTTGCCGAGCGCGACGAGGGCCGCCCGCAAGGGGGCCGCCTGCGTGTTGGCGGCGTTCCGGTGGATCTCCAGGGACGCTCCACACCGCCTGTGGGCAGTTTCGTCACCGTGACGGGCGCGCATCAGGGCGATCGCCTCGTCGCGGCAGAGATCGTGCTGGGCCGCTTTGTCGGCGCGGCAGGGCCGCTGGAGGCGCTGTCGGTCGAAGGCTATCTCGACCCGATCCCGACGGCGCCGTTCTATGCGGTCTCGGGCCTCGGCCACAGTTTCGATGCCGGGGCGGAACTGGCACCCTTCCGGGAGAGCCGCTCGGTCTTCTCCGGCCCCTATTCGGGGACGTTCGATGTGGCGACCGGCCTGATGCTGCCCGAAGCATTCGAGCCCCGCCGGGCCCTGATCCGCCGGATCGCCGCGGGCGAGACCAGCAAGCTGCTCCGACCGGCGCGCTGACACCGAGGTTCATCGAGATGAACCTAACCAGTCACCTGCTCACTCCGCCGACACCATAGAAAAACCAAGGGGTTAGGAGGAGAGGGGAGCGGATAGGTCACGATCTGTGATCGTTGACACAATGCGCATCCCAGTGCGACCGCCTCATGCCAACGGTGATTGATCGCGTTTCATCCAGTCACTGCCTCGCATTCCCGCCCCTGGGGAGTGGGCGGGGCGCGGGGCGGTGTCTGGATCGGTTCATGTCAATGAAACTTGGTATCAGACGCGGCCCCCACCGATGCGGGCGAGAGGCATCTCGCATGACGCGCCTGTCCTGCGAGCGGGCCGCGCGGTGCGTTTGACCAGCCGCGCGGCGCCAGGCTGAGCGCCTTTTACAAAGCCGAGAAAGCCCGGCGCCCCGCGACATAAGTGGCCACCACCCGGGGCGGCGCGTTCTCCTCTGCCGCCACCAGCACCAGATCCGCCCGCTGTCCGGCGGCAATCCGGCCCCGGTCCGAGAGCTGCGCCGCATCGGCCGCATTGGTCGAGATCAGGCGCCAGGCTGCCTCCAGCCCCACAACCCCCTCGCGCGCCAGTTTGAAAGCGGCGTGCAGCGGTGCAGGGTAATAGTAATCCGAGGCCAGAACGGTGCAGAGCCCCTGCCCCACGGCCGGGGCTGCATCCATCATCCCGCAATGGCTGCCGCCGCGCAGGACATTGGGGGCGCCCAGGATCGTATGCTCCCCAGCCTCCCGCGCCGCCTGTGCCGTCTCCGGGGTTTCCGGAAACTCCGATGTCACCGCACCGAGCGCCCGGAAACGCACCCGTTCCTCGGGCGACGGCTCGTCATGGGCGAGCAGGATCGCACCCCGCGCGCGGGCGGCGGCGGCGACCGCCTCGATCGCGCCCGGCACTTCGCCGCGCCGTGCCCAGACTGACTCTTGCAAGGCGCGGTACGCCTCGAGCGACAACCCCGCGCGCTCCGCCATCTGCACGATCTTGTCGACCCGGCGGCTCTTCAGGATCGATCCGGTGGTGTGGTCGTTGAAGGCCACGATCGGGGCGGGGTCCGCTCCGATCCAGCGGATCACGTCCTCCACCGCGTCGAGGGCGAAGGTCTCCCACCGGATATGGACCCGGTTGTCACAGCCGAGCCGCGGCCGCAGCGCCGTGAGTGCTGCGAAGAACGCCTGCGCGGCGGCGGCGCTGCGCAAGCCCGGCTCCCACGAGACGCTGACGCCGTGATAGGCGGTCGTGATGCCATTGGCGAGCAATTGCCGGTCGGTCTCGATCAGGGCCACGTCCAGGGGAAACGCGACCCCGGGGCGCGGCATAATCTGCCGCTCGAACGCATCGCCGTGGAGGTCGATGATTCCGGGAAGGACATGAAGCCCCCTTGCGTCGATTCGCTCGGCAGCCCCGGCCGGGCCATCGGACAGATGCCCGTCCTCGATCACCAGATCCCGCGTCTCGAGACCCGAACAGGACAGCACGCGGCCGCCTTCGATCAGAATGCGCATGTCACCTGTCTCCACCGTGTCTGTCTCGAGGGGGATGTCATCGGGATGTTGCGGTGATCCCGTATCAGACGCGGACCAGACAACTCAACCCGACAACTCATGGAGGGGACCCATGTTCCGTCACCTGCTCGCCGCCGCTCTGGTGGCTTTTGCAGCACCTGCCGCTGCCGACGAGATCAAATTCGCCGTCACCGATATCGAAGGGCTGGAAGTGCTCCAGCAGGAATTCGGCGCGTTCGAGAAAGCGCTGGAGATCTCCACCGGCCTGGACATCGCCCTGTTCCCTGTGAACTCGCGCACCGCCGCCGTCGAGGCCATGAAGGCCGAGCAGGTCGACTTTGTCCTGACCGGTCCCGCGGAATATGTGGTGATCAAGGAACTGGCTGACCCGAAAATCGTCGTTGCCTGGCAGCGCCCGAACTATTTCGCGCAGATCGTGACGTTGGCCACCGGCGAGGTGAAATCGGTCGAGGATCTGAAGGGCAAGACCGTCACCTTCGGCTCGGTCGGCTCGACCTCGCAGCATCTCGGCCCGGCACAGGCGCTGACCGATCTGGGGCTCGCCTATGGCAGCGATTACACACCGCAGATCATCTCGCGCAACGTGGCGGTCGAGGCGCTGATCCGCGGTGATGTGCAGGCCATTGGGATGAATCTCGGCCACCTCGCCAAAGTGCGCAAAGCCTTCCCCGAGGCGGCCTTCACCGTGGTCGCCCGTGGGCGGGACCTGCCGAACGACATTCTGGTGGCGCGCCAGGGCGTGTCGGATGAGGTCTTCGCCAAGGTCCGCGATGCTTTCCTGAACGATGGCGCCGCGCTGATGGAGGCTGTCCTCAAAGGCGATGACAACGACAAGTATGAGGGCGGGTTCTTCCTGACCGAAATCAACGACAGCGACTATGATTACGTGCGGGACATGTACCGCACCATCGGGGTCGACAGCTTCGGCGCCTTTGTCGGCGATTGAGCGGAGAGGGGCGGCCACGGCGCCGCCCCCATTTCCATGCAGCCGATCATCCAAACCGAGGGCCTGACCAAGGCCTATGGCGCGGCCCGCGTGCTGAGCGGGATCGACCTGACCATCGCACCGGGCGAGCGGGTGGCCCTGATCGGGGCCAATGGATCGGGCAAATCCACGCTGATGAAATGCCTGATCGGGCTTTTGCCCGTGACGGAGGGCGAGATCACGACGCTCGGGCAGCGGTTCTCGCGCCTGCCCAGCACCCGGCAGAGGGTCGAGATGCGCCAGCAGATGGGGTTCGTGTTCCAGAACCATTGCCTCGTCCGCCGTCGCACGGTTCTGTCGAATGTCGTCCATGGGATGCTCGGCGCGCCGGGCAGTTGGCGGGGGTTCGCCCAGGCCATCGCGCCGAGGGCTTGGCGCGACCGGGCGATGGAGGCGCTGGAGGATGTCGGCCTCGCCGACCGCGCCATGGCCCGGGCCGATACGCTCTCGGGTGGTCAGCAGCAGAGGGTGGCCATCGCCCGCGCCCTGATCCGCCGCCCGAAGCTGTTGATCGCCGACGAGCCCGCGGCCAGCCTCGACCCTGTCGCGGGGCGCGATGTGATGTCCCTGTTCGCCCGGCTGGCGGAGGCACATGGCATCACGCTGCTCTACTCCTCGCATGACATGGTCCATGCGCGGGAATTCTCGGACCGGGTGATCGCGTTGAAGGACGGGGGGCTCTTGCTCGACCGTGCCAGCGGAGCCGTTGGCGATGGCGCGTTGAGAGCGGCGTTTGCGGGAGGCGGCGATGCGTGAATCTCAGGCGTCTCGCGCGGGTCCGTCGAGGTCCCGGGTCAAGCCCGGGACAGCGCGTGGGGCAGGCGTATGACCCGTTCTGTAACGCCGCCGCGGCTGACCGGACTCTCGCCGCTCAGCTTCGTGGTGTGGGTGGCGGTGGCCGCAGTGATCATCGTCTCGATGGGCGAGGTCGCGCCCTCGCCCGAGCGGTTGGCCGAGGGGTTGCCGCGCATGGGCAATCTGATCGGCCGGATGATGCCGCCCAACACCGATCCGGATTTCCTGGCGCGGGTCTTCAACCGGATCGTCGAGACTTTTCAGATCGCGCTTGTCGGCGCCGCCATCGGCATCGCGCTGAGCCTGCCCATCGCCTGGCTGGCGGCGCGCGGTGTCTCACCGCTTGGACCGTTCAGCTTTGCGATGAAGGCCCTGGTCTCGCTGTTCCGCACCGTGCCGGACCTGATCTGGGCCTTGCTCTTCGTCGTCACTGTGGGCCTCGGCGCGGTGGCGGGCACGATGACCATCATCGTCGACACGATCGGCTTTTGCGGCCGGTTCTTTGCCGAAGCCATGGAGGATGCCGAGAAGGAGCCGCAGCAGGCCCTGTCCGCCATCGGCGCCAACCGGTTCGGCATCCTCACGGGGGCCATCCTGCCGGATGCAGCCCCCTCGATGGTGAATGCCGGGCTGTTCGCTCTGGAGAAGGCCGTCCGCTCCTCGGTCGTGCTCGGCCTGGTGGGCGCGGGCGGGATCGGGCAGGAGCTGAAGGTCGCCTTCGACCTCTTCCAATATCAGAACGCCGCCACCATCATCCTGGTGATCTTCGCCATCGTCCTGGTGATGGAGTATCTGACCGACCGGCTCCGCGCCCGGCTGCAATAGGGCGTGTTGGAACCGACCGTCACGGGTCGGGCGGCTGAGGCCAATGCACGCGTTGAGACGCGCGTTGAATCGGTCAGAGGCGCATTGCATGAACCCGCGCGTGATCGTCCGGCGAAAGGCCCGTGCCGGGGCCACCAGCCAGCACGAAGACAGGGTCTCCTCGGTCGCCGGGAGGCATGGATGTATGATGGCCCTCGCATCGCGCATTCGCAGCTGAGCGGGCCAGGAGCGTCGCGATGCTGGACCACCCGACTCTATTCGCCAGAGAATTCCCCTCGGCCAAGACCCGCGCCGGGTCGATCCGCTCGAGAGAGCATGGATCCGGCCTCAGCTTCTGCATAGATCCGGTGTCGACCGCGGCCGGAGAGTTGCGCAGATCGGTCGGTGCCTCGGGCCGCGTCTTTCACTCGGCGCTGGCGAAGAACGTCCGTTCGACGCTGTGAAGCCGTCGGCAGATCAGGTTCTCGCCGATGAGCGCCTCGGCTCCGCGAAGCACGACATCGGCATCGCCGGTCTCGAGATCGCGCTGATCACATGAGCGAGGACCGGTTCCGGCGCTGTGACCCGCAGGGTCTCCGAGCCGGACCGAACCCAGCGCCGACGCTTTGTTGTCGAGTTGGAGCACTTTCAGCGCGACCTGTTCGGCCTCCGCCAACAGGGTTTTGCCATCGGGGGTCGGGTGACAACCTTGGGTGTCGCGTTCGAACAGCGCCAGCCCGCTTTCCAGATTGCCGATGCGCCGCGGGATCGTCGAGGCGATCGTATCGAGATGCTTGCCCGCCGCATGGGTCGAGCGCGCGCGCGACGGCTACAAAGACAAAATGCCGTGTCAGTCGCGAAGCAAAGCACCCCGCAAAAATGCCGAATCGCCCGGCGTCGCCCGATCCACCCTCGTGGCGGGTTTCGGCGAGACGCCGCAGACCTCGACTCCGGTCTCCGGCTGGGCGATTAGCCTGTTGCCAGATGAGAAACCCGTGATTGCTCTCGGCCCGCCTTTCTCGGACAGCCCGGTCCAGACGACCAAGCTGGAATTGTTCCGGCGTTCACGCCGCGCGGGGGGGCACTGGGGCTCTGCCCCGGATTAAGACGCAGATCGACGCGTTCATTGATGCGAATACGGCCGAGGCGGTCGAGCTGCCGGATCTGGCGCCGCTGGCGGGCATGGCGACCTCGACCTTCTCGCGGATGTCCAAACGGACCCATGCGATCTCACCCTGCCGCTACGTCGGGCAAAAGCGGCTTGCGAAGGCCTTGGGATGGTACACGTCTCGACCGCCGCACTGGCGCAGAACGCCTGTGATTTCGGGGGCGCCTCGCAGAGGCATATGACCCATCACCTCCAGGCAAGGCTGGGAGGAGGCCGCCGGCTGACCGACTCCCGCCAGCCTTCTGGGCGCGCTCCCGGGGGGGACAGTGAGCGCGCCCCGCATCCGTCAAGCGCCGGTCAGAACCTCGAGCCGCTCCTGCCCAGCCATCTGGATGGTTGTCGCGATGTGCGCCCTGGGCAGACCCTCGGAGCTTACGATCACAGTGGCGGTCCGATGGCGGGCGAAATGCTCCAGCAGGAGGGCGATGCCCGGCTCCTTCAGGCCGATCTCATCGGCATCAAGCAAGGCCAGCTCCGCCTTGGCCAGCAGCCCGCGGATCAGGAGGATCCCGCTGCACTCCGTCGAGGTGAGGTTGCGGCGCCCCTCGGCGACCTGGCCGGAAAGCCCTCCCAGCCTGTCATGCACCCCCATCAGGCCAGCGCGGTCGAAAGCCGCGCGGATCTCGGCATCCTCGACGGGTCGTGCGAGGCCGAGCGTGCATGCGCGGCGCAGGGTCCCTTTCAGATGCGGCGAGAACCGCCCGAGATAGAGCACGCGTCCCGCAGCCACCGCCACCGGCGGCAGGCCCAGCACCGAAACACGGCCCGTCGGCGCACGGTCGAGCCCGGCCGCCACGGCCAGCAGCCGGCTCTTGCCCGAGCCCGAGAGGCCGGTCAGCCGAACTGTTTGGCCCTGCTGGACGGCGAAGCTCACCGGCGGGCTGCAATCGGTCAGCCGAAGCGCCGAGATCTCGAGGACCGGAGCATCGGCGCGTGGTGTCCTGCTGCGCGGCCGGCGCATCGTTTTTGCGGATAATGTGGCCTCCAGCTTCGCCGCCGCCACGACGAACGCTTTGTGCCGGTCGCTCACATCCGCCAACCGGCGCAGCGGCCAGGACACCAGGGCGAGTGCAGTCAGGGCGGCCACTGCATCCTCGACCGGCAG
Source organism: Pseudomonadota bacterium (assembly GCA_038524325.1). Taxonomy (GTDB): domain Bacteria; phylum Pseudomonadota; class Alphaproteobacteria; order Rhodobacterales; family Rhodobacteraceae; genus Thermohalobaculum. Next base: position 14,295 of record JBCBIS010000010.1, read on the forward strand.
CGCATCGACGAAGCAGATCCAGAGACAGATCGCCCCCGCGACGCCCGAGGCAATATCGGGCAGCGCCCGCACCGTCTCGGTCAACCACGCGCGATAGGTCGCCGCCAGGGCGATGGACTTCGAGCGCTCGGCAAGACGGCGCAGTTCGGTGTTCAACCGGCCGCTCCGGCGCAGGGCAAGGGCCTGGGGCAACCGCTCGGCCATCGACGCCGCGAGGCGCGCGCGCTGCGCCCTCAGATCGGCATGCGCCCCCGCGAGAGGCCGACCGAGACAGAGGATCGCGAGCAAAGCGCCCGCGATGGGCGCCGCCGCGCCGACGGCCAGGGCCGGATGCAGCAGGTAGAGGATCAGAAACGCCGCCGGGACCGTCATCGCCGCCGAGATCAGACGTGCGAGCCCCTTCGACACCCACCCCTTCAAGGCGCCGAGATCTCCGACATAGCGCAGGGCCATCGCGCCGGCCCGGCGTTCAGTAACCGTGCTGACCGGAAGCCGGCTCATATGCAGAAAGAGCCTGCGCCGGATGGCCGAGGCGAAACTCTGCCCCGCGCGCTCGGCCACCGCGCCCTCGATCGAGCGCAGGGCGAACATCAATGCACCCGCCGCGATCAGACCCGTCAGAGCCTCGGCAGGCGGCGCCGCCTGGCCCGACCGCAGCGCCGAGATCACGTCGCGGGTGGCAAAGGCGGCGACCAGCATGGTCCCGGCTTGGGCCAAACCGATGGCGGTGAGGCAGACGAGCCCCACCCACCGCCGGTCGGCCGCGATTGGCGGCAGACGGGTCATGCCGCCCGAAGCCCCTGCTCTTCCGCCATCGAGATCAGCGCAGTCGCAGCGGCCGGGTCGCAGAGATCCTCGCGCGAGAAGACCGGCAGACCCGTGGCCTCGCCCGCTTCCCGCGCATCGCTAGGCGACGCCGTCAGGCGCCCAGTCAGCGCGAGCGGCGCGATCCCCCAGCGCGCCAGCAGAGCAAGCGCCGCCTGGGCAGCCAAGGGGTCGGAGGCGGCCAGCAGAACACCGTCGAACGGCGCTGCAAATCCCGGGCTCTGCAACAGCTCGGCGGTTTCGCCCTGAGCGATCCCATCGGCAAGTTCGACCACGCTCAGATCGGCCAGCGCGGCGGCGTCGAGCAGCGTATCGGCGGCCTGCAGCAACCTTGGCAGCGGCTGGCGATGGGTCGAGGCCATCCCCGCATCGGTGAAATCGAGCACGCGGGCGGCCCCGGCCGCCTCATAGGCCTGCAAATCGCCAAACGCGCCCGTTCCGGTCAATTTGACCGCTGCCGGGCGCAGGCCGAGCCGGACAAACCCGTTGATCACCCCTGCCGCCGCCGAGGTCTTGCCCGCATTCATGCCGGTGCCAACGACCAGAAAGCTGTGCTTCGGTCTCGCTGTGGCCTCAGCGGGCAATGCGAACTCCGCGAGATTGAGGGGGCGCCCCTCCGGTCCTCCAAGCAGCCCCAAGGGGACGAGACGGGTTGGCGCGGAGGATTTTCCGTGCTTGTCCGTCAGGGTCCCGATCACGCCACCGCCGGCGAGGAGATCGCTGCCCTCTGCCGACAGCCGGGCCGTGCCCGAGAACTGGTCGGGGGCGAAACGGTCCGCGCAAGCCAGGATCAGCCGGTCTCCGGGATAGAGCGCCGAGTGACGCCCGTCCGAGAGCTGCACCCGGCGGTGATTTCCGATCTTCGCCACTTCGGCGAGGACCAGGTCTCCGGGCCGGGCCTCGGCCACCGAGGGCAGAACCGCGGTTGCTGCAACCTTCGGCACCCGGCGGGTCGTGAACGTCCATTTTGCCCGGTCGAGAGCCGGCAGAACTTGTGCGTCTTGGGGAGTGATCAACATCACGCGACCTCCTTGGTCAGAGAGTTTTGGGAAAACGCCGGAACACAGGCCGGCGAGGGGACGACGAAATCGCGGTCGAGCCCGGCCTGGGCCACGCAATCGGCAAAGCTGTGGGCGCTGTCGGGCAGCACGCGGAAATCGACCGCCGATGACAGGCCATGGGCGGTCCGCTGGCGCTCGATATCCGCCACCCAGCGTTGCGCACGCTCCAGGCGGTTCTGGCCTTGCTGCTGGTCCAGTTCGGGCGATACGCGCAGCTTATCGTCGCGCTGCGTGTCGAGCGCCCCAACCCGCACCACGATCTCGCGGCTGAGAAACCGGCGGAGATTGGCCCGAAGACAGGTCGAGACAGTGTCTCCTCCACCCGCGCCGATGCCATAGGGATAGGCGGCTTTGGGGTCCGCAAAGGTCCACCAGCCCGGAGCCGTGGCGCAGAGCCGGCGCACTAGGCCAGGGTAGAGCCAGGTGAACCGGTGCGCGAACTGTCCGCCGCCGGAATAGCCCGACAGGTCGACCGCCCCCGGCACGATGGTGCCGTCCTCCCGCAGGGATGCGAGCAGGCGGAGGAGCGCCAGATCGGCCCGCGCAGGACAGGCCGCGCGCTGAAACGACCGCCAGTGCCGCCTGTCGAACAGGGGCAGGACGATTGTGCGCCCGGTATCCTCGGCGGCATGGCGCAGCAGTTCGGCCATCTCGGCGGCCTCGCGCTGGATCCCGTGAACCGCGAGCACGGGCGGCTGGCCATCCGAGACCCGGGGTGCGAGGACAAGAGCCTCGGGCACCAGGCCAGGCACAGCCGGGCGTTTTTCGAGCGTCACCCGGGCCATGCCGCACCTGCCAATTGCGCTTCGGCCGCGGACCGCTCGGCGGCCACTTGCGCGCGCAGATCCACAGGCAGCAGGTCGAAGATCAGGTGGATGCGATCCTCGGATCCGTCATTCTCGGCTTCGTGTATCTGGTCATTGTCAAACCACCAGAGCGCGCCTTCCTGCATCCGCACCTCCTCGTCGCCAGCCTTGAGCCACGAGTCGAGGGCGGATTTCAATACGAGGTGATACCGGCCATGCAGACGGTAATAGGCACCCCGGTCGATATGCGGATAGACCTTCCGCCCTGCGGGCAGGCACACGATTTTCGCGCGGCCAAGATCGCAGCCAAGGCGGACTGCGGTTTCCTCCAGGAATGCACGCGTCTTCGGGAAGCGGATCGAGCCAGAGGTCCAGCGGCTCTCCTGAACATCGCAGCGCTTGCGTCCGAACTGCATCGACTTGCGCAAACCCCGGATCGGGATGGCAAGCGCTTCGCGCTGGACGGCGATCTTGTCCTGGCGTCCGGTCGCCCCGGCCCAGGCACCGTCCACAGAGGCGATTTCAGCCAGAAACGGCCTTGGGTCGATCTGATCGGTGATGCATTTGAAATACTTCATCGGCGGTCTCCTTGTGTGGGGGAAGCGCAACGCCGGGCGGCCTGCGCCGGGTTGCGGGATCAGTCGAGCCGAATCCAGGCGTCGCGGACGCCCTTGCCCGCGCGCTCTTCGTGATAGGCGATGGGTCCCTTGGAGGGGGCGTACCAGGTGGTCCGCGCGACCCGCCCGTCATCGCAGGTGACAACGAAGGCGGGCGTCGCCCGGCCACCCGGGCGAAGCACCTCGGCCGTGTCCGTCACCTCACAGGCGGTCTGGCGCGACGAGGTCCGCCCGTTCCACGAGACCGCGTCGCGCTCGTAAACCGCGCGCTTGCCGATCCGCATGGGAAACAGCGAGCCCGAGCGGGAAATCCGGGCCTGTGCCGTGTGCCAGTTTTTCGACGTCCCGCAGGCCGCGAAACTGTCCGAGGGGGCGAACCAGTCACCAGCCCGGGTCCAGATACAGCCATCCGCCTCGCGCACCCGGACACCCTGCCCGAAGCGGGAGACCTTGATCCGCTCCTGCTCGCCGGTGAGCAGGTTCTCGACCTTCATGCTGCTCAGGCGGCGCAGCATCGGCCGGGTGACCGGCGCGATGGGCCGGTCGAGGCGGCGCGTCTCCGGCCAGCCCTCCGGGCCGAAAAGCTGCTGTCTCTGCGAGGCGAAATCGGCCGCCGAGCATGCGCCCAGCACACAGATGACCGAGGCCGCAACAAACGCTTTCATCTCTTCCTCCGATTGCAAAGCGCCCTGTCGTGGCGCAGTCGGAGGGACAACGGGCGGGCTCGGTCTTTATTCCCCGCCGATATCGATTTTTTCGACGCTTACCAGCAGCGGTCGCCCGGCGACTGGATCAGGCCGAACCCATAGATCTCGTCGAGACCGGGCGCCCCCAGATCCCGGGCCTCGCGGCGCAGCAGGGTGCGCGCGGCCGCGGGATCGCCCCGCGTGATCGCACGGGCGCGCAGGACCGCCGCCACCGCGAACGGAACGGCAAAACTGGTTCCAGTCCAAGTCTGGCGCGACCCACCCGCACCGGCCGAGAGGATGTCGACACCGGGCGCGGCCAGCTCGACATAATCGCCACGGGTCCCGTTGCGGTAGGGCCGCAACCTGGCATCCACGGCCGCGACGGCGATGACCTCTGGATAGGCCGCCGGAAAGGCCGGGTCGCCCCTGGGGCCGGCATTGCCTGCGGCGGCCACGATGCTCGTGCGCCCAGCCAGTCGGCGGATGGCCTGATGCAGCGCGCGGTTGGCGCCGCCCTCGAGGCTGAGCGCCACGACCCGGACGCGGGTCTCGGCGGCCCAGTTCAGCGCCTTGACGAGGCCCAGCGCATCGCCGCGTTGCTCTCCGTCATAGCGCCCGATCACCTCAGCGACCACGAGACGTGCGCCGGGGGCCATCGGGGTCGCCCCAGGGGCGCTTTCGCCGATCAGCAGCGCCGCGATCGCCGTGCCGTGATAAGGCGCGGTTGAGCGCATACCCTCGCGGAGAAACGACCGAACCGCCACATTCGCGCCCCGCAGAGAAGGATGGTCGCGCGCGACCGCGGTATCCAGCAGCGCGATCGGGGCCCCGCGCCGGCAGGCCGCCGGGGCCGCGGGCGCCAGGGACACCAGCGAGGCCGCCCAACACTCATCGTCACAGCCGATACCCGCCAGGTCGTAGAGGTCGTTCTGGTCCACAATTGCCCCTGGCAGGATCGTGCGCACCGCCTCCTCGGCATCGTCGAGATCCAGCGCTGGCGGCACCGCGATCCGCAGCGCCCGGGATTGCAGCGCGTCGAGCGGCGTGTCCTCGAGGATTGCGAACCCGCCGGCCTGCAGCGCCGCGACCTGTGCCGGGGTCAGTGCCGCGGTGGTCAGCGCGATTAGCTCGTTCGGCACGACATCGCGGTCGCTGCCGAACACGAGGTCGATCAGCGCCGAGATCGGGTTGTCGCCACCGCCGTCCCGGCCGCCGGCGCCCTCCGCCGCATCTCCCTCATCGCCGCGGCTGTCGTCAGTGTCGCTGTCGTCGCTGTCGTCGCTGTCGTTGTCTCCGTCGTCGCCATCGCTGTCCCCATCGCCATCGGAATCGGAGCCGTCGCCCCCGTCACCATCACCGCCATCGCCATCACCGCCGTCGCCCCCATCGCCATCGCCGCCGTCGCCCCCATCGCCATCACCGCCGTCGCCGTCATCGGCCCATGCCGGCGTGGTGAACGGGGCCCAATCCGGTACGGCTGCTCCCGCAAACAGGATTGCGACGAACAGAGCGGGGAAAAGTGTCTTCCTCATTGAGCATATCCTCGTGATCTCAACGACAGAACGATCCACGGGGTGAATTATTTCTCCGGCTGCGGAATAAATGGTGTCGCAGGCCCGTTTTACCATCGATGCAGGAACAAGACGGCCGAGATGACAAACCAGATCAAAACCGAACTTGTGGGGATGCTCCCGCGGTTGAGGCGCTTTGCCTATGCGCTTGCGGGCAGTGTCAGCGAAGGAGACGACATCGTGCAGGCGGCATGTGAAAAAGCCCTGGCGAGAAGCGACCAGTACCGCCCGGGCACGCGCTTCGACAGTTGGATGTATCGCATCATCCAGACCACCTTTCTGGATCGGCGGCGGCGTCACGAGCATCGCTTCGCCCGCTCGGACGAGGACACACTGGTCGCGATCTCGGATGGCGGCGGCGGCGCGGCCTCGGCCTATGACCGCTTGCTGCTCGCCGCTGTCCGCCGCGCTATGGCAGAGCTGCCCGACGACCAGCGCTCGGTCCTCGCTCTGGTCGCGATCGAAGGGCTGGGATATCGCGAGGCGGCCGAGGTTCTGGGAGTTCCCGTGGGCACCGTCATGAGCCGGCTCGCCCGGGCGAGGGCCAAGCTGAAACCGCTGAGCGAGGGAGCCTTTGAATGACCCGCGAGTGGAGCGAAGAGGACATCGCCGCCTATATCGACGGTGCGCTGGACGAGGAGGACGCCATGCGAATTGAGGAAATCATCGCCCGGGACCCCGAGGCCCAGGCGCTGGCCGACGAGGTCTGGCGCTCGAACGATTTGTTGCGGGCCGCGTTCTCGGATGTCACGACCACCCCAATCCCCACGGCGCTGGCCGATACGGTCACGCCGGAGCGCTCGAACATCGTTCCGCTGGCGCGCAAATCGCGCCTCGGCCGCGTCTGGCTCCCTGCCGCCGCCGCGGCGAGTGTCGCCATCATGATCGGCGTCGCGGTCGGCACATCCGTCCTGGCGCCGCCCCAGCCGGCCCTGGTGACCCTGGGCGACGCGCCGCAAGACAGTGCCCTGACGGTCGCACTCGAGACGATCCCAAGCGGCACGATGCATGGCGGGCGGATCGTGCCGATGCTGACCTTCCAGGACGCCGAGGGCCGCTTCTGCCGCGAGTTCGAGGTCACGGGCGAACTGCCGGAGGAGCTGCAATTCGGCATCGCCTGCCGGACGGTGGCAGAAGCCTGGCATGTCGAGATCATCGTGACCGCACCCGAGGCCGACCGGGGCGAGGCTGGCTTCGTGCCCGCCTCGGGCCCCGGGGCGGATGCGCTGGAGGCGATGCTCGACGCGCTCGGCGCGGGATTGCCGCTGCCGCCGGCGGAGGAGCAGCGGGTAATCGAGCGGCAATGGCAGGGCGATTAGCCCACGGCGGCTCACCAAAGTGCCGGTCGCCCACCATGGGAGACATACCACGCCATGGGATGACGAGGGTTCAAGACGGCATAAATCCCATAGCCGGGATCTGTGCCGTCGCGAGAGGTCAACTCGGCACGCCCAAAGCGTCAAGCAGCCGGTCTTTTGTAAACGGCCTATGCCGGAGCCGCCGTTCCGCCAGAGCGTGGACCGCGCCCGCAATCGCCTTGGCGACGATCGGCGTCGACACCTCTCCGATCCCCGTGGGCGCAGCGTGGAGGAAATTCAGGGGCGAACCTCACGTTGAGGAAGCCGCTGTTGAGCTTGACGAAGATAAGCTGAAAGAGGCGCTGCGGCAGATCGCAATGCCTCAAAAGGCAGGAGACAGCGAAGAAGGTTAGGCCCGGCCTAGATCGGGCGAAAACAATTCAGCAAGCGCCGCTTCGCGTCCGCCCAACGCCCCGTCGCGCATAGTTGCGAGAACCAGCTTTCTGGCCGAAGCCTCTGAAAGGCCGATGCTTTTCACCTCGTAGGACCGATATCGCTCGACATCGGGAGCGGGCAAAAGCGTGAAACCCAGTCCTGCCGAGACACATTCCATGATTGCTTCCAGGTTATCGAGAACGATCGTCTCAGACCCCCTTGGTCGGTCATGCTTCAGCATTTCACCGGCAATGAGTTTCCCGATGCCTGTGTTGGGCATGAAGTGAAAGAATGGATGCTCACTCAGCAAACCGGCGAGGCCGTCTTTCAGCAGGACTTCATGGGCCGCAAAAACAAAGGGTTCTTCCCTCAGCACCAATTCTGAGAGCGCATCGGGAACACCTTCGGCGTCCGTGACAAGCGCTGCGTCGAGTTGCCCATTCACAACCTTCTCCTGCAGCACTTTTGAGAGCCCGGTCTCGAACGCGAAAGTCGCCTGTGGCGCATGTCGCGTGGCAGTCTTAAGAAAGTCTGGGAGCAAGCGAACGGCAGCGGAGGTCACAAATCCAATCCGGAAATGGCCGACCAACCTATCCGTGGGCCTGCACAGATCGAGCAGTCTGTCCTCGCATTGCAGAAGCGGAGTGGCGGCCTCCACAATGGTCCGCCCGATGGGCGTAAGGCGTGGCGGTCGCACAGACCGGTCAAAAATTTCGACGTCGAGCTCGGTTTCCAACGCTTTCATCTGCATGGAAAGGGCGGACAGTGTCATGTTGAGCTGCTCCGCTGCTTTCACAAAGGAACCGACCTTTGCCACCCTCACCAAGGTTCTGAGAGAACGTGTCTGCATAACTTTAGTATCGCTGTATTTGATATCCAGCACAATCGAATAAGTTTGGATATCAAATACAGCGATACTAAAGTTATTCGATTGTGCTGGATTTTAGCAAGCGTACTCTGCCGAAATGAGTATGAGGGACATGCCATGGCACATCCGCTTGTAGATGTCGCTAAAGAGTTAGCGCCAGGATTTGAGAGACGTGCTGCGGAGTGGGACAAATCCCGGGTTTACTGCTGGCAGAACGTTAGCGAGTTGGCCGATGCCGGGATCATGGGAATGTCTATTCCCAAAGACTATGGCGGTCAGGGTGCGAGCTTTCTCGAAGTCGCCATGGTGGTTGAAGAGATCGCCAAGGCCTGCACCCTGACGGCGCGCATCGTTGTCGAAGGCAATATGGGCGGCATCAGCGCTGTGATGGGCTATGGCAATGATGAGCAGAAGGCCTTTTGTGCACCGCACGTGCTGGCAGGAGACAAACCTGCAATCTGCATCACCGAACCTGAGGCCGGAAGCGCGGCAACCGAAATGCAGACAACCGCCCGCAAGCAAGGTGATCGATATATCCTGAACGGCACCAAGCATTGGATCACGGGTGGCGGGGTGTCGAAACTCCACCTGATCTTTGCCCGTATCCTCGATGAAGCAGGTGTCGAGCAGGGCATTGGTGGCTTCATCCTTTTTGCTGATCCAATCTCAGGCGAGATGCCAAAGGGCTTCACTGTTGTGGGCCGCGAATACACGATGGGTCTTTGCGGTATGCCAGAAGCGGAACTTCAGTTCGAAAACGTTGAGATCGAAGAGAGGTGGTTGGTCAAACCGCCGTCTGGCCTCAAGCGCGGCTTTGGCGATCTAATGAATGCCTACAATTCGCAACGTGTGGGTGCTGGCACCATCGCGATGGGCGTTGCAGCTGGGGCGCTCAACCATGCCAAGCGATATCTCCTTGAGCGCGAGCAGTTCGGGCGTCCGCTGGCGGAGTTCCAGGGTCTTCAATGGATGGTCGCGGATATGGACACGCAAGTTCATGCGGCCCGGTTACTCCTGCATGAAGCGGCAAGGTCGCGTGGCCCGAATGGCAGCCATTACCCTGATATGACGATGGCCGCCCGCGCCAAGCTCTTTGCCTCCGAAATGGCGATCAAAGTGGTGAGTGACGCGCTTCAATTGTTCGGCGCGCGCGGCTACAGCGACCGTGAGCCGTTGGAGCGAATGTATCGGGATGTGCGCATGTTCACCATTGGCGGTGGCACAGCCCAAATCCTCAGAACTCAAGTCGCCGGGAGTATTCTTGGCATCAGAACACCACAGAAGCGTAACGGCTATGCGCACCTTACGACTGACTAGTAGAGCCCGTGAAGACTGAGAAAGACATTCGGTCCGCCGACCTTGTGGCGCCGCGGCTCTACGAGGCTGGCTGTAGGCTTCCTTGCGGGATGCCCTGCGGCGAGGTCCTGCCGATCGACGAAGCGCTGGAGAGGGCCGGTTTCAAGTTTATTTTTTCCTGGTTTGAATATCGCCGGCTTCAAGGCCGAGGGTAGCGTTGAAGTCGTCCCACCTTTCCGGACAATTTTGCAGCGTTTCTAAGATGTATCGAAGTTGGCGCGGGCGGCGCGTTCGCCGGGGATGTTGCTGCAGATTTTGGATGAACTGCCGCCGGAGTAAAGTGAGGACCCGGCGCAGGAGCAGTATTTGCTGATTTTCAACCGCGATTATCGCGCGGTGAAGCAGATCATTGATGAGGCGCGGGCTCGGATTGAGACGGTGGATATTGGGACTTTATAGGAGACGCAACGCTTGGCACGATTCGAGACTTTTATGAGAAGGGAGGATTGGTGTCAGACTCTGGCGCAGACCGCGCCGCGGGCGGTGTTCCTGCCGACGACGCTGGGGGCGCTTTACCGCTATAACCTCCGGATGTTGGAGTTCTACCACGCCCGCGCCGATGCCTTGATCCTGATCGACGAGGGGCTGACGCCGGACCGGTTCGAGGCGCTGTCCGGCACCCTGGCCGCCGACCGGGTGGAGTTCCGCGCCACCCGCACCCCGATTGACACGGTCACCGACATCGCCAAGGAGGCGATGAGCAAACTGCCCGGCAAGTGATGGTAGCAGCGTCAAAAGAGCTACTTGCCAGCTCAAAGAATTTCAGTCGAGACTCGCGCGATCACCCGTTTTAATTTCGGGGCGCCCTAAGAGACATCCGAAATGGGGATTGCGTCACCGGATCACCGAGCCAGCGGCAGAGAACTCCGGCGCGCCACCAATTCATTTGGGTCTGCCCGGGACCATCCATAAAATGGTGAAGGAAGAATTGCGGGGTGGGATGAGAAAACAAGGTCCATTTCATCCAGGAAAACAGTACCGCTTTTTAAAGATTGGTGCCGGCTGAGGGACTCGAACCCCCGACCCGCTGATTACAAATCAGCCGCTCTACCAGCTGAGCTAAGCCGGCACGGGCGGGGTGATACGCGAGGTGGGGCTGCGGGGCAAGGGGGTGTCAGCCGGTCTCGCCCGGGCGCGAGGATTCCATCGTGCGGGCCAGAAGCACCACCGGCGCCAGGCCGATCAGCACGATGGCGATGGCGGCGGGCCCGGTCTCGGCCAGGCGTTCCAGCGAGGCGTGGCCGTAGACGGTGGTGGCCAGGGTCTCGAAATTGAACGGGCGCAGCATCAGCGTGGCGGGCAGTTCCTTGACCGAGTCGACGAAGATCAACAGGGCCGCCGTCAGGATCGAGCCGCGGATGATCGGCAGATGCACCCGGTTCAGCGCGCCGGAGCGGGTCTCTCCCAAAGTCCGCGCGGCCAGCTCCATCGAGGGGGTCACCCGGCCGAAGGCCCCGTCGGCGGCCCCATAGGCAATGGCCGAGAACCGCACCACATAGGCGAACACGATCGCCGCGGCCGACCCGGTCAGCAACAGGCCGGGATCGAAGCCGGTCAACCCCTCGACCGTGTCGGCAATCGCATGATCGGCGGCGGCGAGCGGGATCAGGACACCGACGGCCAGCACGGCCCCGGGCAGCGCATAGCCAAGCGCCGTCATCTGCGCGACCCAGCGCATCGCGGGGTGGCGGGACGCGCGCGCGCCATAGACGGTGAAGACCCCGATGGCCGAGGCGATCAAGGCGGCCAGAGCGGCCAGCAGCGCCGTGTTGCCAAGCGCCTCCCAAAACGCTGCGGTCAGCCATTGGCCAAAATGGCTCCAGGAATGCCAGCTGAGGATCAGGACCGGCCCGATAAACCCGATCAGCACCGGCAGGGCGCAGAGCAGCATCATCACCCATCCGCGCCAGCCATGCACGACCGCCCGCTCGATCGGGCGATAGCGTTTCGAGGTGTGGTGGAACCGCTGCCCCTTGCGCCCCAGCCGCTCGAGCACCAGCAGCAACATCACGAAGCCCAGCATCACCAGGGCGATCTGCGCCGCGCCGCCAGCGTTATAGGTGTCGAGCCAGACCAGAAAGATCCCCTTGGTCAGGGTCTGCACATTGTAGAAATCGACCGTGCCGAAATCATTCAGCACCTCCATCGCCACCAGCGCCGAGCCGATGGCGAGCGCGGGCCGGGCCAGCGGCAGGCCCACGCGGTAGAACACCCCCCAGGGGCCGCAGCCGAGCGCCCGCCCGACCTCGAGCGCACAGACCGATTGCTCGCGAAACGCGGCCCGGGTGAGCAGGTAGACATAAGGATAGAGCACGAAGGTCATCACGAAGGCCGCGGCGGGCAGCGAGCGGATCTGCGGGAACCAGTAATCCCGCGCGCTGGTCCAGCCGAAGATCTCGCGCAGCGCGACCTGCACCGGCCCTGCATATTCGAGGAAATCCACCAGCGCATAGGCGCCGATATAGGCCGGCATCGCCATCGGCGCGAGCAGCGCCCATTCCAGCCAGCGCCGGCCTGGAAACTCGGCCATTACCACCATCCAGGCCGCCCCGACGCCGACCATAGCCGCTCCCATCATCACGATGGCCATCAGCAACACGGTATTGCCGAGATAGAGCGGCAGCGAATTGGCCAGCAGGTGGGGCCAGATGTTCTCGGTTGGGAAAAACGCCAGCCAGACCACCGCCGCGATCGGCAGGCAGAGCAGTGCGGCCAGAACCAGCGAGGCCAGCACCCAGCCGTCCGGGCGCCAGCGGCTCGGCGTCATTTCGGTCGATACACTCATGAGCCGCAAATAGAATGCCGCGCCCCCGGTGTCGAGGGCGCGGCGAAAGGTTCCCGGTCAGACCGATTAGACGAGGGCGTCTTCCGGCTCGCCGATATTCTCGACCTGCAGGTCATCAATGATGATGCCTTCGCCCGAGCTGAGCAGATGCACTTCGTCGATGCCCTCGAAGCTGTCGCCGAATTCGACCAGCGTGCCGGCGTTGAAGAAGTCGGTGACATTGAAGCTTTGGCTGCCGACGACTTCGCCGTCCAGCAGGGCCACGGCCTCGACCTCACCGCTTTCTGCACCGATCAGCATGCTCTCGAGATCGAATGTGGCGCCGTCTTCGCGGTCGATCACGAAGAACAGGGCGTCGCCTTCCTCGGGGATCGGCGCGACCGATGGCTGTACCGGCTTCTCGATCTCGAGACCCAGCGGCGGACCGGAGACCAGCGCGGTATTGGCGAAGAACGGATCGATCAGTTCCTCGGCAACGCTGATATCGTTCATCGTCGGTTGCTCTGGCTCCGGCGGCAGGACCGGGCCGATCGGCAGGTCGAACAGCGAGGGGGCGCTGACGAGGACGGGCGAGCCACCCTCGAACACGAACCCGTCGAACAGCGTGGTGCCGTCGTTCGGATCCTCGCCAGTGATACCGATCGTCCGCTCGAAGATCGGCTCCTCGATCAGTCCTTCGAAATCGATGACCTCATAGGCATCGTTCAGGAAGATGTTGTCGATGGTCACGTTGCCGATCGAGATGATGTCGACGAAATCGACATTGCCGAACTCGGTCGCATCGAAGGTCACCGTGGTCTCGGGCGTCTCGAAGCCCGGGAACAGCATGCCGTTGGTCGGTGCGACATCGCTGAGGAAGGGCGACGGGGTCTGGATGACCTCAACCCCGACCACCTGGCCATTGCGCGAGCCGACCGCCAGGGCAAAGCCCGCATCGATCGCCAGATCCGCCTGTTCGAGGGCAAAAGCGTCGCCATCGACGGAGGTGATGAACAGCGGCGCTGCGAAGTCCGGCAGCAGATCGAGCAGATCCGCCCCAAAGCCGAGCAGTTCTTCGAGCGTGAACATCGAGACGAACTCGACCACGTCCTGGAACAGCGGGTCGGTCAGGATGTCGCCCGGCTCGAGGCCCAGTTCGTCCTCGATCAGACCGATCCCACGCTCCAGCGGGCGGGCAAATTCCTCGATGACATCCCCGATGAGCAGCCCCTCACGCGCTTCCAGGAAGCCATTCGCCGTGTCGGCGGCGCCGGGCAGCTCGTTGGAGAGATTGCCCAGGAAGGCCGTGGCAACGAACAGGCCTTCGAAGATCAGGAACGGATCGAAGGGCGGCAGCTCCATGCCGATCTCGGCCGTCCGCGGGATCTCCGTCTCTGGCGGAAGCAGCTCGGGCGGGAAGAACGGGCCGTCGAAGATGAACGCCTCGATCAGCGGGATCGGGAAGCTGTTGGCCCCGGCCACATTGTCGAAGAACGGGGTCGGGATCTCGCCGATTGGGTTCTCGACCTCGCTCGGGATGACCACAAAGTCGCTCGACGTGCCGACGATATTGACGTTGATCACAAAGCCCTGGCTCTCGACCGCTTCGCCCAGGAAGGGCGGCAGGGGTTGGGCAATCACACCTTCCTGTGCCGCGAACGGACCGGGCGAGGGGAAGATGTCGAAGGGTTCGAACTCTTCGAAATCGATGATGACCTGTTCGTCCTCTTGCGCCTCGACGCGCTGGCCGTTGGCGAAGACATCGATTGCCTCGATATTCACGACCGAGTGGCCGCCGGTGAAGTCGAACGCGACCGAGGTGTCGCCGGCGAGATACTCGGCCGCCTCGTTGGCAAGGATCTGAGCGAGTTCCTCGTCATCGGTGTCAAAGCGCAGGGTATCGAAATCCGCATTGCCGTTGATGCTGTCCGCGCCGGTATCGGCGTCGACAAAGAAACGGTCATTACCGAACCCGCCAAAAGCGGTGTCATCGCCCTGGCCGCCGAACAGGGTGTCGTTGCCCTCGTTCCCGAACAGACGGTCGTCGCCGATATTGCCAAAGACCCGGTCGTTGCCGTCGCCGCCGAAGACCCGGTCATTGCCGCCATCGCCGCGCACGGTGTCGTCGCCGTCATTGCCGTCGACGCGGTCGTCGCCCTGGCCGCCGAAGACATCATCATTGCCGTCGTCGCCCTGGACCGTGTCCTGGCCGCCACCGCCGAGGACCGTGTCATCTCCCAGACCACCAAAGGCCCGGTCGGCGCCGAGGCCGCCATCGACAAAATCATTGCCGAGATTGCCGAAGACGCGGTCGTTGCCGATGCCGCCGAATACCTCGTCATCGCCTGCATCGCCGCGCAGCGTGTCGTTGCCGGCGCCGCCAAAGACGAAGTCCATGCCTTGGCCTGCCTTGATGTCATCGGCTCCCTCGCCGCCATCGGCGGTGTCGTTGCCGCCGCCGCCGAAGATCAGATCGTTTCCGCCATCGCCAAACAGCTCGTCGTCATCGGCGTCACCGGTCAGAATGTCCAGTTGCTCACCGCCGAACAGGACGTCGTTGCCGGGACCGCCCTCGATGGCGTCAAAGCCGGCACGGCCAAAGACCGTATCGTCTCCGCCAAAGACATTCACATCGTCATTTCCGGCCAGGGCATCGATGATATCGGTGCCAGGCGTCCCCGTCAGGCTGTCATCGCCGGGCGTCGGAACATTAATCGCAGCCATTATACAGTCTCCCATTGAACCGGCGGGTTGCCCCGGACCCGGCACTCACATCTAGACAACTCAGGTCAGGAGCCGAAGAAACTTCCACCCATCTCTCGAGTGACCCACATTCCCTACCACGCGGCGGAGTATGACAGTTTCGGTGCGTTAGGGAAATGGTAACGGATCAATCACGGCCATCCGCGATTGTCCCGATTCGAGAAATGCACGTCAGGGCAGAAAAACCCTGCTCCAGGTTGCGCATCCCGACTGCTAGCTTCGTTAAGGAAGTGGGTTAAGCAATTTGCGAATTCTGTGCCGTGGAGTGATTCACCTGTAAATGGCAAAGACGGGCGTGGGTGGATGGGTGTCTGCTGTCAGAAAAAATCCGACTGCCAAACGAAGTGCCGGCGGCCCGAAAGCCGCCGGCGAAATTGTTTCAGAGCAGGCCCTCTTCCGGCTCGATGAGCTCCGGTACTTCCGGCACGAAGACGCTGCCGTTGAGGAAAATGTCGACCGCCTCGACATTGACCACGGTGTGGCCACCGGTGAAGGTGAACTCGACCGAGGTGTCGCCGGCCAGGTAGGTCTCGGCCTCAGCGGCCAGGGTCGCGGCCAGCTCTTCATCGGTCGTGTTGAAGCGCAAGGTGTCAAAGCCCGTGCCGCCATCGACTTCATCGCTGCCGAAATGCGCCGTGTCGATGATGATCCGGTCGTTGCCGGCATCGCCCGACACAACGTCGTTGCCTTCGCCACCGAACATGGTGTCGTTGCCGTTGCCGCCGAACACACGGTCGAAGCCGACATTGCCGAAGACATTGTCGTCGCCTTGGCCGCCATAGACGAAGTCGTTGCCAGCATCGCCGCGGACAGTGTCGTCGCCGATATTGCCGAAGACGCGGTCATTGCCTTGGCCGCCAAACACATCGTCGTCGCCGCCATCGCCGCGCAGAGTGTCGTTGCCGCCGCCGCCGAAAACGTCGTCATCGCCTTGGCCGGCGAACACGATGTCCGAGCCTTGGCCCGCGTTGATCACATCGGCGCCGCCTTTGGCATCGATCACGTCTGCGCCGTTGGTTCCGTCGAGAGGTTCACCAAGATTGGTGCCAGTGATAGCCGTCATAATACATCTCCTATAATCCCGTCGGCTTGGGCCGTGCCGGGCACTTACGTACTGCGCAAGACGCGCGCTGCTACATGGTCGCGCGATTCCTGCGCTGACGAAATATTAACACTTTTGCGCCGCAAAAAAACCGATTTTCCTTATTTTTCAACGCGCGGAAATCGAATCGCATCACAATTTGGCCGCAAATCAGCCAACAAGTGAGGGCGCGCCGCGAGATGCACGCATTGAGAGACTCGCGCAGCGCCCGCCGATGAAGCTCGGCGGACCATCACGCGGATTTGGTCAGATCTCGGTAACTTCCGGCGGCTCCGACGGCGCGATAAAGATCTCGCCATCCAGGAAGATGCGGACCTTCTCGATGTCTTTTGCGGTGTGTCCGCCGGTGAAGGTGAACTCGACCGAAGTGTCGCCCGCGAGATAGACCGCCGCTTCGGCGGCCAGGGTGGCCGCGAGGTCGGCATCATTCGTGTTGAACCGCAGCGTGTCGAAATTGGTGCCACCATCGGCCCGATCGAAACCGGCGTCATCTGCGTCGATCACCAACAGGTCATTACCTTGGCCACCGAACAGGCGATCATTGCCCTTGCCACCGAACAGCGTGTCGCGCCCTTCGTTCCCGAAAACCTGGTCGTTTCCGAGGTTTCCGAACACGACATCGTTCCCTTCGCCGCCGAAAACGAAGTCGTCGCCCGCTCCGCCGCGCACCTTGTCATTGCCGATATTGCCGAAGACGCGGTCCATTCCCTGATTGCCCTGGACATCGTCATCGCCGATATCGCCGCGGACGGTGTCGTTGCCCAAACCGCCGAGGACAGTGTCATCGCCCAGGCCGCCGAAGATGCTGTCATCTCCGCCGCGGCCGACGATCGAGTCGCTGCCTTCATTGCCATTCAGCACGTCGTCGCCAAGCCGCCCGAGGATCGAGTCGTTGCCGCCGTCGCCGTTGATTTCGTCGTCCACGATCGTCCCGACAAGCGTGTTGTCGTCGAGATCTCCATTGATCACGTTTAGGATGGCTGTCATCTTACATCTCCCGCACTCAAGACGGCGTCGAGCCAGACACCGCTCCTACCCACTCGGGGCGTGCTCGTCACAAACGGCACGAATCCCATTGCTGAAAGCTTACCATTTATTTGACTTATTCAGAACACAAAGCTGTTCCACTGTGGGACATGCTGTAAAAATAAGCAGACCTTATCTCGTCACGGCCCAATCATTACTCTAATTCTCGCTTAGGTTGTATTCCACGGGCCGTTTAATCGACAACTCGACTTGTCAGCGACCCACATTGACCCGTCCCGAAAGCTTGATTACCAGAACGGTCCCAGCAACCGAGCCGAACGAGCCTGCCTTGTCCGACACCACCGCGCCCCCCGCCGAGACGCCGCGCTGCTTTCAGGAGATCCTGCTGCGGCTGTCGACCTATTGGGCCGGCAAGGGGTGCGCGATCATGCAGCCCTATGACATGGAGGTCGGCGCCGGCACGTTCCACCCGGCGACGACGCTGCGGGCGCTTGGGCCCCGAGCATGGGCCGCGGCTTATGTGCAACCCTCGCGCCGGCCGACCGATGGGCGCTATGGCGAGAACCCGAACCGACTTCAGCATTACTATCAGTATCAGGTCCTCATCAAACCCAGCCCGCCGGATCTGCAGGAACTCTATCTCGGCAGCCTCCGCGCTATCGGGATCGATATGAGCCTGCACGACATCCGCTTTGTCGAGGACGATTGGGAGAGCCCGACCCTGGGTGCCTGGGGTCTGGGCTGGGAAGTCTGGTGCGACGGAATGGAGGTGAGCCAGTTCACCTATTTCCAGCAGGTCGGTGGCCATGATTGCAAACCGGTCTCGGGCGAGCTGACCTATGGGTTGGAGCGGCTGGCCATGTATGTGCTGGGCATCGATCACGTGATGGACATGCCCTTCAACGCCCCGGACGCGCCCAGCCCGCTGACCTATGGTGACGTGTTCCGGCAGACCGAGGAAGAATACAGTCGGCACAATTTCGACCAGGCCGATACCGAGATGCTGTTCCGCCATTTCGAAGATGCCGAGGCGGAATGCGCGCGGATCCTCGAGGCCCCGGAGGATGACCCGAAGACCGGCAAGCGCATCGTGATGGCGCATCCGGCCTATGACCAATGCATCAAGGCAAGCCATTTGTTCAACCTGCTCGACGCGCGCGGGGTGATATCGGTCACCGAACGCCAAGCCTATATCGGCCGGGTCCGAGCCCTTGCGAAACGCTGCGCAGATGCCTTCGTCGCGACCGAGATCGGCGGATACCAGGCCGGCGCCGCCGGGTGAGCCCAAAGCGCGTGCGGCCGGTCCGAGGCATGGCGTGACCCTCGACCTCAGGCCCATTACGCGGCAGGCGGCGCAGCGGCTGAGCGCGCCCTTCGTCGCGCGAACCTTGCCGAGACGGGTGGTCTTTGTCCACCTCCCCAAAACCGCCGGTTCCAGCGTACATGCCTTCTTCGTCCCGAAGGTCGGCGGGGTGCGCTTTGGTCAGGCGGTGATGCTGGATGACAACGCCCCCGCGCACCGGGTCGCGCTGGCCCGCCGGGCGCGCTATGCCGGGGGGCATTTCGGGGCTCGGATGCTCGAGCGGATCGGCCCCGGCGCCTTCACCTTCACCTTCCTGCGCTGCCCGGTCGAGCGGCTGATCTCGACCTGGCGGTTTACCCAGACCCATGCCAACCCGGCGCTGCGGCTGCCCTATGCCACGCTGGAGCAGGCTCTGGCATCGGACGACCCGCGGGTGCGGCAAGCGTTCGACAATCCGATGACGCGCCAGCTTTCGGCGGCCTTCGATCTGGCGCAAGCCAGCGCCCTGCCCCGGTCGGAATGGCTGGAGCGGTCAGAGGCCGCCTTGGACCGGTTCGATTTCGTCGGAGATTGCGCGACCTTCGCGGCGGATTTCGCCGAGATCCTCGACCGTCTGGCCCTGCCGCCCCCGGCCAAGACCGCCGAGGCCAACCGCACGGATGACCCGCACCGGCGCAACCGGGACCCGTCCCTCTCGATGCCGCCAATCCCCGCCCCGGCGGCGGTCAGCCGCATCGCCGCGCATTTCCTCGCGCTCGACCAGGCGTTATATGCCGCATGGCAGACGCGCAGACAGGAAGAGGGAACGAGATGAACGGCAAATACCTGATGCTCGGCCTCGTCCTGTTCAGCATCCTGTTCGGCGCGGCGCTCTGGTATGCACAGGTCTATGCGTTCTACACCCGCGTCGATGGCCTGACCGAGGTCGACGCCTATGGCGATACTTTCCCGGTCAGCGACTATCGCGGGATCGAGGCGAGTTCCTCGCCCCTCAAGCTCCGCGCCTGTTTCACGGTGGATTGGGATTACATCCCGTCCGAGGAGTTCCGCGGCATCGCCGAGCCGCTGACCGCGCCCTATTGGTTCGACTGCTTCGACGCCGAGACGATTGCGCAGGATCTCGCGAGCGGAGCAGCCACCGCGATCCGCGCCGCCGAGGAGGAGTCGGACGGGGTCGACCGCTACATCGCGCAATATCCCGACGGCCGCGCCTACATGTGGCGACAGCTGAACGAGAAATACGCTCAGTAGAACCATCTGCAGAGCGTCCGGACAGCATTTCGCGATTGCACCCTGAGGCGTGGGGCGGTACCGCATGCGTCACTACGTGTTTGAGGAGTCATTATGAGAAAGCTCATTTTTATCCCCGTTCTCGCCGCTGTCGCCTGTGGCCCGACCGTCTCGCAAAGCCCCGAGAAGCAAGCCGTCGCCAACGATATCCACCAGCGGATCATGAATGCCTGGCCGGCCTATTCCGCCAATAACGGCATCAAGGTTCTGGCCGCTTGTTTCCGGTGGGAGGATGGTCAGGCGGCCCAGGTCAGCGGGCTGACCAGCTACTACTTCGAGACCGGGGTCCCTTCCCGCACCCGGCCCGTGTCGGATCTGCGCCTCTCGGCCCTGGGCGACTGTCAGAAGAATGCCGATACCAGCAAGGGCCCCTGCACCTGCCAGATCGCCGACGAGAACGGGCGGAACGCGATCCTGGTGCCCTGAGATCGCTCGATCCAGCCCCTTCGCATTTGCGCAAAACCCGGGTAAGAGGCGCGCGTCAGCGCCTCGAGGACCTCACCCATGCCCGACCTACTGCTCGAACTCTTCTCCGAGGAAATCCCGGCCCGGATGCAGACCCGTGCGGCGGAGGATCTGAAGAAGGGCGTCACCGACCGCTTGGTCGAGGCGGGGCTGACCTATGAGAGTGCCGGCGCCTTCGCCACGCCCCGCCGCCTGACCCTGACCCTGACCGGCCTGCCCCGTATGACCCCGGACACGCGCGAGGAGCGCAAGGGGCCGAAGGCGGACGCGCCGGATAAAGCGATCGAGGGCTTCCTGCGCTCCACCGGCCTGACCCGCGACCAGCTTGAGACCCGCGAGGACAAGAAGGGCCCCGTTCTCTACGCGGTGATCGAACGCAAGGGCCGCCCCGCCGCGGATGTCATCGCCGAGGCGGTGACCGAGACCATCCGCACCTTTCCCTGGCCCAAATCCATGCGCTGGGGTGCGGGCAGCCTGCGCTGGGTGCGCCCGCTGCAATCGATCCTCTGCCTGCTCAGCGACGATGACGGGGCCGAAGTGGTGCCTTTCGAGATCGACGACATCGCCTCCGGCGCCACGACCCGTGGCCATCGCTTCATGGCGGGGGATGCGTTCGAGGTCACCAGCTTCGACGACTACCGCACCAAACTCGCCGCCGCCAAAGTGCTGCTCGACCCCGCCGAGCGGATGGCCAAAATCGAGCATGACGCCGCCCAACTGGCCTTCGCCCAGGGGCTGGAAGTGGTGGCGGACAAGGGGCTTCTGGCCGAAGTCGCTGCCCTCGTCGAATGGCCCGTCGTCCTGATGGGCGAGATCGGGGCAGAGTTCCTGGACCTGCCGCCCGAGGTCCTGCAAACCTCGATGAAGGAGCATCAGAAGTTCTTCTCGGTCCGAAATCCAAAAACGGGCCGGATCGAACGGTTCATCACCGTCGCGAATATCGAGACGGCCGATCAGGGCGCGACCATCCTGGCGGGCAACCAAAAGGTGCTGGCAGCCCGTCTGGCCGATGCGAAGTTCTTTTGGGAGAACGATCTGAGGAAGGTGCGCACCGACGGCATGGAGGCCCTCGCCAAACCCCTCGCCAACGTCGTCTTCCACGCCAAACTCGGCAGCCAGGCCGAGCGGATCGACCGCATCGCCGCACTGGCCCGCGAGATCGCCCCCTCGGTCGGTGCCGACCCCGACCGGGCCGAGCAGGCCGCGCGGATTGCCAAGGCGGATCTCTCCTCCGAGATGGTCTACGAGTTCCCCGAACTCCAAGGCATCATGGGCGGTTACTACGCCCGCGCCGCCGGCTTGCCCGAGGACGTCGCCAACGCCTGCGAAGCCCACTACCGCCCCCTAGGCCCCTCCGACGCCGTCCCCACCGAGCCGGTGAGCATCGCCGTGGCGCTGGCCGACAAACTCGACACCCTGACGGGTTTCTGGGCCATCGATGAGAAGCCGACGGGGAGCAAGGATCCGTTCGCACTGAGACGGGCGGCTCTGGGAACGCAACGAACGCTGATCGAAGAGTCCAAACGACTGTCACTCATCGCACCAATGGCCTTTGCTTACGGACAGAATACGGCAGCGGCTCTAATACGTTCAGGCGTTAACCTTGGGAAAATTGGTGAAGACGGGAACGTGATCAGTTCTCCTCAGAACGAGAACATCATCGAAAAACGGCACCTTCTTCGCACATTACCCAAAACCCAAATCCCAGATCTCCTCGATCTCCTCACCTTCTTCGCCGACCGCCTCAAGGTCTATCTCCGCGATCAGGGCATCCGGCATGATGTGATCGATGCGTGTTTCTCGCTCGGCGGGCAGGATGATCTGGTGCTCTTGGTCAACCGGGTGCGGGCGTTGCAGGGTTTTCTCGATACCGAGGATGGGACGAACCTCCTGGCGGGGTACAAACGCGCGTCGAACATCCTCGCAAAAGAAAGCTGGGAGGACGAAGCCGCCCCCGACCCTGCCCTCGCCGCCCAGGCGGAGGAGACGGCGCTTTTCACCGCCCTCGACACAGCTGACCCACAGATCACCCAGGCGCTGGAGACGGAGGCGTTCGAGGCGGCGATGACCCAGATGGCCACCCTGCGCGCACCCATCGATGCGTTCTTCACCGAGATCACCGTGAATGCCGAGGACCCTGCCCTCCGCGCCAACCGCCTCCGCCTCCTGACCCGGATCCGCACCACCATGCGCCAGGTGGCGGTGTGGGAGGCGATCCAGTCCTGACCGCCTAAGCCCCCCTCCGCAATCCCACCGCCCCAGGCCTGCCGCCCCAGTCCTGCCGCCCCAATCCTGCCGCCTCAATCCTGCCGCACAGTCCCGGGCTCCCACAGTCCCGATAGGGCCGCCGCGATCCTGAGCCCAAATCCTGCTGCTCCAGTCCTAGCGCCGCGGTACTGCAACCGCAGTCCCGCAGCCCCAAACCTGCCACCCAAGCCTGCCGCACGGTCCCGTGCCACCACAGTCCCACAATCCCAACCATCCCGCCGCAATCTGGAGCCGCAATCCTGAGCCACCGCAGCCCCACAGATCCCGCAGTCCCCAGACCTGCCCCCCAATCCCCTCTGCCATCCCCAGCCCGGCGTGGCCACTGCGCGCCGGGGGGTGGGTGGGGGCGGGCGGTGGCCGCGCCGGGCTGGGGATGGCCCTTTTCCCCGGGCGCGCGGGCTTGTATGACAGCGCCATGAAAGCGGATGCGATCGAGATCGGTTGGATCGGACCCGGGCGGGACAGGCTCGATCCCGGCACCTTCGGGGTAAAAGCCGCCCGGCTGTCCGTGGCGGCCTCTCTCGGCCTGCCGGTCCCGCCCGCCCTCGTCCTGGCCGGCAGCGGGCTCGAGGCGGGGCTGCCCCAGGGGCTTTCGCAACTCGAGTCCCTCACCGGCGCCGCGCTTGACGATCCGGAGACCCCGCTGCTGGTCAGCCTGCGCGTCTCCTCCAGCATTGGCGCCAGCGCCACGGTGCCCGCCTGCCTCAATCTCGGCCTGACCGGCACCGTCCGGCAGGGCCTCGCCCGGCGCTTCAGCGCCCGGCTCGCCGCCGATCTCGAACGGCGGATGCTGCAACACTGGGCGACCGGAGTGCTGGAGATCGAGGGCGAAGCCTTCGAATACGCCCTGCTCGACGCGATGAAAGCCGTCGGCGCCAGCTCCGAAACCGAACTCGGCGCCGCCGAGATGTCCGGTCTGGCCACCGCCTGCAATGACCTGATCGCCGAGGAAGGCGCCGACCCGCCGCCGGACACGGCGCAAGCGCAAATCGCCCATGCGGTCCGCGCGCTCGAGACCCGCTGGCACAGCCCGCGCGCGATCCGCCGGCGCGCGGCGCGCGGTGTCGAGGGGCCGGCCCCGCTCGCCATCCTGATCCAGCAGATGGCGCTCGGCCTCGGCGGCGCACGCTCGGGCGCGGGCATTGCCCATCTGCGCGACCCGGAGACCGGCGCCCCAAGTCTGAGCGGGCGGTTCCTCACCGATGCCCAGGGCGACGAGGCCCTGATGGGCCTGCGCACCCCAATCCTGCTCGGCGCCGAGGAACGCGCCGCCCGCGGCCTGAAAGGCGCGGTGTTCGAGGAAACCCATGCCGAGGCAGCCGCCGCCCTGCGCCAGGCGGGCCAGGCGCTGGAGGCGGCGATGGGCACCGCCTTCAGCCTGGATTTCACCCTGGATGCCGGACGCCTGGCGGTTCTGGAGCTGCATGCCGCCCGGCTCTCGCCCCGCGCGGCGGTGCAGTTGGCGGTGGATCTGGGGCAGGCCGACGCGGCGGCGCGCGACCGGGCCTTGATGCAGATCGACCCGGTGCAACTCGAAGCGCATCTCCACCCGATGATCGATCCGAAAGCCCCGCGCGACCTGATCGGGCGCGGGCTGCCGGCCTCGCCCGGCGCCGCCTCCGGGCCGCTGGTCTTCTCGCCCGAACGGGCCGAAGCCA
>JBCBIS010000011.1:0-8936 GCA_038524325.1 Pseudomonadota bacterium
TCGGAGCAGGCGACCAGCGTTTCCGAGATCACCTCGACCGTCACCTCGATGGACCAGATCACGCAGGAGAACGCCACGATGGCCGGTCAGTGTGCTTCGAGCTCCGAGGTCATGACCGGAGCGGCCCAACGCCTCGCCGAACTGATCAGCTTCTTCAAATCCACATCGCACCACGCCGAACCGTCGCGAGCGGCCTGAAGCTTCGACCAGCGGAGTGCACGCTCCCGCGTAAACGTTGCATGCCGTGTGGATGGTGCCCAGGAGAAGACTCGAACTTCCACGACCGTTAGGTCACTGGCACCTGAAGCCAGCGCGTCTACCAATTCCGCCACCTGGGCAGGTGACTCGCCACTCGCGTGACGCGTTGGATCAGTTACGCGCAGGCCGGCGGGCTGTCAACGTCTTCATTCCTGGCCGCATTTCCAGAGCTATTCGGAACCGCATTCCGCGCTGCAGCAAAACGCGCAGCCTTTAGTTCTTTTTTTGCCTTGGCGCTGATCCGAAAGAAAAACCTGCGCGTAATGGGTGGGTCTTGCGAGGAGAAGGCGCGGATGATCCGGCAAGCGGCAACTTGCCGACGATGATCACACGGAGCCTTCTCCCCGCAGGGTCATGTGGAATGAGACCCGAAAGGAGAGAATAATGGATGTTGGCAATCTTGTCATGATGCTTTCGTTGGGAACCCTGGTCGCCGTTCTGGCGTTCGGCATGTCTCAGGTGCGGATCGCGCGGAAAGCCCAAGACCGCTCGGCCTAAGATCGCTTCGCGCCCGGCTCTTATAAGGGGCCGGGCGTTCTTTCCCCTGACGAGATGCATTTGTCCCATTGATTCCTTTCGGTTGTTGCCACAGGTCATGACGTGATGACACATAGGAGCGCGCCATGACTGAACCTGCCCTTCCACCGCTCGTGACGATTATTGGCGGGTCCGGCTTCGTCGGCCGCTACATTGCTCAGGCCATGGCGAAACGTGGCTGGCGTGTGCGGGTTGCTTGCCGTCGTCCGAATGAGGCGCTGTTCGTCAAACCATATGGTGTTGTCGGTCAGGTCGAGCCGGTGCAGTGCAATATCCGCGACGATGCCTCGTTGAAAGCCGTGATCTCGGGCGCCGACGCCGTTGTAAATTGCGTGGGCATCCTGTTCGAAAGCGGCAAGAACAAGTTTGACGAAATCCAGGCTGAGGGGGCCGGGCGCGTTGCGCGGATCGCGGCAGAATGTGGCGCCAGCAGATTCGTCCATATCTCGGCGATTGGAGCGGACGCGAGCAGCAAGGCCGGTTATGCTCGCAGCAAAGCGGCAGGCGAAGCGGCCGTGACGGAGGCTTTGCCGGTGGCTGTCATCCTGCGCCCCTCGATCGTTTTTGGGCCGGAGGATCAGTTCTTCAACCGCTTCGCAGGCATGACCCGGATGTCTCCCGTCCTGCCGGTGATCGGCGGCGCGACCCGGTTCCAGCCGGTCTGGGTCCAGGATGTGGCGGAGGCCGTCTCGAAAGCCCTGGTCGAAGAGGTCGCCGCCGGTATCTACGAGCTCGGTGGTCCGCGCATCTACACGTTCCGTGAATTGATGGAGGTGATGCTGGGCGTCATTCGCCGGCGGCGGCTGGTGGTCGATCTGCCCTTCGGATTGGCGCGGTTGCAGGCATCGGTGCTGCAACTCCTCCCGGTGCCGCCTCTGACGGTGGATCAGGTCCGGATGCTGGAGCGGGACAATGTTGTGGCCGAGGGCGCTCGCGGTTTCGCGGATCTGGGTATCTCGCCAAGTGCGCCCGAGGCGATCATCGAGGGGTATCTGTATTCCTACCGTCCGCACGGCCAATTTACGGCGCTGAAGGACACCGACGCCTGACCAGGCCGTGCCTCAGCTATAGGCGTAGAGCAGCAGCCCGGTCCCCAGCAGCAACCGGTAGATGACGAAGGGTGTCATCGTCCAGCTCTGTGCGAACATTTGCATCATGGCCCAAAGTGCTGCGAGCGCTGCAAGGAACGAAAGGACGGCGCCAAGGGCCAACTCGGCGCCCAGTCGGAATGCGCCGTCGCCGACCACCCCCGCCGTCTCGACCAGTCCCGCGGCGAGGATAGTTGGCACAGCCATCAGCAGCGCCAGGCGGGCGGCCTCGCTGCGTTCGAAACCCAGCGCGCGCGCCATGGTCATGCAGGCGCCGGAACGAGAGGTGCCGGGGATCAAAGCCACGGCCTGCGCAAGGCCCATGAGGACGGCGCCGCGCAGGGTCCAGGAGTCGCCACGCTTCGTCTCGGCTCCGATCCGGTCCGCCAGCCAAAGCAGCACACCACCGATCAGGGTTGCCCAGCCGATGACCTCGATCGAGCGCAGGCTGTCCATCGCTCCCGTCAGCTTCAGGGCCAGTCCGGCGCACACCGCGGGCACCGTCGCCACCGCGATCAGGATGGCGAGGGAGCCGTCGGGCGCGTTGAATCGCCCGCGCAGCACATCCATCGATCCTGCCATCAACCGCAACATGTCCGCCCGGAAGAACAGCATCACGGCGGCCAGCGTCCCCAGATGGACTGCCACATCCATGGTCACGCCCTGATCCGTCCGCCCGGTGAGCAGGGGCCATAAGATCAAATGGCCCGAGGACGAGATCGGCAGAAACTCGGTGATGCCCTGGATCAGGGCCAGGACGACAATGTCGAAGAGGGTCATGGTATGAAGTCTGCGCTATCGACGGGCTTTCGTGGATGTTCTACCCGATCTCCAAGATGTCGCAAGTGTTTAAGGGTCAGCATTGCTGATATAAAATTTGGAAATTCTCACTACGAAATGCGTGCGGCAAAGAAATCTCCGAAAAAAAAGTCAGCAAAACTGTCTTTTCATGGGCGCGCCGATCAGGTAAACCCCGATCCGGTGGTACCAATGGTCTACCACGCCTCCATCGAGTCGGCAAATTAGGTAGGTTTGGCGCATGGCGCAGAAAATGCTGAAATTCACGTCTCTCGACCGCGAGATGCCGGAGAAGCGCACTGCGGCCGAGCGGGCGGGTGACTTCGACGAAATCTACCGCGAATACGCCAGGGAGAAGGCGGCGGATCAGGCGGCGCGCTGCAGCCAATGCGGTGTGCCCTTCTGCCAGAACCACTGTCCGCTGCACAACAATATCCCAGATTGGCTGAAACTGACGGCGGAGGGACGGCTGCGCGAGGCCTATGAACTCAGCCAGGAGACCAACACATTCCCCGAGATCTGCGGCCGGATCTGCCCGCAAGACCGGCTCTGCGAGGGCAATTGCGTCATCGAGCAATCCGGCCATGGCACGGTGACCATCGGCGCGGTCGAGAAATACCTCACGGACATGGCATTCGAGGAAGGCTGGGTCGCCGAGATCGCTCCGGCTGAAGAACGGCCCGAGAGCATCGGCATCATCGGTGCCGGCCCGGCGGGTCTGGCCTGCGCAGACCGGCTCCGCCGCATGGGATTTCAGGTGACGATCTACGACCGGTACGACCGCTCGGGCGGGCTGCTGATCTATGGCATTCCGGGGTTCAAACTGGAAAAGCCCATCGTGCTCCAGCGCAACGCGCAGCTGGAACAGGGCGGCGTGCGGTTTGTGCTCAACTGCGAGGTCGGCCGGGACATCTCGTTTGCGGCGATCAGGGAGCAGCATGACGCGGTTCTGATCGGCACCGGCGTCTACAAATCGCGCGATCTTCAGGCGCCAGGCTCGGGCCAGGACGGGATTGTGGCGGCGATCGACTATCTCACCGCGTCGAACAAGGCCGGTTTGGGAGATACCGTTCCTCTGTTCGAAGACGGCACCTTGAACGCAGCGGGCAAGCGTGTGGTCGTGATCGGTGGCGGAGACACCGCGATGGACTGCGTCCGCACCGCCGTCCGTCAGGGGGCGGAGTCGGTCAAATGCCTCTATCGCCGCGACCGCGCGAACATGCCGGGCTCGCAGCGCGAGGTGGCCAATGCCGAGGAAGAAGGCGTTGAATTCGTCTGGCTTTCGGCCCCGAAAGGTTTCACAGGGGATGGTCGGGTCGACGGGGTGATGACGGCGCGAATGCGCCTCGGTCCGCCGGACCAGACGGGCCGTCAGACGCCCGAGGAGATCCCCGGCGCGGACTATATCGAACCCTGCGATCTGGCGATCAAAGCGCTTGGCTTCGAGCCTGAAGATCTCCCCAAACTCTGGGATGTCGAAGGGTTGGAGGTTACGCGCTGGGGCACGATCAAAGCCGATTTCCGCACCCACGAGACTGCGCTGCCTGGCGTCTATGCCGCAGGCGACATCGTGCGCGGCGCGAGCCTTGTGGTCTGGGCCATCCGCGACGGGCGCGAAGCTGCGGATGCCATCGCCGAGCGTTTGACCGGGACGGCGGCGATCGCGGCGGAATAGGCCGCGGGCTGCCGTCACCACGCCATCCTCTGGGAAGGAACCGGATCATGATCACGGGGAAGCGTATCTTCGGCTTTGTCACCTTAAGGGAGCCCATGTTCTCGATCGGGGGATCGCTGTGTTTCAGTGTGGCCGCTCAGGTGTTGGCGGCCCCGTCACGGCATTGCGGGTCGAGCGCGGTTTTTGCAACCGCCAAGGCGCTAGCCAGTTCTGGCACAGGCCGGGAGAGCTGCGGGATCGGGCCCTCAAGATCGCTCTCCGGCGCGACCCCGGTGGCCAGAAAAGCCTCGCGCATATCGGGGGCGATAGTCGGCCCGGACGGCATGCCTTCTCCGACGATAGACCACGTCGCTAGGCGGCTGACCACCCTGGACTGGTGGACCAAACCGTGAGCCCGGATGTTCTACTCGACGATGAGGATCTCGCGATCACTTGGCTGCCGGGCCGGGGCGCGCGCCTCGTCGTGTCCTTCACTGGGATCGGGCACCGCAAGACCGGGTTCGCCGAGACCGAAACCGTCCAGCAGATTGAATTCCCGAAGATTGCTTCGCAGGAAGGTGACAACCATGTCGCCTTCGTCACCGACCGGACTCGGACCTGGTACAACACGCCGGGCCAGATCGAGCGGATCGAGACGGCGCTTCGGGCACTCGCGGCCCGGGTCGGCGCCCGTCAGATCGTGACGCTGGGGAATTCGATGGGCGCGTATGGCGCGATCCTGTTCGCCAATCGCATCGGCGCGGCCCGGGCAATCGCCTTCGCGCCGCAGTTCACGATGGATGATCGGTTGGTCCGGGACCGGCGCTGGCAGGATCTTAAGCGGCATATACCCCGCCATGCCGTCCCCTCGCTGGCCGGTGCGATGGTGGGACCTTGCCGCTTTTTCGTATTGCATGGCGGGCGGGGAGAGGATGGTCGACACTGGCGCCGCTTTCCGACCGGTCCCAATATCCAGCATTACGTGCTGCCGCTGAAGACCCATGCCGTTGCCGTGCAACTGCGCCATGCCGGCAAGCTGCCGGGCCTGATCGATGCATTGTTTGCAGAAGACACCGAGACGGTCATCCGATCGATGTCGGCGGAAAACGGCTATCTGCGAGGGGGCTCGGGTTGGCCAGCCGCCTTGCATGGCTGGGCCGCCAGTCAATCCACCCGTTTGGGCCATCGCAGCGCCCGCTGGCTTGTCGAACAAGTCGTCGGCCCTGCTCCGGTGAGCACATAGACTTCAAGGAGAAACGTGATGACCGGACATTCATGGGAGACCCGCGCAGCCGACCTCGCTGAGCGTGGCATGTACCTGCCCGAAGAGGAGCACGCCTCCTGCGGCGTCGGGCTGGTGGCGGCGATCGACGGTGTTCCGCGCCGCGAGGTTGTCGCGAGCGGGATCACCGCGTTGCAGGCCGTCTGGCACCGGGGCGCGGTCGATGCTGATGGCAAGACCGGGGACGGAGCCGGCATTCTCGTCCAGATCCCGCGCGCCTTCTTTGCAGATCAGATCCGCCGCACTGGGCATGAACCGGGCGACGAGTTGCTGGCTGTCGGCCAGGTGTTTCTGCCACGGACGGACTTTGCCGCGCAGGAGATTTGCCGGACGATTGTCGAACAGGAAGTGCTGCGGCTTGGCTATGTGATCTATGGCTGGCGGCAGGTGCCGGTCGATATCTCCTGCCTCGGACAAAAGGCCAACGCGACCCGGCCCGAGATTGAACAGATCCTGATCTCGAACGCCAAGGGCGTGGACGAGGAAACCTTCGAGCGCGAGCTCTATGTGATCCGCCGGCGGGTCGAGAAAGCAGCCTTCATGGCGCAGGTGCAGGGCTTCTATATCTGCTCGCTGAGCTGCCGGAACATCATCTACAAGGGGATGATGCTGGCCGAGCAGGTGGCGGTCTTCTACCCTGACCTGATGGATCAGCGCTTCGAGAGCGCCTATGCGATCTATCACCAGCGCTACTCGACCAATACGTTCCCACAATGGTGGCTGGCGCAGCCGTTCCGCATGTTGGCGCATAACGGCGAGATCAACACGCTCAAAGGCAATCTCAACTGGATGAAAAGCCACGAGATCCGGATGGCGCATAACTTCTTCGGCGATCTGGCCGAGGATATCAAACCCATCGTGGCGCAAGGCTCCTCGGACTCGGCGGCGCTCGACTCGGTGTTCGAGGTGCTGGTTCGGGCCGGGCGCACGGCGCCGATGGCAAAGACCATGCTGGTGCCCGAGGCCTGGTCGAACTCCGAGACCATGTCCGAAGATTGGAAGGCAATGTATGCCTATTCCAACGCGGTGATGGAGCCCTGGGACGGCCCCGCGGCGCTGGCCATGACCGATGGGAACTGGGTCGTCGCGGGCATGGACCGCAACGGTCTGCGCCCGATGCGCTATGTCGTGACCGGCCAGGGCCTTGTGATCGCGGGCTCCGAGGTGGGCATGGTCCCGGTCGATGAGGAGAGCGTGGTCGAGAAAGGTGCTCTGGGCCCCGGCGAGATGCTGGCAATCGACCTCGATCAGGGCCGCATGATGCATGATGCCGAGATCAAGGACGAATTGGCGGGCTCGCAACCTTATGCCGAATGGACTGGGCGGATCCGCGAGCTGGATCAGGAACTGACCAATCTGGCCGAGCCGCGCATGTTCGATACTGACGGTTTGCGCACCCGGCAAATTGCGGCGGGTTATAGCCTCGAGGAGTTGGAGGCGATCCTGCACCCGATGGGCGAGGACGCCAAGGAGGCGATCGGCTCGATGGGCGATGACACGCCGGCTGCCGTGCTGTCGGACCGCTATCGGCCGCTATCCCACTTCTTCCGCCAGAATTTCAGCCAGGTGACCAACCCGCCCATCGACAGTTTGCGCGAAGCCCGGGTGATGAGCCTGAAGACCCGCTTTGGGAACCTGAAGAATGTGCTGGACCAGGACGGCAGTCAGGCCGAGATCATCACGCTGGACAGCCCGGTCATCTCGAATGCGCAATATGCCCGGATGGTCGAGGCGTTTGGCGAGAACTATGCGCTGATCGACTGCACCTTCCCGGCCGGCAGTGCCACCGGTGCCCTGCGTGCGGCGCTCGACCGGGTGCGGGCCGAGGCGGAGCAGGCGGTGCGCTCGGGCGCCGGCCACCTCGTCCTGACCGACGAGGGCGCGGGGCGGAGCAGCATCGCGATGCCGATGATCCTGGCGACCTCGGCGGTGCATAGCTGGCTGACCAAACAGGGGCTGCGGACCTTCTGTTCGATCACGACCCGCTCGGCCGAGTGCATTGACCCGCATTACTTTGCGGTTCTGATCGGCGTGGGTGCCACCACCGTGAATGCCTATCTGGCGCAGGAAAGCCTGGCCGACCGGGTCGAGCGCGGGCTGCTCGGCGATACCTCCATCGAGGCGGTTACCGCCAATTTCCGCAAGGCCGTCGATGCGGGCCTGCTCAAGATCATGTCGAAGATGGGCATCTCGGTGATCTCCTCCTATCGCGGCGGCTGCAATTTCGAGGCGGTAGGACTGAGCCGTGCGGTAGTGGCCGAGTTTTTCCCGGGCATGCCCAGCCGGATCTCGGGCATCGGGGTGAAGGGAATCGAGGAGAAACTGCGCGCGGTTCACGCCCAGGCCCATGCGGGTGTCTCGAACGTGCTGCCCATCGGCGGTCTCTATAAACTGCGGCGCAAGGGAGAGGCGCATGCGTGGCAGGCGGCCTCGATGCATCTGATGCAATCGGCCGTGGGACGGAACTCCTATCGGATGTGGAAGCAGTTCTCGGATGGGATGGCCAAGCAGGCGCCGATCCATCTGCGCGATCTGCTGGCGTTCAAACCGCTGGGCAAGCCGCTGCCGTTGGAGGAGGTGGAGAGCATCACTTCGATCCGCAAACGCTTTGTCACGCCGGGGATGTCGCTGGGCGCGCTGAGTCCGGAGGCGCATAAAGCGCTGAACGTTGCCATGAACCGGATCGGTGCGAAATCCGACAGCGGAGAAGGGGGCGAGGACCCGAAACATTTCAACCCCGAACCCAATGGCGACAACCCCTCGGCCAAGATCAAACAGGTCGCCTCGGGCCGCTTCGGCGTCACGGCGGAATATCTGAACCAATGCCAAGAGCTGGAGATCAAGGTCGCCCAGGGTGCCAAACCGGGCGAGGGCGGGCAGCTGCCCGGCTTTAAGGTGACCGAGATGATCGCGAAACTGCGCCACTCGACCCCTGGGGTCACGCTGATCTCGCCGCCGCCGCATCACGATATCTACTCGATCGAGGATCTGGCGCAGCTGATCTATGACCTCAAACAGATCAACCCGGATGCGAAGGTCTGTGTGAAGCTGGTGGCATCATCGGGCGTTGGTACCATCGCGGCGGGCGTTGCGAAGGCCAAGGCGGATGTGATCCTGATCTCGGGCCATAATGGCGGGACCGGGGCCAGCCCTCAGACCTCGATCAAATACGCGGGCCTGCCCTGGGAGATGGGTCTGACCGAGGCGCATCAGGTCCTCGCCATGAACGACCTGCGCGACCGGATCACCCTGCGCACCGATGGTGGGCTGCGCACGGGCCGCGACATCGTCATTGCCGCGATGATGGGGGCCGAGGAAT
>JBCBIS010000011.1:8946-38407 GCA_038524325.1 Pseudomonadota bacterium
GCGATCAGGGCGGCGGTGCCGATGCCGTATTCCTCGGCCCCCATCATCGCGGCAATGTCAGTCCAACACCTGCCCCGTCGGCGTCTGCACGCAGGATCCGGACCTGCGCGAGCGGTTCACCGGCACCGCGGACAAGGTGGTGAACCTCTTTACCCTGATGGCGACCGAGATCCGCGAGATCCTGGCTGAAATCGGCGCGCGTTCGATCGACGAGATCATCGGGCGGGCCGACCTATTGGCTCAGGTCAGCCGGGGCGCGGCGCATCTCGACGATCTCGACCTCAACCCGATGCTGGTGCGGGTCGAAGAAGGGTCCGATATCGCGTATCGCCGAGATCGCCCCCGGCAGGAGGTGCCTGACACCCTCGACGCGCAAATCGTCGCCGATGCCGGGCCGTTCTTTAAGGATGGCGAGAAGATGCAGCTCGATTACACCATCCAGAACACCCAGCGCACCATCGGCACCCGAGTCTCGAGCCATATCGTCCGCCGGTTTGGCATGAACAACGATCTGCAGGCCAATCACCTGTCGATCACCCTGACCGGCTCGGCGGGTCAGTCGCTGGGCGCTTTTGCCGCCCCGGGGCTGAAGCTGAAAGTGTTCGGAGATGCGAATGACTATGTCGGCAAAGGGTTGTCAGGCGGCAAGATTGTCGTCCGTCCGGCCCTGAACTCGCCGCTTGTGCCGCATCACAATACGATCATCGGGAACACGGTCCTCTATGGCGCGACGGCGGGCAAGCTCTTCGCCGCGGGTCGGGCGGGCGAGCGGTTTTGCGTGCGCAACTCTGGCGCCCATGTGGTGGTCGAGGGGTGTGGCTCGAACGGCTGCGAGTACATGACCGGCGGCGTTGCCGTGATCCTCGGCCCGGTGGGAGACAATTTCGGCGCCGGGATGACCGGGGGCATGGCCTTTGTCTATGACGCAGACACGCAGTTCGAAGCGCGGGTCAACCGCGAGACCCTGCATTTCCAACGCCTCGCCTCGGCACATTGGACTGGCGTGCTGGAAGGAATGCTGGAGGAGCACCTGATCCAGACTGAGAGCCCTCTGGCGGCGGAGATCACCCGGAATTGGGACGAGGTGGTGGGCCGGTTCTGGCAGATTTGCCCGACAGAGATGATAGATCGGCTGGAGCATCCGCTCTCGGATCAGGCGGTCGAAATGACCGCCTAAGCGAGACCTCAACAGCACGGCAATAAAAAAAGGGGCTCGCTGAGCCCCTTTTTCATTCAGCGATGATGAAGCAATCAGGCGCGGTCGCGGCGGCGACGACGTCCGACAATCCCGAGGCCCAGCAGACCCGTGGCCAACAGCATTGCTGGCGCGGGCAGGGGAACGACGGCCGGGGTGATGTCGACCGTGATCCCAGCGATCACCCAGTCATCATTCGAATCGGCTGCGTAGAAGTCGAAGAAGCTGCCGCGGGGCAGTGTGTTCGGAAGATTGACGACCCGAACGCCTTCGATTTCATCGTTGAACAGCTGTCCGAGAACGGGGTTCTGGGCGACATTCCCGTTAGGATGGTTCCCCAGCAAATCCCCGTTCGGGATGGCCTCGGCGTCTTGATCGACCCCGTCAATCGCGAAATCGAAATTGTCATTCGACTCGAGAACGAAACCAGTTCCAAAGACGAAACGCTCTTCCGGGTTGTCGACACCGAAAATGATCTGCGTGATGCGTGCCTCGACCGGCGCGCCATTACGGTTGCTGACCGTCAGCCGCAGGAAATCGTTGCCGTTCGTTCCATCGACCTGAAAGTTATCGAAGGGATCCGAGCCGCTGCTGAACGGGTCGTCCGATGTGTTGATCCCGATCCCGTCGATCTTGCCGTCCTGGGCTGTTGGGCCAAACGGGTTGGTCCCATCAACTTGAACCAGGTCAGATCCGAACTGCAAGTTCTGCAAGTCTTCGTCCTTGCTGGCACGTGCACCAATCGCAACACCAGGGCTACCAGCTCCGGTCACATCAGCCGTCCCGCCGGTCACGTCCAGCCGGAAGCCACGGCGAAACTGAGTGATCTGGTCGGTCGGAGTACCGAAGAATGCGCCGTTCACGTCCTGCAGCTGCCCAACAGAGCCTGGGTTGGTCAGGTCAAATGTGACCGACGCCGCGTTTGCCTCGGCAGCGACAAACAAGGAAACGCCGAAAATCGGCGCAAGGTACTTCGGATTCATCTCGAGTGACTCCCCAATACGAACAATCATCACAGCCCACTTAACGTATTGTTTACGCGAAACCGCACGATTCTGCAAACTTTGTTGCATCTGCTCAGCGGATTTTTCTCGCCGAGAGTCAGGGGTTTAGGTGCCAACTCCAGGTTGTTGGAACTGCATCGTTTTGCAACAGTTCGCGTGCGCGAGGACGGCGAGCGCGGTCGATCGCCCTGCGATTTCTCTCAGAAACTCAACGCGATATCGCGGTGACCGGCACTGTCGGCAGCAACATATAGGGCTTGCTCGGTCGGGAGGCGCGGCTGGCCGCGAAGGGCGATCGTGTCCGCGATCGCATTGGCATAAGTCTCTAGTCCCGGCGCCAGGTCTTCTGCAGCGCGTTTCCGCCAGGCGAGATCGTCGTCAAAGATCGTGAGGGCGAGCGCCATGTTTTCGGCGGCCTCCTCAGGCTCTGGATTGCGACCACGCAGAGCGCGCCGCGCCTTTGAGAGGGTCGATCTCAGGTCGCCCGACCCTTCGACCGCACGCACTCCCGACTCGAAGGCTTTGATCCGTTCCTCGCCTTCCTCGAAGGTAAGGGAGCTCAGAGTTCCCGCAAGATCGCGCAGACCGGGCCCCAGCGCTTCGAGCGCATCGGTATCCGCGATGATCGCGCGGATCTCGGCCAGCGGCTCATGCGCGTCATCGACCGTGCGCCGGTACAAGGTGCGCGCCTTTTGCTCGGCGCTGGTGAGTTTTGCGAAGGCCGTACTCTCCTCCGCCCAGCGATCAGGGATCAGCGCTTCGAGAGCGGCCTTTTCGGCGGTCAGTTCCTCGGCCCGGGCTGTGAGACGCGCCTGCAGCAGAGAACCCTCCTCGGCCCGACCGGCATCCCGCTCCAGCCGTTCGATATCTTCGTCGAGACGGCGCATATCCGCCTGGATCTGGCGCACTTCGCTATGGAGCGGGCGGAAGCCATCGGCCTCGGCCGCGACAGCCGCTTTGGCGGCCTCGATCTCGGCCATCCGGTCAAAGGCCTCGTCCGCCTTGTCATAAGCGCCGGTCAGTTCATCGCGCAGATCCTCCGGCAGATAGGAGATGTCGAGCGCGCGCGCATCAGCGATGGCGGCCTTGATCGTGTCGCCATTCTCCTCGAACTGCTCGGCGACATAGTTCTCCATCGAGTATTGCAGCCGCGGGTTCAGTGGCGGTGGCGCTGTCTCGGCCAAGAGCGATGTGCGGGTCGGCAGATAGTTGACCAGTGCCGGATTCAACCCGACGATCGCCAGCGCAAGGATCTGCAGAGAGATGAAAGGCACGACGCCCTTATACATGTTCACGGTGCGCACCGCCGCATCGGCCACGCCACGCAGATAGAACAGCGCAAACCCGAAGGGTGGCGTGAGGAACGAGGTCTGGATGTTCAGACCGATCATCACGCCCAGCCAGACAGCGGTGACATTGGCCGAAGGGTCGGCCAGCAGGATCGGCGCCACGATGGGCACAACGACCACCGCGATCTCGATGAAATCCAGGAAAAAGCCCAGGAGGAAGATCACCGCCATCACGATGATGAATTTCGACCAGAAGCCGCCCGGCATGGATTCGAGGAACTCCTTGACCAGTTCCTCCCCACCGAAGGCCCGGAAGGCCGAGGTCAGCATCGCCGCGCCGAGCAGGATGATGAAGACCAGCGTGGTGGTTTTCGCCGTATCGATCATCACGCCGCGCAATGTGTCGTTGATCGTGTAGGTGCGCCACAGGCTCCAAATGATCGAAAGGCTGAGGCCGGTCACGCCGATGATGGCGAGTTGCAGCCCGAACTGATCCTCGGCGGTGACGATATTCTTGATGTTAGTGTTGTAGTTGGACAGCGTGTAGGTGATCAGTACGATCGAGGCGAGGCCGATCAGGGCGGGAATGAACGCCGCCCAATGGCCCTCGCGCAGGCGATACCCTGCCATGATCGAAGCGCCGATGGCGCCGATCGCTCCGGCTTGGTTCACCGTTGCAATGCCGGCGATGATCGAGCCCAGCACCAAGAAGATCAGCGCCAGCGGCGGGATCAGCGTCAGCGCGATGCGGGTGAAGAACTTGCCGTCATATTTTCCGTCATGAGGGACGGCTGGGGCCGATTTCGGGAACACCAGCGCGAAGACCAGCACATAGGCCATGTAAAGCAGGACCAGCAGGATTCCCGGAACCAGAGCCCCTAGGAACATGTCACCGGCGGAGGTCGAGACCACCTCGAAGGCCGAGGGCATGGTCAACTCGCCCGTGACCTCCTTGTGGAGCGCCTTGCGGGCCGTCGAAGCCTGGTCGACTGCCGAGGCCAGCTGGTCCGCCAGGATGATCAACACGATCGAGGGCGGAATGATCTGCCCCAGCGTCCCCGATGCCGCGATGGTCCCGGTGGCGAGCGACTGGCTGTAGCCGCGTTGCAACATGGCGGGCAGAGAGATCAGGCCCATCGCCACGACGGTTGCGCCCAGGATCCCAGTCGTCGCGGCCAGAAGCGCCCCGACAAAGACCACCGAGATGCCCAGCCCTCCCGGGATCGGGCCGAAGAGTTGCGCCATCGCCACCAGCAGATCCTCGGCGATCTGGCTCCGCTGGAGCATGATGCCCATGAAAATGAACAAGGGGATAGCGATCAGCGTGTCCCGCTCCACTTCCCAGTAGACGCCTCTGAAGTTCGTCACCCCCGCCGAGAGCCATTGCACCGCACCGCCCGAGTGGAAATAGGCGTCCGCGTCTCCGGCAACGAGATAACCCGAGGCGGCCGCCAGCGCGATTGTGATGATCGCCGAACCCGGCAGAGAGAAGGCAACCGGAAAGCCCGAGCCCAGCGCGAAGGCCATTAGCCCGACCAGAATGGCGAGAAAGACGAGTTCCATAGAGACGTTCCCCCTGAGGTCGGATGTTTTTAGTGGCCGGGCGCGCCGGCATGGGCCCGGGCCCCTTGCTCCTTCCGCGCATCGGCAGTGGACTCAAACAGATAGCTGACAAACTGGATCAGCATCGAGACGGCGAACACTGCCAGAAACCCGGCCATGAAGTATTTCACATACATCCCGAAACCGGATTGAGTGGTCTCGAAAACAAGGATGGGCGAGATGATGATCGCCGATTTGGACCACATGCCAAGCAGCAAAACCACCCAACAGAGGCCCATGCCGAGCAAGATCGAGCCGATTGCATTCACACGGCCCTTGGCGCGTGGATTCATGCCAGCATAGATCACGTCGACCCGGACATGGCCGTCTTCATAGAGCGTGTAGGCAGAGGCGAAGAGGAACAGGGCCGCGTACCAGAAGCGGACGAGATCGCCCATGAACGCCTGCTCGTAGGAGAAGATGAAGCGCGAGAACACGATCAGAAGCTCGGCAATCACCACCAGCAGCGCCAACCAGATGAAGCCGAGCGAGCGGGTCACCGCAGCGATCGCCACGCCCAGGAGCAGCACAGGCACATGGACATAGACCCCACGGAAGGCGGATTTGCCCAACTCGCCGGTCAATTCCTCGCCAACCAGATCGGGGAGCATGTCTTCGACCCTGAGGAACGAGACCACGGCATCGGCGAGACCCACGAGCAGAACGACCCAGAAGCAGGCTCGGATAAAGAAACGGTTCGCGCCAGCGACCATCATGCTGTCGTCGCGCAGGCTGCGATGCGGCGTGCGCAGGACATAGGCCACGGCAGCGAGCGCCGCCAGAATGTAGGAGAGGGTTTGCAGGATCGGCAGCACACCCAATTCGCCGGAGCCCCACCCCATCACCGGGCCGATGCCCGGCCAGTCGAACCAGAAGGTCAGGATGACATTGATCAGGAAGGCCCCCATCAGAAACAGCATCATCCAGCCGAAAGAGCGCACCACAGGTGCGGGTGTCGCCGGTCGGGCCGTTGCTGCATCCTCATAGGTCATGAATTGGTCCCCCCAATTTACCGGTTCCGGGGGCAAGACCACAATCCTGCCCCCGGCGTCCTTGACTCAGATCAAGTGATCAGAGGTCGAGTGCCGTGTTCCGCTTTTGAACATAGGCCACGTCGGCGATGGCGTGGAAACCACCGATCTCGCTGCGGGCCTTGAGAACCGCGTCAAAGATCCGGGCCGACAGCTCGCTGTGGCCGCGGGCTTCCTCGATGACCTCGGTGGCCGCTTCGGCAAAGCTGGCATAGACGTCGTCGTTGAACTCGCGCAGTTCCACGCCGTGCTCGGTGATCAGCTTTTGCAGGAAGCCCCCGTTATTGGCCATGGTCTCGGCCAGTTGACGGGCGTTCTCTTCGTTACAGGCGGCGTGGATCAGGTTCTTGTGGCTGTCCGACAGGCCGTCCCAAAACGCTTTGTTCATGCCGAAGGCCAGCTGCGAGGCCGGCTCGTGCATGCCCGGCCAGTAGTAGTACTTGGCCGCCTCATAGAACTTCATGAAGAAGTCGTTATACGGGCCAACCCACTCGGTGGCGTCGATGGCACCCGAGACCAGGTTCTCGTAAATCTGGCCACCCGGCAGCGAGACCGGCGAGGCGCCCAGCTTGGCCATGACGTCGCCGCCGAGGCCCGGGATACGCATCTTCAGACCTTTGAGGTCGTCCGCGCTCTCGATTTCCTTGTTGAACCAGCCGCCCATCTGCACGCCGGTGTTGCCGCAGGCGAAGTTCTTCAGGCCGAATTCGGCTGCCAGTTCGTCCCACAGCTCTTGGCCGCCGGCATATTTGA
This sequence comes from Pseudomonadota bacterium, assembly GCA_038524325.1. GTDB lineage: Bacteria > Pseudomonadota > Alphaproteobacteria > Rhodobacterales > Rhodobacteraceae > Thermohalobaculum. The sequence continues at coordinate 15,821 of JBCBIS010000011.1, forward strand.
TCCAGGCGTCCATTTCGACATAGGTCAGGCCAAAGGGAATGGCGGTGAACGGCGCCCAGCCCGGGTGCTTGCCTTTCCAGTAGTAGTCGGCGGCGATGTAGGCTTGTGCGTTGCCCGAAGCGACTTCATCGAACGAGTCGAAGGCGCCAACGCGCTCACCGGCGGCGAAATACTGGACTTCGATCTCGCCTTCCGACAGTTCGCCGATGCGGGCAGCCAGACGCTGCGCCGAGACGCCGAGGCCCGGGAAATCCCGCGGCCAGGTCGACACGATGACCAGATCGACTTTCGATTGTGCGACCGCCGGGGCGGCCAGGGTCGTGGCGCCAGCGGTCAGCGCGGCCCCTTTCAGAAAGTTACGACGTTCCATGATAATCCTCCGAGTAACCTCTTGGCTCGTGACCCGCTTTAGCCGGTGGAGCCCGCGGTTTGATGTCGACCGGCGGAGCCGCCGGACGCGGCGGACACTAGTTGGGCGGGCGGGGCACTTCAAGGCGAGGAGGGTGGCAAAGCCGGAAGCATTGTTTCAAACTTAACATATTTGGTGAAACAACCTTACCAATCTGCCGAGCCCTAATCGAATCGCCAGAGATTGCCTATGCTTTGAGCAGGCTCGAGCCTTCAAGCAGACGGTCTGGCGATTCGATCAAATCCCGTCAGGAACCCTGCTGTTAGCGATGCCAAACACCCATTCCGTGTAATTCAGCCGCATTCTGCGCCGCCTGATTGATGTTCTTCCCGCTCCGAGACGCGAGTTGAGTGCTTTCGGGACATGGGCAATTGAACTTCGCGATTTGACTGAAACATGATTAAATATTGATGGGGGTGGAGCAAAGCACGCCCAAAATTTGTGTGCCAAAGACTTAGGATTGACGTGTCGTGACAGCGGTGAACAACCCCGCGGAGGATCCGGAACTGGATCCCCCGGCCGGAGACAAGACGATCGTTGGGACCGACCGGTTCGACGTTCTCGCAGGCAGCGAAGCCGAAGATGTGATCGAAAGTGGCGGTGGCAATGACATCGTCTTCGGTGGCGCCGGCAATGACCAGATCGAGGGGGGCGACGGGTCCGACAAGATCCTGGCCGGAGACGGCTCGGACACGCTGATCGGCGGCGCGGGTTCCGACTCGATCGATGGCGGGGGCGACAGCGATCTGGTTCTTGGCGGCGATGGCAACGACATGGTCGTCGGGGGCGATGCTGCGGATACCATTTTTGGCGGTGCCGGCGCCGACACCCTGATCGGGGCCGCCGGCGCCGACATGCTGATCGGCGGCAGCGGGTCGGATGTCATCGATGGCGGTGCGGGCGATGACACGTTCATCATCGATCCCGATCAGCAGCAGCCGGGCGATATGGACATTCTGATCGGCGGCGGCGGGAACGACGATCTTGAAATTTTCTTCGCCGATGAGGCCGCCGCGCAAGCATTTGATGATCTGATCGCAACCCTCGGCCTCGAAGCGGCGCTGGCCACGCTCGGCCTGGCGATCGACGGGATCGAGTTTGTCGAGACCGTGACGCCTGAGGATCCGGGTCAGGGCCCGTCCGTCTCCGCGCCCTTGGCCGTGACGATCGGTGAAGATGCCCCGATCACAGCGTTCAGCCTGCTCGGTTTTGCAGATGACCCGGCCGGAGGAGGGCTGACCGCCGCCAATTTCGTCGAGATCGGCACCGGGTTCAGCACCGGCTCTTTAAACCAATTCGCGACCGAACTCGTTTTCGACCCGCAGCCTTTCCAGTTCCTGGCGGGGGGCGAGGAGCAGGATGTCCTGTTCGGTTTCGACCTCGTGGACATCAACGGCGAGTCGGTGGCGCAGACCATCGAGGTGCGGGTCCTCGGGGCCAATGACGCGCCGATTGCGAACCAGGCGGACCCGGCCTCTCAGGTCACCGTGCAGGTCGGCCAAATCCTGCCCGGACCCGTCGGGCAGATCACGTTCGAGGAATTCGCAGTCGGCAGCGCCGAACCGCTGACCGACGGGTTCCTGACGGTCTCGAGCGCGCTGGGCAATCAGCAGGTCCGGGCCCAGGGCTTTACTCAGATCCCCGGCGTCTTCGAGGGGCAGTTTTTCGGTTTCGCGGCGACCGATTTCTTTCTGGATTTCCAGGCTGGGGTCAGCGTCGTCACTTTCGGTCTGTTCGATCCGAACCTGCTCGGCGGCTTTGTCAGGCGCTTGATGCCGATGGCAATGTCATCGACGAACTGGAGACGGATGTCGACATTCCTCTGGGACCGCCCGGCGGGAGCACGTCGCAACCGATCACCTTTGTCTCTCCAGACACGGATATCCGGCGCATCGAGGTTGCGCTGCAAAACGGCGATCTGACGGGCATCGACCAGATCTTCTATGGTGCCATCCCGGTGCTCACCTCGACAGCCTCGTTCACCTTTGACGGGGTCGATCTGGGCGACATCCACACGGCGGAGCTGCTGGAGGCCCGGTTCAACGGGCAGATCGGCGATTTGCCGGCGGGCACGAAGGCAGAGGACTTCATCTCGGACATCCGCGTGCTCGAGCCCGGGGGCGATGGTGTCCCGGGCCAGGTCCAGGTCGATTTCACCGGGGACAACGCGCTGTTCGAGGCTTTGGACGGCAATGATCAGGTCACCTTGATCGCCGGCATCGGACTGACCGATCAGGACGGCGCCTCGGACCGAGCCGATGTGGAGTTCACATTGCTGGGCGCGAATGACGCGCCGCTCGCTTTTGCCGATTTCTCGCTGGCGAATGAAGACGCGACCGTTCTGATTGATGTTTTGCTGAACGATTTCGACCCGGATGGTGACGCTGTGTCGGTGGTGAGCATCGAAGGTGTTGACGTCTCGGCGGGAGAGATCGCCCTGAGCTCCGGGGCATTCGTCAGCCTCGATGACACGGGGCAGATCCTCTACAATCCGCTGCTGTCCGCTGACCTCCAGGCGCTGGAGGAAGGGGACGTGTTCGGCGACACGTTCACATACACGATCGCCGATGCGGACGGTCTGGAGTCCACCGCAACCGTCCTGGTCTCGGTCGAGGGGCGGGATGAGCTTGCGATGGCGCCGATCACGCCGCTGACGCAGCAGGCGACGATCCCGGCGCAATCGGGCAGCCTCTATGGCGGCGCGGTCTCGCCCGATGGGCAAGAGATTGCGGTGATCCAGCAATTCGCGAGCACCATCGACTTCTATGACCTGAGTGGGAGCCTGCTGCGCCAGATACCGCTGCCGGGCGACAATGGGAATGATGGGGATCTGTTCTTTGCCAACGGTCCCTCCAGCCTGAACGGGGTGGACCTTCCCGCTGGCACCCTGTTCGCGATGTCGGGCGACAGCGGCACGGCGGATATCTTCGCCCTCGATGCGGAAACCGGAACGGTCCTCGCCACCCTGTCCACCGAGTTCGGCTCGAATTTTGTCGTCGGCGCGGATTTCAACCCGAGCACCGGCACGCTTTATCTGCTGAGCTGCAATTGCGACAACCCGGGCAACGAGATTGCCGAGATCGACCCGGCCACGGGCAGCGTGATCCGGCGTTTCAACCTCGACGATGTCGATTTCCAGACCTTCTTTGGCGATCTCGCTGTGGATCCGACGACTGGCGATCTCCTGATCGTGACAGATCAGCAGCCCGAGATCCTCCGGCTCTCCTCGGATTTCGAGGTTGTCGAGCGGCTGACTGTGCCCAACGGGGTCTCGGGGCTGAGCGGGATCGGCATTCCGGATGCGGGTACCGGCAGCTTCTTCGTGATGTCGACCAACGGCAATGTCTTCGAGCTGAGCGACGACCCACAGTTGGCAGTCAACCTCGCGCCGGTGGTGACGCCGTTTACAGCCACGGTGACCGAGGATGATGGCCTCGTCATCCTGGAAATTTTGGACGCCGCCGACGACCCCGAGGACGACGCTCTGACCGTCGTCAATCTTGTCCAGCAGATGGGCCGCGACGTGGATGGGCGGCTGGAGGACGACACCCTCGTCATCGATCTCGCCTCGTTCAACAATCTCCAATCCACGGGGACGGGCACTGTTCTGTTCGATTACGACGTCTTTGATGGCGTAAACACGGTGACCAACACGGCGCGCATTACGGTCACCGGCGTCAATGATGACGTGGTCAGCCAGGACGACAACGGGTTCACCACCGACGAGAGCAGCCGCCTGTCAATCCTGCCGGCGGATCTGTTGGAGAATGACGACGATCCGGATCTGGGGGATTTGCTGAGGATCTCGGGGGTATCGGCGTTTTCGGCCGGCGGCGCCTCCGTCACCTTCGGCAATGGGGAGATCGTCTACGATCCGAACGGCGCTTTCGACAACCTGGATGCGGGCCAGTCACAGGTCGACACCTTCACTTATACCGTCACTGACGACCGGGGCTCGACCGACACCGCGACGGTCTCGGTACTGGTCACCGGGGTGAATGGCAATTCGGCGCCTGTGGTCTCGACCCTGATGGTCACGACGAATGAGGATGCCGGGATCGAGGTTTTCGATCTGCTCCAGGCGCCCAATGTGTCGGACCCGGATGGCGATGTGCTCTCGGTGTCGAACCTCAGCCAGTTGGGGGGCACAACGCTGCTCTCGGCCAATGCGGCGCAGATCGTCGGGCAAAGCCTCGAGTTCGACACCGGTGCGTTCAACGGGTTGAGCATCAATGAAAGCGAGCTGAGCACTTTCGGCTATAACGTCTCGGATGGGGAATTCTCGGTTCCGAACAGCATCGAGATCACGGTCGAGGGACGCAACGACGCGCCGGTCTTCGGCAATCTCTCCTTCCAGAACCCGACTGCCGAGTCGGTCACCTCTGTGCAATTGCTGCTGGCGGCGGGGGTCAGCGACCCGGATGTGAACGATCAGATCTCGGTCCAGAACATCGTCCAGACGGCGGGGCGGGACACCGGCTTCACGGTCGACGGGACCGAGCTGAGCTTCAATGTCGCCGGTTTCTTCGACGATCTGTCGGCGGGCGTGCTGGAAGATATCGTCTTCGAGTATGAGGTGACCGACGGCACCGTCGCCCTCCCCCGCTCCTTCAGTTTGCAGATCGAGGGTGAGAACGATCCGGTGATCGCCCAGAACGATGGTGGCGATGCGCCGGTCGGTTTGCGCCTGTTCGGTGGCACCGGCCATGGTCAGGTCGTGGCGGCAGCCGGAGATGTGAACGGAGACGGGGTCGACGATGTGGTCGTCAGCGCGCCCTCGACCTCGGCGAACAACAATTTCCGGTCCGGGCAGAGCTTTGTCGTCTTCGGCAATGCCGCGGGCCTGCCGGTCCAGATTGACGTTTCGGAGCTGGATGGGACCGACGGGTTCCTGCTCAGCGGGATCGATCCGTTCGATGACACCGGGTTCGCTCTGGCCGCGGCGGGCGATTTCAACGGCGATGGGATCGACGATCTCATTTTCGGCGCCGCCAATGCGGATCAAAACAGTCTGGGCAATCAGACCAGCGAAGGCGAGGCCTATGTCGTCTTTGGCACCGATCAGGGTTTCCCGAGGGAGCTGATCTTCTCGGATCTCGACGGCACCAACGGGTTCCTGATCACCGGGATCAATGTCGGCGACATGACCGGGGATGCGGTCTCCTCGGCCGGGGATATCGACGGTGACGGCGCGGCGGATATCGCGATCACCGCGCCCGGATCGGATATCAATGGCACATATTCCGGACAGACGACGATCCTGTTCGGAGGCAGCGATTTTGGCGCCAGTTTCGACCTGCGCGATGTCGATGGTACCAACGGCTTTGTCTTCAACGGGCCGAGCCTGAGTCTGAGCGGCACCAGTGTCACATCGATTTCCGATCTGAACGGCGACGGGATCAGCGATCTCGCGATCGGCGCGCCGGGCAGTTCCGTCTCCCCGCCGGGCCTGGTCTTTGTTGGCTTCGGCGATGATGGCGACGGTTTCGGCCGAGCCTTCGAGATCTCGGATTTCAGCGCCGGGTCCGGGTTCATACTCAGCGGTGTCGACGCTTTCGACAATGTGGGCGAGAGCATCGCCGATGCCGGAGACTTCAACGGCGACGGCATCAATGACCTGCTTATCGGCAACCCGGCAGGCGAGCCTGATGGGCAGGAAACCGGCGATGATCGCGGCGAGGTCTTTGTCCTGTTTGGCAGCGATCTCGGCTTCCCCACGGCGCTGACAGTCGATGACTTGACCGGCGCGACCGGGCTGCGCATCACCGGCCTAAACCCGGGGGATGCGCTGGGCGACAGCGTCGACGGGGTCGGAGATGTCAATGGCGACGGGGTGGATGATATCCTGATCGGCGCCTCGCTGGCCGATCCGCTGGGCTATGCGACCGGGCAGAGCTATCTGGTGTTCGGTGATGATGGCGGCTTCCCGAACGGGATCGATCTCGCCACTTTGGATGGCACCAATGGCTATATCTTCAACGGACAGACTGTTGGCGGCATCGCGGGCCGCTCGGTCGCCGGGGCTGGAGATGTCAATGGCGACGGGGTCAACGATCTGATCATCGGCGCTCCCTCGAATGGCAGCAGCGGTGAGAGTTTTGTCGTCTTCGGCGGCACGGCCCTTTCGGCCCTCGATGGCGATGGCGACGGCGTGATCGCGCTGGGCGATGTGGCCAGCACGGTGCAGCCGGCTTTCGTCACCGATGAAGGCTCGACGCTGACGATCGATCCGCTCCGCCTGCTCGCGAATGATTTCGACCCGGACAGCGATGATGTGCTGAGCATCCTGTCGGTCGCCGATCGCTCGACCGAGGGTGCGGCCCTGCGGCTCGTGGGCGGGCAGGTGATCTATGACCCTGACGGGGCGTTCGATCAGCTCGATGACGGCCAATTATTGGTCGACACGTTCACCTACACCGTCACCGACGGGCAAGGGGCGACCGATACGGCAACCGTCAGTGTCACGATCAACGGGGTCAGCGGCAACTCCGCCCCGGTGGTGTCGACCCTGATGGTGACCACGAACGAGGATGCTGGGGTCGAGGTCTTCGATCTCCTCCAGGCGCCGGAAATCTCGGACCCGGACAATGACGTGTTGACGGTGTCCAATCTCAGCCAACTGGGCGGCACGACCCTGCTGTCCAGCAACGCAGCGCAGATCGTCGGTCAGAGCCTGGAGTTCGATACCGGCGCGTTCAACGGTCTCAGCATCAGTGAAACCGAGCTCAGCACTTTCGGATACGACGTCTCGGACGGTCAGTTCACGGTTCAGAACAGCATCGAAGTCACCGTCGAAGGCCGCAACGACGCCCCGATGTTCAGCGATCTGAGCTTCGTCAATTTCCTGCCCGAGGATCAGCTCCGCGCCAACCGGGCCCTGGATCTCAATGTCGTCGATCCCGATGTGAACGATGTCATCAGCGTCTTGAACCTTGTCCAGATCGAAGGCCGCGATGTCTCGTTCGAGCTGCAGGACAACCGGCTCCTGTTCGACATCGATGGCAGTTTCGAGGATCTTGCCGAGGGCGAGGCCGAGATCATCGTCTTCACCTTAGAGATCTTCGACGGCACCATCGCGCTGCCCCGAACGGTCGAGACGGGCATCATCGGTCTGAACGATGCGCCGGTCGGCACGAACGACACCGGTGATGTCGGCGAGAGTGGGACCGTCACTCTCGACGTCATTGGCAATGATTTTGACATCGATGCGGGCGACGTGCTGCAGATCGTCAGCCTGGATGTCGTCTCGCCGCTCGGCGCATTGCTCGACATCGTCGGGACCAACGAGATCCGATATGACACCAATGGGGCGTTCGAGGATCTGGCCGAGGGCGAGACCCTCGTCGATACCTTCACCTATCAGCTCGCCGACAGCCAGGGGGTGACGGCTGAGGCGACGGTCGAGGTGACGATCACCGGCGAGAACGATCAGGTCATCGCGGTGAACGACACGGATGCGACGGACGAAGACACCGCAATCAGCATCCTGGGCGCCGATCTTCTGTCGAACGATTTTGACCCCGACCTGTCCGACGTGATCGAGATTTCTGACTTCTCGACGTCCGGCACGCTTGGGCAAGTCAGCTTTGACGGGACCGATTTCCTTTATGACCCGAGCGGCGCTTTTGATTTCTTGCGCCCGGGCGAGACCGCCACGGACACGTTTGACTACACCGTCAGCGATGGCAATGGCTCCAGCGCGGATGGTGTCGTGACCGTCACCATTTCGGGTATCGACGACAATCCGATCGGGCGCACGGATATTCTGACGACCAATCAGAACACATCGATCACCTCCGAGGTTCTCAGCAACGATATCGATCCGGACGGCACCCTTGTCTCGGCACGGTTGACCGTCGCGCCGGATGGCTTCGCCGACCGCGTGGTGGATTTCAACTTCACCGGCTCTCGCGCACCGCTCGATCCGGCAAATGCGCTGGGCGCCCCGGATGGCGAGTTCGTTTCGCTGCCGACGGGCACCACGATCACCCTGTCTTTCGAGGAAGTGATCATCGACGGGCCGGGCGCCGATTTCCGCGTGATCGAAGAGATCAACACCGAACGCGCCCTGGTCGAGGCCAGCGCCGATGGCGTCAACTTTGTGAGTTTCGGCGAGATCCGCGGAACAGCCGATTTCGATCTGGCAGATTCGGTGACGCTGGACGCGGTCAACCATGTGCGTCTGACAGGGCTGGACAATGGCGGATCGTCGCCGGGCTTCGACCTCGACAGCGTCGAGGCGCTGAACACCGCCAATGCCCAAGGGGTGCGGGTCCTCGGCGTCAACAACATCCTCGACTATGACCCGAATGGCAATTTCGACGGTCTGGGCTTGGGTGAGAGTGCGGTGGAGCGCTTCACCTATGTCCTCACGGATGATGCCGGCAACACGGCCACCGCCCTGGTGGAAGTCACCGTCGAAGGGCTGAACGACCCTGTGGTCGCAGTGGAAGATCTGGGCTTTGTCACCGATGAGGCGAACAGCCTGCAAATCCTGGCAGACGAACTCACCGGCAATGATTTCGAACTGGACCTGAACGATGTCCTGACCGTGACCGATGTGACCGCCTCAGCCAGCGGTGCGATCGTGACCCTGGTGGGAGACACGATCACCTATGACCCGAACGGCGCTTTCGACGGGCTGGCTGCGGGCGAGAGCACGACGGACACTTTCACCTATTCGGTCTCAGATGGCAGCAGCACCGATGATGGCCTTGTCGAAGTCACCATCACCGGGCTGAGCCAGGCGGTCACCGGCGGCAGCGATATCGCGCAGACCGATGAGGACACGGCGCTCGACCTCCTTGCGGATGACCTGCTGGCCAATGATGTCGGCGATGGACTGACAATTTCCGCGGTGGATGCGAGTTCGCTGTTTGGCGCGGTCATCAGCTTTGACGGATCGACGATCACCTATGATCCACGGGGCGTCTTCGATGCCCTAGCCGACGGAGAGGTGGCCGACGACACCTTCACCTACACAGTCACCGATGTGGTCGGGAACACCGATGATGTGACCGTCTCCGTACAGGTCGACGGGCTGAACGATGACCCGATCGCCAGTTTTGGCGTGGGAGAGGTCTCGCTGATCTCGCTCAATGTCGCGGGCACGTCGGATGGCGATCAGGGTGTCGAGACGATGCCGAGCATCTCGGCCGATGGCACGGCGGTGGCCTTTGTCAGCACGTCGACCGATCTGGTGCCTGGAGACAATAATGACGTCCGCGATCTGTTCCTGCGCGATCTGACCTCGGGCGAAACCCAAAGGGTCAACGTGCAGAGCGTCACTGGCGCCGAAAGCCCGGCGGGCATCGCCTTTACCGAAATCGCGGTCTCGGGGGATGGCAACCGTGTGGTCTTCTCGGCGGACGATCCCGATCTCGACCCCGATTCGGCGGCCTCTGGTGTGCAGATCTACCTGCGCGATATCGCGGCGGGCACGACCGAGCTGATCTCGGTGTCGACGAACGGGAATCCGGGCAACGGCACCTCGAACGATCCATCGATCTCGGATGACGGCCGGTTCGTCGCCTTCACCTCGACCGCGAACAATCTGATTGACGGGCAGACGATCCTGAATACCGAGGTTTATGTCCGCGACACCCTGAGCAACGCCACCCTCAGCGTGTCGCTGCTCAGCGGCGCCAGCGTGACCAGCGGGTTCACCAATTCTCCGGTGATCTCGGGCGACGGATCGGTGGTGGCGTTTGCGACCAACAAGGCCCTGGTGCCCGAGGACACCAATGGCCGGGTCGATTTCTATGCCACCAATCTGACGACCGGTGAGGTCCAGCGGGTGTCCACCAACAACGCGGGCGCGGATCTGGCCAGCGGCGGCGCGCCTCTGGCCATTCCGGTCAACGGGTTTCCCTCGATCAGCAGTGACGGGCGGCTTGCCCTGTTCCTGAGCGCCGCCGACAATATCGACGAGGACGATCAGAACAGCTCGATCGACGTCTATATCCGCGATCTGCGAAATGGCACGACCGAATTGGCGGTGGCCAATCTCTCGGGCCTGGCGCCCGAGGACGATGTGTTCGAGGCGGATATCTCGGCGGATGGCCGTTTTATCACCTTCCGCACGACCTCGCGCGATCTGGTCCCCGGCGAGGCGGCTCTGACCAACCAGCCGATCGGCGTTTTCGTCCACGACCGTCAGACCGGCGAGACGCAGGCGCTGAATGTGGACGATACCGGTGCGCGGGTCGAACCCACGACGGCCGTATCTCCGGTCATCTCGGACGATGGCCAGACCATCGCGTTTTCCTCGTTCGGGAGCGGGAACGCCGCGCTCGACCCGCTGGCCTCTGATGCGCGGAACATCTTCGTCTCGACGCTTCAGGACCCGACCCGCCTGCCCGATCTGATCGAGCCGGTGAACAGCGGCACCTCGTTCTTCAATCTCCTCGACGGGTTTGTCGATCCCGAGGGGGGACCCCTGTCGGGCGAGTTGATCTCGATCACCTCGACCAATGCCTCGCGCGATTTCGATGCGGGGATCGTGGATGCGGACGGGATCCTCGATGTCGAAAACAGAAGCTTCCAGGACATCGCCGCAGGCGCGACCGAGACCATCACCATCCGCTTCGGCGTGCTGGACGAGGATGGCGGCAGCATCACCGCCGAGAAGTCCTTCGATCTGATCGGCGTCAACGATGCGCCGGTGGTCTTCCCATTCGTCACCAACGCATCGACCGACGAAGATTCCGGGCTGTTCCTGATCGATCTATCGGCCGTTGCCGAAGACGAGGATGGCGACCCGGTCACCCTGGAGAACCTGCAACTGGTCACCGGCAAACGCACCCTGTTTGCCGAGGATTTCGAGGATGACGCCGCCGCGAACACCGTGTCGAATGGCGGTTTCCTGCCGGTGTCGGCGGGGTCCGGCCTGCTCGATCAGTTCGAGGTGATCTCGGGCGAGGTCGATATCCGCAACAATACGCTGGGCAGCCAGGGCGGGGCGCTGGATCTCGACGGCTCGAACCTTTCGGGCACCACCCCGCCCGGTACGTTCAACCCGGCCAGCCGGATCCAGACGCGGGAAGAGTTCACCTTCCAGGCAGGCTTCGAATACGAGCTGATCTTCACGCTCGAGAGCAACGCGCTCAGCACCGAGCGCGACACGGTGTTTGTCAGCATCCCCAGCTTTGTCGGCCAGACCATCGACATTGAGCCGGGCGCTCAGCGCGAGACCTTTGCCTTCCGCTTCTCGACCGGGGCCACGGTGACCTCGCCGCTGATCTTCGAGATGCGCGGCGACAGTGATTTCGAGGGCGCCATCCTCGACAACATCACCCTGACCGAGGCGCCGACGGCCAGGCTGAACGGGTCGGATTTCGAGCTGATCACCAACCGGCTGAACGATCTCTCCGAGGGCGAGACCCGGACCCTGATCTTCACCTATGACGCCAGCGACGGGGTTCTGGCCGACCAGGGCCGGATCGAGGTGGATGTCGCGGGCCGGAACGACGCGGTCACGGCGGTTGGCGAGGATTTCACGATCGGCGAGAACGGCGATGTCGTCGTTGCGCTCGAAGACCTGCTGAGCAACGAGATCGATCCCGATCTGGGCGATGTCCTGACCATCACCGATGTCGATACCGTCTCGGATCTCGGCGTGCCCATCCTGATCTCGGATCTTGGCGTGCAGACCGTTGTCTACAGCCCCGGCAGGTTGTTCGACGATCTGGTCGAGGGCGACAGCGTCACTGACTTCTTCACCTACACGGTCGATGACGGCAATGGCTCGGTCGATACTGCGACGGTGCAGATCACGATCAATGGCGAGAACGATGTGCCGGTGGTCAGCCCCGGGGCCTTCTCGATCACCGAGGACAGCGGCGATCAAACCTTCGACCTTGCGCCGTTGGTCGACGATCCGGACGCGGGCACCGTGCTGTCCTTCGACAATCTGGAACTCACCAGTGGCGGCGTCCTGATCTTTGCCGAGGATTTCCTGGACGAGGTCGCAGCCGCCGGTCTCGCGCCGGATGCGAGTGTCGGGAATTTCACCGCCTTCGACCAATTCTTCGTTAGCGCCGGCTCTGTGGACCTGCTGCTGCAAAGCGGCGATGTCGTGGACGCGGTGATCGACCTCGACGGGTCCAGCGCCGTGGGGACCAATACGCCGGCTGGCCAGATCGAGACGGTCGACGAGATCCTGCTGCTTTCGGCGACAACCTATACCCTGTCCTTCGATCTCGAGGGCAACCCGGCCCAAGGCGAGGACGATCGGGTGCAGGTCGTCTTCGGCTCGCTGCTGGACGAGACGATCACACTGTCCGCCGGTGCGGCCGAGCAGCGGTTCGAATTCACCTTCACGACCGACACGAATGAAAGCATCGATCTGAGCTTTACCAATCTCGGCGCCAATGACGGTGACGGTCTGTTGTTGTCGGATATCGAACTTCGCCAGATCCCGGAGGTCAGCCTCGACAGCACGGGCCAGTTGCTGGTGAATGCAGACGATCTCGACGCGCTGCCGGATGGCGTGCAGGAGGCGGTCACATTCTCCTACACTGTCAATGATAGCGGCGCGGATATCGATGGCGGCTTCACCCTGACCGTCGAGGGGGTGAACGACACGCCGGTCGGCGGTCTTGTCGTCCTGTCCACCGATGAAGACACCCGGTTCAGCGTCGAGCCGAGCACGCTCGCGGAGTCGAATTTCGACCCGGATTTCGGCGATCTGATCGAAATCGATGCGGTCGACGCGACGTCGAGCCAAGGCGCGTTGGTCACCACCACCGCCACCACGGTCGTCTATGACCCGAGCGGCTTCCTCGACAGCCTGGCCGAGGGCGAGACCGTCACCGACGCGGTGAACTACACCTTCAGCGACCAAAGCGGCACGCCGATCAACAACAGCTTCGAGATCACGGTCACGGGCGTCAACGATCAGGAAAGTTTCTCGGGCGGCGACACGCTGGGCAGCGTGACCGAAGACTCAGGCCCGGCCACGCTGACCGACTCGGGCGTTCTGGACTTCGTCGACAGCGACCTGAGCGATATCCACTCTCTCGAGATTGCGTCTGTCACACCGGGTGCGCTTGGCGGCTTCCAAGCCCTCATCACAGATCAGTCCACTGGCGACGGGGCGGGTCAGGTCACCTGGTCGTTCTCGCTGGACAATGCCGAGATCAATGATTTCGCCGAAGGCGAGTTGATCACGCAGGAGTATATCCTCACGGTCTCTGACGGTATCGGGCAGACCGATTCTGTCACCGTTACTGTCGAGCTCAATGGTGCAAATGACGTTCCTACGGTGGAGCTCTCGCCCCTGACCGCGACGTTGGACGAGACCGACGATCCCTTCACCTTCGACCTCTCGACCATTGTCAACGACCCGGATCTCGGCGATGCGCTCAGCTTCTCGGGCCTCACTTCGGCCATGTCGACGACTCTGTTCGCCGAGGATTTCGAGGACGAGGGCGACGCCACCTTCACCTCGACCCCGGGAACCGTCCAATCACAGGACTTCACGGCATTCGACCAATTCCAGGTCACGGCCGGTTCCGTCGACCTCCAGCGCAACTTCCAGCTGGCCGGTGTGGGGACCGAGGTCGATCTTGACGGCAGCGCGACACCGGGCACCCAGAACCCCGCGGGACAGATCGAGACGATCCAAGAGATCGCGTTCCAGGCGGGCTTTGAATACGAACTCACCTTCAACACCCGCGGCCAAGACACGCTGAATGTCAGCATCGGCAGCCTGTTCGACGAGGATATCAGTGTCGATCACGGGTTCGCGGCGCAGCAGCTCGTCACCCGCACCTTCCGCCCGATCAACGATGTCTCGGCGGATCTGGTGATCACCAATCTGGGCGTGAACGACAATGTCGGCGTGTTCCTCTCGGACATCCAGATTGTCGAACGGGCGCTGGCCGATCTGGATGCGGAGGGTAATTTCAGCTTCGACCCCGGGCTTCTGGCCGATGCGCTGGAGGCTGGAGAGAGCGCGCAGGTCGACTTCACCTACACGGTCAGCGATGGCCTTGCGTCGGATACCGGGGCGATCGAGATCACCGTCAACGGCGTGGGCGACCCCCTGATCGCAACCGCAGATGTCCCCGGGGAAAACCGTCAGGGCGGCCTGATCCTGAACGGCGTGAATACCGGTGATCGGGTTGGCGAGCAGGTGACCGAGATCGGCGATTTCAACGGCGATGGCATTGGCGATATCGCAGTCTCCGCCCCGTTCTCGACGCCCGGTTCGCTGCCGAATGCCGGTTCCACCTATGTGGTTTTCGGCAATGGCGATATCGATCAGCTCAGCGATCTGGACCTCGCCAGCCTGGATGGCTCGAACGGGTTCCGCATCGACGGGTTCGTTGGCGAGATCCAGGCGGGCAGCGGGCTCTCCAATGCGGGCGACCTCAATGGCGACGGGTTCGACGACCTGCTGATCGCCGCGCCGGAGAACTACTACTACGCCTACGACGCCCGCACCTATGTGCTGTTTGGCGAAACGGGGATCGGCACCGACGGGGTGATCGAGCTGGACGAATTCGCCTTTGACGGCACCACCGGCTTTGTCATCGTCTCCAATGACGGCGGCACCACCCTCGACAACGTGGTCGGTGATCTGGGCGATGTGAATGGTGACGGCTTTGACGATATCGGCATCAAACCGACCAATGGCAGCCGGGTCGAGATCCTCTTTGGCGCCGCGGATATCGGCGATGGCGGGCTGTTCAACATCAGCCAGATCGACGGCAATAACGGGTTCTTCATCGAGGACCCGGCGGGCGATCCGACCCGGTTCTCCCTGGGTTTTGCGGCCGGCGATATCGATGGCGACGGGATCGACGAGGCGATCTTCGGCACCACCAATCTCGACAACTACGCGGGCGGCGTGGTCGTCCTGCGCGGCGATGCAGGTCTCGGAGCGAACGGGCTCGGCGCGGCCGGCGAGTTCGAAATCGGCGGCTCGGGATACACAAATCTGACCGGCACCAATGGCTTCGTCCTCTTCGGACCGGCGAACCAGAACAGGTTCGGGGAAGATGTCGATACCGGCGATCTAAATGGCGACGGCATCGAAGATCTTGCGATCACCGCGGGCACCAGTTTCCGCGATGGCCGTCTTTTCGAGGGCCGGGTCTATGTCCTCCTGGGGCAGGACGGCCTCGGACCGGTCAGCGAGAATACGCTCACCTTCGACGACCCGGCTGTCGCCGCGCAGACGGTGACGTTCCGCTCCGCGGTGAATACGTATCTCGGCGATGTGGTCGTGGTCGGCGATGTCAATGGAGATGGGATCGACGACCTTCTGATCGGGTCCGGCGGGGTCGTGCCCTTCCCTGGTGTCAGCTATCTGGTCTTTGGATCGGAGAGCCTGGGCGGAACCACCGTCGATCTCGACACGCTCGACGGCACCAACGGGTATCGCTTTGTCGATAGCACCCCGTTCGGGGCGCTTGGCGATGGCGGCCCGGTGAGCGGCGAGGTCATCAGCTCGGCGGGGGATCTCAACAATGACGGGCTGGCCGACCTCCTGCTCGGCGCCCCACGGTTCGAGCCAGATACCGGCTTTACCAATTTCGGCCAGGCGACGGTGATCTATGGCGGCAGCTTCGCGCTCGATCAGATCGACGCGCTCGA
Organism: Pseudomonadota bacterium; assembly: GCA_038524325.1. Taxonomy (GTDB): domain Bacteria; phylum Pseudomonadota; class Alphaproteobacteria; order Rhodobacterales; family Rhodobacteraceae; genus Thermohalobaculum. Next base: position 31,833 of record JBCBIS010000011.1, read on the forward strand.
TCCGAGCGGGGCCGACGGGGTCATCGACCTCGCCTTCGTGGCAACGCCGACCGTCGGGCAACTGACGACCGATGAAGACACACCGCTCATCTTCTCGGCCGCCCTGCTGGCAGAGAACGATATCGATCCTGAAGGGAACGACATCACCGTGACGGCGGTGGACGCCACCACCTCGCAGGGCATCGCGCTGGATTTCGATGGCACGACGATCACCTATGATCCGACCGCCACATTCCAGTCTTTGGCAGCAGGCGAGACGGCGACGGACAGCTTCAGCTATACGATCTCGGCCGGCAGCCAGACCGCCACGGGTCTCGCGACCCTGTCGATTGTCGGGGCGAATGATGCGCCGACTGGGCCCGCCTCGCTCGCCTTGCAGCAAAATCGGACGGATCGCGCGGATACGCTCGGCCCGGCGCCGGGCGATGTGGTCGATCCGGATGCGGGCGACACGCTGCTCTTCTCGGCCACCCTGGCCGGCGGCGCCGATCTGCCCACTTTCCTGGACAATGCGTTCTCGACCGCGACCGGCACCTTCGGCTTCGACATTGGCGATGGGACCGGGGATCAGGGCCTCTACTGGATCGAGACGACAGTGGACGATCAGGCCGGCGGGGTGGCTTCCTTCGCGTACGACCTGGCGGTTAATGATGTCGACATCATCGGCACCGCGGCGGGTGAGGAACTGGTCACCGCGGATAGCGGGGGGACCTCGGAACTCCTGCGCTCGGGCGCGGGGCGCGACCGTCTGCAAGGCGGCGATGGGACCGATATCTATGTCTACACCAGCGGCGACGCGTTCGACGCGATCCTGGACAACGGCTTCGCCGATCAAGACGCGCTGCTGTTCGAGGATTTCGACCTCGCCGATGCCAGCTTCAGCCGTTTCGTGCCGGATGAGAACGAGCTTCTGATCTCCTTCAACGACGCCGACAATCTGCGCGTGATCTCGGGCCTGTCGACCTCGGTGAACCAGATCATCGAGAGCTATAACTTCGCGGATGGCAGTACGCTGACCACCGAGGAGATCCGCGGCCTCATCGTCGGTCAGTTGACCACGGCGGGCGACGACACGATCCTGGGCTTTGGCGGGACCGAGGGCGATGTCCTGGTTGGCAGCGGCGGCAATGACCTGTTGAGCGGCCAGAATGGCTCGGACATCTATCGATACTCCCTGGGCGACGGCGACGACATCATCGACGATAACGGGTTCACCGACACGGATCAGGTGATCCTCGAGGGCGTGAGCCGCGGCGACCTGACCTTCTCGCGCAGCCTGTTCGGCGAAAACGATCTGCTGATCTCGCTGCCCGATGGCGGATCGATCCAGATCGTTGATGCGCTGAACGGATCGTCTCAGGGTCAGATCGAGGAGTTCGTGATCCTGGACGACGCCGCGACCCTGACGGTCCAAGAGGTCCGGGAGATCATCATCGGCGATGCCTCGACGGATTTCGCCGACTCGATCATGGGCTTCCGCATCAGCGACGACACGATCGATGGCGGCCTGGGAGACGATCTCCTGATCGGGAGGGACGGCTCGGATCTTTATATCTACGACGCCTCTCTGCGCAGCGGGAACGACGTTATCGACGATAATGGCTTTAACGCCACCGATGTCCTGAGGATCGATGGTATCGACAGTGCGGATGTCGAGGCGCGCCGAGTGTTCGACACCAATTCGCTCGAGATCGAACTCACCGATGGCGCCGGCAACGTGGTCAACACGATCACGCTGAACAACCAGCTTGAAGCCAGCACAAATGACCAGATCGAGAATGTCGTGTTCTCGCAGGACGGGCTGACGCTGAGCGCCGACGATCTGCGCGATGCGGTGATCGCCAAGGAGCTGTCGGACGGGTTCATCACCCTGACCGGCTTCAACACGTCGGAGGACACGCTGATCGCAGACCGCGGCACCAAGGTGCTCAGCGGGCGCAACCAGTCGGATACGTATCAGGCCGATGCCTCGGCCGCCGGCGATATTGTCATCATCGATGACGGCAATGGCGATGCCGACCGGCTGGAGATCGCGAATGTCTTCGCTCCGCTGACCGCGACACGCGCGGCTGCCGAGTTGGAGGATCTGGTGCTGACGGCCGATATCCTCCAGGTCCGCATCGTTGGCGGTCTGGACAACACGACCCTGAATACGATCGAGGTTGTGCAAGAGGGCACGCTGGGCGACACGGCCATCGCCGATCTGCGCGCCCGGGTCATCGCCGCTGAGAACACCGAGCTGGACGACTTTATTTTCGGCACGTCTTCGGACGACACGATCACGCTCAATCTTGGGGATGACTTCCTCGATCTCAGCCTTGGCGGCGGCGATGAGTTGACCATCAATGCCGGCAGCGGCACGAAGTTCGTCTATACCGATCTCGACAACGATACCGACACGCTGATCCTCTCGGGAACGGCGACCACCGATCTTGACATCGCCACCTTGGCCTTTGCGGAGGATGTCGTCGTTCTCGAAAATCAGGGCTTCGATCAATCGGTGGTGCTGTTGAACGGGCTGGACGCGCGCGCCTTCGAAAGCGTTGTGCTCGACGACCAATCCTTCACCGGCGAGGAGTTCATTGATGCCGTGTCAGCGAATGCCACCGGCTTCGATCTGGAGGTCGGGGATACCGGGGCCGACACGCTCACCGCCGGCCCATCCGCGTTGGACCACGTGGCCCTGCAAGGGCTGGGGGGCGCAGATATTTATGAAGTGACCACCGACAGCACGTTGGGCGAGCTGTCCGCCTCGTTTGTCGAGATCTTCGACAACGGTTTAAGCAGCAGCGACACGCTGGTTCTGCGGGGCTTCACGCTCGACGCCTATAGGTTCGAGATCGTCTCCTCCAACAAGGATGGCAACACCAATCTTGCCGAGTTGGACGAAGGCGATCTGCTGATCACCACGCCGGATGAGAACGACATTCTCATCCACAATGCCTTCGCGGCAAACGGGCGGATCGAAACCTTCCGTGTCGAGAACGCCTTCAGCGCTACCGAGTTCACGCTCGACGATATCCGTGCGATCGCGGTCGATACCCAGTTCACCTCCGAAGACGACACGATCATCGGCACGGAACTCGTCGATACAATCACCACCCAGATGGGTGGCGAGGACGTGCTGCGCGGGATCGGCAGCAACGACATCTATGTGATCAACGAGGTGTTCAACCAATCCACGGTGATCGACGATCTTGGAACCAGCGGGGGAGATGTCGTCGAAATCCGCGGCCTGACCGTCGCCGAAGCCGCGTTCTCGCGGGTGCCGGGCGACGAGGATGACCTCATCATCACGGATCAGGGCGGGTTCGACCGCACCATCCTGATTAAGAACACGCTGAATGATAATTTCTTCGGTGGCATCGAGACAATTCGCCTCGACGACGGCGATATCGATATGGATACGATCCGCAGCCAGATTTTCCAGAACGAGGCGACGGATGCCGATGACACGATCATCGGATCGACCGTCGCCGACACGTTGCTCGGCAGTCTCGGGAACGATGTTCTGAGCGGGCGGAACGGGTCGGATATCTACGACCTAGATGCCTCGGTCATCGGCAATGTGCTGATCGACGATAACGGCTTCGGCAATACCGACGAAGTGATCCTGCGCAATATCAACATCTCCTCTGCCGAGTTCCGCCGGGACCTGATCGACACGGATACCCTGATCCTCGATCTCGACACGGGCAGCCAGGTGACCATCCGCAACTCGTTGTCCGATAACTCACAAGGCGGGATCGAGACGCTGACCTTTGTCGACGTGCTGGGCGTCTCGCAAAGCCTGTCGATGTTAGAGATCCGCACTCTGCTGCTCGACCAGACCTCGACGGATGATGATGACATCATCTCGGGCTTCACCGTCGCGGACACGATCGAAGGCGGTGCCGGCAATGATGTGATCGAAGGGCGGGGAGGGAGCGATCTCTACATCTTCAATCCCGGCGATGGTCAGGACACCATCGACGACAATGGCAGCTTCAGCACCGACATGCTCGATATCGGTTTCGAGAGCGCGGCGCTCGAGCTTGGCCGGACCGGGGCCGACGGCGATGACGCGATCCTGAGCTTCCAGGGCACCACGGATCAGATCACGGTGATCGGCGGCTTCAGCACCGGTCAGGCCGATCAGATCGAGCAGTTCCAGTTCATCGACGTAACTTTGACGACCCAGGAGCTGCGCCAGCGCTTCCTCGACGAACAGGTCACCGCGGGAGACGATGTGATCACCGGATTCAACGGGGCCGAGACTCTCTCTGGCGGTCTCGGCGATGATACGCTGATCGGATCGACGGGCAGCGACATCTATCTGATCGAGATCGGCGACGGCGCGGATATGATCGAAGACCGGGCCACCTCGAGTTCGAATGCTGACGAGATCCGCTTCGTCGGCCGCAACTTCTCGGATGTCAGCTTCTCGCTGTTGCAGCCCGGGCTGGATGACGTGCTGATCGAGGCGGGCAGCGATCAGATCATCGTGGTGGATGCGATCGGCGGCAATGGCTCGATCGAGTTCTACCTGTTCGATGATCTCTTGCTGACCCGCGACGAGATGGAGACGCTGCTCTGAGGCTCAGGGCGTGGCAGGTTTCGGGTCGATCCGCACCGTCAGTCGGTTCTGCTGGTCGATCCGGTCATAGGCCATGTGATCCGCCAGCGATCGAGCGATCACAAGGCCGCGCCCGCCGGGGCCCTCACGATTGTCCGGCGGCCAGTGCACCGGGTCGAAGGACGGTCCCCAATCGCACAGGATAAGCTCGGCTGACGGGCCCGAGCGCACGATCGAGAGCGCGAAGACCGCGCCCTCGCCCTGTCCGCCATGCATCATCATGTTGCCGACCATTTCGTCCAAGATCACGCAAAGCGGATTCGCCACGTCGCGGCTCACGCCCAGCCGATCGCAACTCTGCAGAACATGCTCGATGGCTGCTGCGAGGCCGGATTGCGACACAGCGAATTCGAGGAACATCAGTACTCCCGTTTTTTTCACCCTTCTTGCCCTTTTTCCGGCAAGATAAGGCTGTATCCCCCAGTCACAGACTCGGGGTTTTATGGCCGAGTGTCAATCGATCGGAGGAGATCCGCCCATGGTCCGCGCCATCTTCGCAAGTCTCGCACTGTTCGTCATGGCCGCACTGCCCGCCACCTCGGGTGAAGTGATCGGTGAAGTGAAACTCGCCCGGGGCGCAGCGACGATCGAGCGGGACGGCCAGAGCATCGAGGCCGCGCCGGGGCTTGAGATTGAACGCCTCGACACGTTGCGCACCGGCGAGGGCGGGGCGCTCGGCCTGGTCTTCACCGATACCAGCCGGGTGTCCTTGGGCCCGAACTCGGAACTGAAGGTCGAGACCTATGTGTTCGATGGCCAGGGCGCAGGGGACAATAGCTTTGACAGCCGCCTGACCAAGGGCTCGATGGCGGCGGCCTCGGGTCTGATCGCCAAAACGCCAAACGCGATGCGGGTGCTGATGCCGACAACGATCCTCGGTGTGCGGGGCACGGAATTCGCGGTCAAGGTCGACGAGGAATAATCCGGAAAGCCCCTTGAACCGGGCGGCCGCCCGGCGCAATCAGAGGCCATGCCGCGCTATAAGCTCACCATCGAATATGACGGAGGTCCTTTTGTCGGCTGGCAACGCCAGGCAGAAGGCCACTCAGTTCAAGCGCTGATCGAGGCAGCACTGCGGCAATTGGAGCCGGACGCGCCCGCGATCCAGGGCGCTGGCCGCACCGATGCGGGGGTCCATGCGCTCGGGCAGGTCGCCCATTGCGATCTGACGCGCGACTGGGACCCGTTCCGCCTCGGCGAGGCTGTGAATTTTCATCTCAAGCCGCACCCGGTCGCCATTCTTGAAGTCGAAGAGGTGGCCGAGACCTTCAACGCCCGGTTCGATGCGTGCCTGCGCCGCTATCTCTACCGGCTCACCAGCCGGCGCGCGCCGCTGACGGTCGACAAAGGGTTGGTGTGGCGGCTCGTCGAACCCTTGGATGTCGAGGCGATGCAGAGAGGGGCCGATCTGCTGATCGGGCAGCATGATTTCACGACCTATCGCTCGGCGCAGTGCCAGGCGAAGAGCCCGGTGAAGACCCTGGACCGGTTCGATATCACGACCTGTGGGGCGGAAATCCATTGCCGGCTCGAGGCGCGCAGTTTCCTGCACAATCAGGTGCGCAGTTTTGTCGGCACTCTGGTCCAGGTGGGTCTGGGCCGGTGGCCGGCTGAACGTGTGGGAGAGGCGTTGGCCGCGCGGGATCGGGCCGCCTGCGGCCCCGTCGCACCGCCTGACGGGCTATATCTCACGCAGGTGCTCTACCCAGAGTAAGAGTAGCAAGACAGCCATCAAACGGAATAAAGTTCCATGCTATAGAAACAATTGTGAAATCAGCGCCTGAACTCGCGCTGAGGTGATCCGAGCCTACGCCTTCGCCGTACCCATCAAGACCCCACGCAAGATGGTACCGAGATCAGGAGAGGATCATGGCAAACCAGACCCGTCCCGCAAGCACCAGATCGGTGAGCGATGTTTCACGCAAAGCCATGGTGGCGGAGCTTCTGGACGCAGAAACCG
>JBCBIS010000012.1:0-37132 GCA_038524325.1 Pseudomonadota bacterium
CCGACAGGCTGCTGGGATCGCCGGCCGTGAAGCGCCCCGCCCGGCTGGCGAGGGTGGCGGAATTGCTGGCGATGTAGCTCTCCAGCGCCCCGGAGATATAGACGACGCCGAGACCTTCATCGCAGACCATGACCATGATGCTAGATCCATCAACGGCAGAGCGGATACGTTTCGCGCGAAGGCCCTGTTCGTGCACCTTGCCCAAGGCCCGGGCGAGGCCACCGATCTCGTCGCCACGCCGGGCTTCCTTGATTTGCTCCTCAGACCCCTCGGCCAGCCGTCCCACGGCATCGGTCAGCCGCCGCAACGGAGAGGACAGCAGGGGACCCAGGACCAATGCAGCCCCGGCGCTACAGACGATTGCGACAAGCAGGCCGATCCCGCCCAGAAAGAACGAGATCTGATCGATGGCGGAGACCAGCTGCGCATCGTTCCAGGCGATCACCAACGCGCCGACGATATCGTTGTTCCGCCCGAACCACACGGGCACGGCCCGGAGTTTACCCTCCGGGCCGACCACGATCTCCCCGGCCTCGGCGGCACGGAGGGCAAGCGCGCTCATGGCCTGGGTTCCAGCGGCTGTTTTCGCAATCTCGGTGCCATCGGGCTTGTAGACGCCAATCGCATCCACATCGCCCTGCTTTTCCTCGATGAAGGTCTGAAACTGCGCCTCGAGGATATCGACCTTGCCGAACTTGACCGCACCGCCCAGATTGGCGCCAAGCAGGGCGGTGATCGAGCCCGAGGTCTTCTCGAATTGACCGCGGATAATCTCGCTGGATTGGACGATCGCCAACCCGGCGACCAGCGCGATGGCGCAGGCGATGACGAGACCCGTCATCGCGGCAATCGCGCGCCGGAGGCTCCAAAAGCTCTTCCTGTCCGATGTCGTGTTCGCGGGAACGCTCATGGAACCTCCTCCAGTTGGCCTGCGTTGGGTTACTGCAGGAACTCCACATTGACGCCGAAGGTGATGGCTCCGATGGGCGCCGATGTTTGCGGGTCGACGACCGGCAGGCTGACCTGCGCCTGGTAGGTCTGGGTCGATTCATCCAGCTCGACTTCGCTGATATGCAGGGCATCGGGACCGACCATGTAGGTCTGCTGCCACTTCGCCTCATCGCCCTGCCAGAAATCCGAGGTGACATCCGAAGCCGCAACGTTCAGGCCTTTGTTGCCCATCACGAAGATCTCGGTGAACAGTCCCTCGCTGACATCACGGATCTCGCCCAGGCGCTGCGACGAGGGCGTGGTCATCACGCTGTCGATCAGCGGCGAGGACGACCCGACCTGGGCGCGCCATTCCTGATCTTTCGCGTCGATATCCGACTGGGACATCGCGGCGCGTGCGGCATTCATCTCGCGCACGCTGTCAACGATGAACCCTTCCGACGCGATCGAGCGGAGCTGCGCGGCAGCGAGATCTTCGAGCGGCGCTTGATATTCATTCGCCTGGGCCATCGGCGCAACGCAGAGACAGGCCAGCACTGTGAGGGATTTTCTGAACATGGAACCTCCTGAAGATCGATTGCGATCTCGACAAGACACTCGAGCAGCCACACGGATCGGGCCGCTCCCGGGTCGCGACTCTGAGGAAGATTTCATAACGAAGCGTTGCCGAAAGGGACGCGACGACCCTGCAAATTCAGGCTGAGTTGTTCAAATTCATTCTTGATTTCAGTCGATTGTGCCGCGTTGCCTCAGCGCGCCGGCAGGTCGCGAATGCGTCCCGCCTCGAGGGCGACGGTCCGGTCCATCTGGGCCGCCAGCCCATGGTTATGGGTCGCGATCAGGGCTGCCAGGCCGGTGGCGCGCACCGTCTCGAGCAGGACGGCGAAGACTTGCGAGGCGGTATCAGGGTCCAGATTGCCGGTCGGCTCATCGGCCAGCAGAAGACGGGGACTGTTGGCGAGCGCCCGGCAGATGGCGGTGCGCTGCTGTTCTCCACCCGAGAGGGCGCCGGGCCGGTGGCCTGTCCGCTCGGCCAGCCCGACCTTTGCGAGCAAGGCCTGCGCCTCGGCCAGCGCCTGGTGGCGCGACAGGCCCGCCGTCATGCGCGGCAGGGCGACGTTTTCCTCGGCCGTGAACTCCGGCAGCAGATGGTGGAACTGATACACAAAACCGACCAGATCGCGCCGCGCGGCGGTGCGAGTTTCCTCGTCGAGCCCGGTCATGTTGCGGCCCGCGATCGAGATCGCGCCGGTGGTCGGCGTGTCCAGCAGACCCGCGATCTGCAAAAGCGTGGATTTGCCCGCGCCCGAGGGGGCGACGAGGGCGACGATCTCGCCTTCGGCAATCTCCAGGTCGACGCCGCGCAGCACCTCGACCGGGGTCGCGCCGGGATAGGTGCGGGTGATGCCGGAAAGCGAGAGCGCCTCACTCATTGCGCAGCGCCTCGACCGGGTCTAGCCGCGCCGCTCGCCAGGCGGGATAGAGCGTGGCGAGGAAGGAGAAGCCAAGCGCCGTGGTCACCGTCAGAGCCACATCGCCCCATTGCAGCACGGCGGGCAGGCGCGTGAGGTAGCGCAGCTCACTGTCCCAGACCTGCGTGCCCGAGAGCCATTCGACCGCCGCCTGGATCTCGTGGATATAGACGGTGAACAGCACCCCGGCGATCACGCCAAGCACTGTGCCGATCACCCCGATGGCGCTGCCAGCGATGAAAAACACCCGCATGATCGCCCCGCGCCGCATGCCATAGGTGCGCATGATGCCGATATGCCGGGTCTTCTCCTTCACCAGCATGATCAGGCCCGAGACGATGTTGAGCGCGACGATCAGGAAGATCAGCGAGAGCACCAGGAACATCACATTCGCCTCGACCTTCAGCGCGGTGATGAAAGCGCCGTTCGCGTCCTGCCAGTTCCAGAAGGACACGTTCGAGCCGGTGGCGGGGAGGAGCGTCGGCTGAATCTCGCGCACGGCGTCCGGACTGTCGACCATGACCTCGATGCCAGTGACCCATTCGGGACGGTTGAAAAAGCGCTGCGCCTCGTCCAGCGGCATGAAGATGAAGGCGCTGTCATACTGGCTCATACCGACGCGGAAGATATAGGTGACCTCGTAGGATTTGATCCGCGGTTTGACGCCGAACACGGTGGTCAGGCCCTGCGGGTTGATCAGGGTCACCTTGTCGCCGACGATCAACCCGAGGGTGCGGGCGAGGCCGGCGCCGATGGCGACGCCGTTATTGTACTGATCGAGAGAGCCGCGGAACTCCTCGGGCTCGGCGACGCCTTTCAGGGTGCGGAGGTCCTCCAGCCGCATGCCCCGGACCAGGGCGCCGGAATTGCCCTGGCGGGTCGAGGCCATAAGCTGGGCCTCGATCATCGGGGCGGCGCGGATAACGCCCGGGGTGCCGCGCAAGCGGGCCGTCATAGCGTCGTAATCGGACAGGCCCTGGCGCTCGAAGGATTGCACCAGAATATGGGGCTGGGCGCCGAGGATGCGGTCGACCAGCTCGATCCGGAACCCGTTCATCACCGACATGACGACGATCAGTGTCCCGACACCGAGCAGGATGCCGACCAGCGAGAAGCCGGCAATGACCGAGATGGTGCCCTCGCGCCGGCGGGCGCGGAGGAAGCGCCCGGCGATCATCCATTCGAGACGGGAAAACGGGCCGGGATGGGCGCTCATGCCAAGGGCCTCGCGGCTGAGGTAAAATGCATGCGCCCTGGCGGGCGCATATGCCTTTGGATGCAGTCTCCTCCGGAGACTGCGCGCCCCCTCCCCCACCCTCCCCCGCAGACGGGGGAGGGAGTCCCGCAGCACCTGGAACCAGACCGGGCGCCCAGCAGTTCAGAGATTGGCATAGCAGGTGGTCATGGCGTTGAGAGCGGCCTCGGGGCTGAGCTCCTCGGAGGCACCGCTGCGCCGCGAGGTGACCTCGACGATGCCATTGGCGAGGCCGCGCGGGCCGATGGTCAGCCGCCAGGGGATGCCGATCAGCTCCATTGTGGCGAATTTCGCCCCGGCGCGTTCGGCGCGATCGTCATAGAGCACCTCCAGCCCTGCTGCGGTGAGTTTGGCATAGAGATCCTCGCAGGCCGCGTCGCAGGCCGCATCGCCTTGTTTGAGATTGACGATCGCCACCTGAAAGGGCGCCACGCTTTCTGGCCAGAGGATGCCGTTCTCGTCGTGATGCGCCTCGATCAGCGCGCCCGCCAGTCGTGAGACACCAATGCCATAGCTGCCGGAATGGACCGGGGTCTGGGTGCCATCCGGCGCGGCGATACTGGCGCCGAGCGGCTCGGAATATTTGGTGCCGAAATAGAAGATATGCCCCACTTCGATGCCGCGTGCGGTGACGCGGCGGTCCTCGGGCACCTCGGCTTCGAAGAGCGTCTTGTCATGCGTGTCGTCGGTGCGGGCATAGGAGGACGTCCATTCCTCGAAAATGCCCTGGAGTTGGGCCGCGTCGTCGTAATCGATGGTCCGGTCGCCGAGGGTGAGATCGACCATGGTGCGGTCGAGGAAGACCTCGGACTCGCCCGTCTCGGCCAGGATCAGGAATTCATGCGCATGGTCGCCGCCGATCGGGCCGCTTTCGGCCTTCATCGGCACGGCCTTGAGGCCGAGGCGTTCGAAGGTGCGCAGATAGCTCACCAGCATCTTGTTATAGCTGACAATGGCGCTGTCGCGGTCGAGATCGAAGCTGTAGCCGTCCTTCATCAGGAACTCGCGCCCACGCATCACGCCGAAGCGGGGGCGGATCTCGTCACGGAACTTCCACTGGATATGGTAGAGCAGCTTCGGCACATCGCGATAGCTGGTGGCGGAGGCGCCGAAGATATCGGTGATCAGCTCCTCGTTGGTGGGGCCGTAGAGCATGTCGCGATCATGCCGGTCGCGGAGGCGCAGCATCTCGGGCCCATAGGCGTCATAGCGCCCGCTCTCGCGCCAGAGATCGGCGGATTGGATGGTGGGCATCAGGACGGGGATGGCGCCGGCGCGCTGTTGTTCTTCGTGCACGATCCGCTCGATATTGCGCAGGACACGCAGGCCGAGCGGCAGCCAGGAATAGATGCCGGCCGAGGCCTGGCGGATCATGCCGGCGCGCAGCATCAGCTGGTGCGAGGCGATCTGCGCCTCGGCCGGGGTCTCCTTGAGCACGGGGAGGAAATAGCGGGTCAGGCGCATGGGCGGTCTCTCGAGGCTGGCGCTGGGCACGGTCACGGCTGTTGCCAGCGGTCTAGGCGGAAAGCGCGTGCCACGCAAGCGAGGCGCGCCGTGGGTGCCGGGGTTAACGCGGCGCGGGCAGCGGTCAGGAGCCGAGTTGAATGGCCCAGTCGCGCCCCAGGCTTCGTGCGGCGATGGCGAGGCGTTTCTCCACCTCCTCCCCGGCAAAGGCACGGATCGGTGCGGCGAAGTCGAGCGTCAGCGTCTCGGCCCCCAGGATCGCGTGGCAGTGGCCGAGGATCCCTGGCGCATGGCCCGCGATGGCCCCGCCAAGGCGGAGGATCTGACCCAGTTGCTCGGCGCGATCGACCTCCTCGATCGTCAGAAGCGCCAGCGAGGGTTTGCTCTCGAGCCGTTTGCGGCCGCGGGACTTATAGCGCATCACCAGAGCCGCCCCGAGAAACGCGCGGCCCGCATGACCGATATCCGTGATCGAGGTGCGGGTGACGGTCTCCCAGCATCCCTCGGCCCGGAAATCCGGATGGGTGCGCCAATTCACATCGGCGAGATGTGCCGCGGCCCGGAACAGACGGGCCTCGCGCCGGTCGCGGGGCTCCAGAATGGTCTCGACCCAATCGGCCAGTTCCGCTCCGAACCCGGGCGCCCGGGCGCGGCGGCGCTCCTGCTCGAGGCAGGCGGAAATCAGCGGGTCTTCGGCCTGGATCGGCGGCGCAAGGTTCTCGAGGCACAACCCCTCGCGCAGGCCAAAGCCCGAGGCAGTGATCGTGCCGGGGTCGAGCGCTTCGAGAATATGGCCGAGCAGGCGCGCCGCCAGCGGCAAATGCGGAATGCGGTTCGACGACAGACCGCCCAGCGCCTCCAACATGGCCTGATCCGCGGCGCTGACCCAGGTGCAAAGCGCGACGGCGCTGGCCCGATCGATGCTGTATTCGTGGATGACCTCCACCGGATGGGCGTTGCGGATCATCGCGATTCGGGCCAGCGAACGCCAGGAGCCGCCGACGAGATAGAGCGTGCCCCCTGCCAGCGCATAGGTCTCGCGCAATGTGCCCAGATAGCGGGCGATCTCGGCATCGATTTCGGCCGGCCCCCGGCCACGGCTGGCAAGGCGGAGCGGGCCGAGCGGCGTGGTGAGCCCCTCTCCGACCCGTCCTCCGGCGATGCGGGCAAACTCCAGCGAGGCGCCGCCCAGATCGATCACCACCCCGGTCGCTCCAGGATTGCCGAACAAGACCCCCTGGGCGGCCAGCCGCGCCTCGTCGGCGCCCGAAGCGATTTCCAGGCGGATCCCAGTCTCGACCTCGATCTGATCGCGAAAAGCGGGGCCATCGACCGCGTCGCGCAGGGCCGCCGTGCCAACCCCGGCCAGCGCCCCCACATTCAGCCCTGGCATCAGCGACGAGAAACGGCGCAGGGCCGACAGGGCGCGCACCTTACCCTCTGGGTCGAGCGCGCCCGTGTCCTGCAACCGGGCGCCGAGGCCGCACATCACCTTCTCGTTGTAGACAACCGCGGGAGAGCGGCAATGCCCCTCGAACACCACCAGACGCACCGAGTTGGAGCCGACATCCACCACCCCGATCCGCTCGACCCCGGGAAAGGCGGGCGGGAAGGATGGCGGAGCATCTCCGAAGAACTCTCCCTGGCCGTTGACGGCACTCAGAGCGCGCGGCGAAGTCTTATCCAGTTCTCAGTCCCCGGGCCTGGTCGTCCGAGCCGGTGTCGGACGCGCGTTTCTCCGCAGCAGGGGATAGCGGATCTGCCTGTCTTCGCAAACAAAACTTTAACGAAATTGTAAGAAGTCAGACAGCGCCCGCGGAGCCGCCGCCCCGTTCGACCTGCGCCGTGTTCCATTGGCCCTGCTGCGCCGCGGCTTCGAGCATTCCGAGCGTCAGCGGGGCCTTCGCCTCGGCGCGGCGGAACAGACCCGCGATCAGGGCGAGCGGATTGAAGCCTTCCGCCCCGAAATAGCGGTGGAATTCGAAATCCCCCGGCGCGACCGAGAACCGTTCGGCATAGGCTTCGACGAAATCGAAAGCCTCGTCACCGTCCAGCCCCAGATCGCCGGCCAGATCGGTGCCGCGGGTGAATGGCCCCTCGGCCCCGGTCTGCTCCTGCACGAACGCCGTCAGGGCGGGCCAGAGCGGTTGCGCCGCGTTCACGCCGCGCACCTGTCGCCCGCATCGACACGGCGGTTATACTCGCTGACCGTGGCGGCCGTGATCGCCGCCACGTCATAGGCCAGGATCACCCATCCCACCACCGGCACGGTGCGGCCGACAAAGGTTCCGATATTGCGGGTAAAGATGATGCGCAGCTGGCGAATGCTCTGGTTCGTGATCGTCGGCAGGATCCGCCGTTTCAAGTCATAGTTCAGCGTCCGGCGCGCCACGACCGAGGCGACCGAGGTGCCCTTGGTCGCCCCGGCAAACTTGCCCCGTGTCTTGAGGATCGGCTGCCCCGCGATGACGGCGAACATGGCGGCGAGATCCTCGACGCCCAGATGCTCTTGCGCCTTGTCGACCATGATCCAGAAGAACAGCTCTCCGGCCGACAGATCGTCCATTCCATTATAGCAATAGGCCATCCTGAACCTCTCGAATTCACCCCCTGTTCAGGTCAAGCGCGGGGGCATGTCGGATGCATTGCGCCCCCGGCCCGACAGCGACGGGTAGCGCATGAAGAAGTCGTGGCAGTTGAAAAGCTCCTCGTTGCCGCCATCCCCCGTGGCGCGGACATAGCGGCCATCGGGTTGCAGCACCCAGGATTGCGCCTCGTCGCGCATGTTGGCGGCCATCACCTGGTCGATGATCTGGTTGTGCACGGTCGGATTGATGATCTCGACCAGCGTCTCGACCCGGCGGTTCAGGTTACGACCCATCCAGTCGGCCGAGGAAATATAGCACCGCGCCTGATCCGAGGGCAGGCCGGCGCCGTTCCCGAAACAGACGATCCGCGAATGCTCCAGGAACCGTCCAACGATGGATTTGACGCGGATATTCTCGGAGAGGCCGGGGATCCCCGGGCGCACGCCGCAGATCCCGCGGATGACCAGATCGATCTGCACGCCCGCCTGACTGGCGGCATAGAGCGCGTCCATCACCTCGGGTTCGATCAGACTGTTCATCTTAGCCCAGACCCGGGCCGGGCGCCCGGCGCGGGCGTGCTCGGCCTCGGCCTCCAGCCCCTCGATCAGGGTCTTTTTCAGGGTCAGCGGGGCGACCTGCACATGGGTCAGGCCGGTCGGCTCGGCATAGCCAGTGGTGAAGTTGAAAATCTTCGCCGCATCGCGGGCATGGGTGGGCGAGCAGGTGAAGAGGCTGAGATCGGTATAGATTTTCGCCGTGATCGGGTGATAGTTGCCCGTGCCGAAATGGCTGTAGGTGACCAGTTTGCCGCCCTCGCGCCGCACCACGGTCGAGATCTTGGCGTGGGTTTTCAGATCGACGAAACCGAACACCACCTGCACGCCGGACCTCTCCAACTGCCGCGCCTGGCGGATATTGGCCGCCTCGTCAAAGCGGGCTTTCAGCTCGACCAGGGCAGTGACGGATTTGCCGTCCTCGGCGGCTTCGCAGAGCGCCTCGACAATGGGCGACTGTTTCGAGGTGCGATAGAGTGTCTGCTTGATCGCCACCACATCCGGGTCCCGCGCCGCCTGGCGGACGAAATCGACCACGATGTCGAAACCCTCGTATGGGTGGTGCAGCAGCATGTCCTTTTGGCGCACGGCAGCGAAGATATCGCCGTCATGGTCGCGCACCCGCTCTGGCAAGCGGGGCTGGTAGGAGGTCCAGCGCAGCTCCGGCTTGTCATCCACCACCAGTTCCGAGATATCGCCGACGCCGACCAGACCCGCCACTTCGATCACCTCGTTCGGGCGGACATTCAGCTCGGTGCGGATCAGGGTCTTCAGGGCCTCGGGCGCGTCTTCAGTCATCTTGAGGCGCACGGCTTCGCCCCGGCGACGGCGTTTGAGGGCGCTTTCGAATTCGCGCATCAGGTCTTCGGCCTCTTCCTCGACCTCCAGATCGCTGTCGCGAAGCACGCGGAACAGGCAGCGCCCCTCGGCCCGGTAACCGGGGAAGAGCTGGTCGAGGAACATGTCGAGCAGGCTTTCCAGCGGCAGGAAGCGGATCGCGCCATCGGCCCCGTCCTCCAGCCTGAGGAACCGGTCGGTCTTGACCGGCACGGGGATCAGGGCGTTCAGCGGCTCGCCATCGCTTTCGCGAACCAAGGCGAGGGCGAGCGCCTTTCCCTCGTTGGGGATGAACGGGAACGGGTGCGCCGGATCGATGGCCAAGGGGGTCAGCATCGGGAAGATCTGGGTGAGGAAATACTCCTCCAATCCATCCCGTTCCGAGGGGCTCAGCGCCGACTGGTTGACCACATAGATCCCGACCGCTTCCAACTCGGCGCGCAGAGATTGCCAGGTCGCCTGATGGGCATGTTGCAGGCGCATCGCATTCTCGTCGATCAGTGCGAGCTGCTGAGAAGCGGTGCGCCCATCGACCGAGCGGGTCTCGATCCCGCCCAGCATCTGCGCCCGCAGGCCGGCGACCCGGACGGTGTAGAACTCATCCAGGTTTGAGGCTGAAATCGAGAGGAACCGTACCCGCTCGAGCAGCGGCTGATGGGGATTGCCCGCTTCCTCGAGCACCCGCCAGTTGAACGAGAGCCAGCTCAGTTCGCGGTTCTGAAAACGGTCGGGCGAGGTGATATCAAGCCCTTCGGCAACAGCCGGATCGACGGGCGGGACGGGTGTGTTCAGAAAATCGGCCCGCATGGGCGCTCCCCCTTCTGGTCTTCAGGTCCAGCCCATGATCTCACGCACAAAAGGAACTGTCACGGGCCTCTTCAAGCGCAGTGCGGCGCGGTCGAGCGTTTCTACCAGAGCCTCAGCCGCTTCGCAGGAACGCTCCATGCGCTTGAGCAGGAACGCAATCACATCAGTGCCGACCGTGAGCTGCCGGTCTGTAAAAAGCTTACCCAGAACCGATGACAACAATGCGTCATCCGGCAGATCTATGCGCGCCAGCGGCAGGGTGGCAACACGAGACCGCAGATCCGCCAGCTCGAGCTTCCAAAGCGACGGTTCGCGCCGGCCGGTCATCAGCAAGGGCCATCGCGCGGCGTTCTGGCGGTTGTAGAGATGGAACAGGGCGATCTCCGCAGCTTTTTGCCGTTCGAGACCCAGCGTGGGGAGCTGATCAACATCCTCCAGCGCCAGGGCCCCCTCCACCGGTGCTGCCAGGGCGCCCAGTTCCGTGGCCGGCAGCGCCTGCGCCCCAGTTTCGTGGCGCCAGACCTCGACCAGATGCGATTTACCCGCCCTTGGCGGGCCGATCAGGGCGGCCCGCCCCTCGGGCCATTCGCGCCAGCGATCGATCAGCGCCACCGCATCCCGGTTCGACGGCGCCACCAGGAAGGCCGCGCGAGAGCGCGCCGTCCTCTGCGGCAGATCAAAGGTGAGTTGGACAGGCGCCGTCACGGCTCCTCTCGGACCTCCGCGGATCCGTCTTTACTCCGCGCGGCCTCAGCCATGTCACGCTGCCAGTCGGCACTGCCCTGATAGAGGCGACCTTCCTTGTACTGACTGGTGAAAAAGCGCGCGAGCACCCCCAGCCCCGCCGCCGCCGGCACGGCCACCAGCAGGCCGAGAAATCCAAAGACCGAACCGAAGGCCGACAGGGCGAACATCAGCCAGACCGGGTGGAGCCCGACCTTGCCGCCCACCAGTTTCGGGGTCAGGAAATTGCCCTCGACCGCCTGGCCCAGGATGAAAACCGCCGCCACAGCAACGATCCATTCGGGCGCGGTCCAGAACTGCGCAGTCGCCACGCCGATCGACAGCACGCCGCCCATGATCGAGCCAACAAAGGGGATGAAGCTGATCAACCCCGCGAACAGCCCGATCAGCATGCCAAAATCCAACCCGATCAGACTGAGCGCGACGGCATAGAAAACACCGAGGATTGCGCAGACGGTCAACTGCCCGCGCAGGAACCCGGCCAGCACATGGTCCAACTCGTGCATCAGCCGGTGGATCACGGCCCGATGCTGGCGCGGCAGCACATCATCGATGGCGGCGACGATCTTGTCCCAATCGTGCAGCATGTAGAATGCGACCACAGGTGCGATCACCAGCACCGAGATGAAGTCGAACACCGCGACCGATCCCGACCAGATCGAGGCGATGGCATTTGCGCTCCACTCCTTCACATTCTCGGTCATTGTGGCCAGGGCCCGGCGGATAAAGCTGTCCTCTTGGGCCAGTTCGGGCAGCCAGCGGATCGTCACCTCGCGCAACTGTTGGACATAGCCGGGGATATGCGTGACCGCCTCGCGGATCTGATCGACCAGCGCCGGGACAACCAGCAGGAACGCGACCGTGCCCAATGCCAGCGCGCCAACGGTGATGATCACGGTCGAGAGCGTCCGCGAGAACCCGGCCCGCTCCAACCGGTCGGCCAGCGGATCGGTGAGATAGGCCACCGCGGCCCCCATCACAAAGGGCAAAACCGCGTCGGATAACAGCCAGAGGAACAGGATGAAGGCGACCAGCCCCAGGCTCCAATAGCGCACTTGCTCGCCGACGGTCATACATCTGTCCTCTGCTGTGTCGGGGAGCCGCCCCGCCCCACGTTGATGGTGTCGCCGCAGTTGGGGGTCAAGGGGCGTCGCCCGATTGGTGCGACTTGCGGGCGGTTCCATCGGCCCGCAGCGAGGTGACTCCATACTCCCCTTGTCGACGCCCCGGCCCGATAGCGATGGGGTTGTCGGTACTTGGTCCGTTTGGGATTCTGGCAGAACCATCTCTCTGGACGGCTGCCCTTGCGTTGATATCTGTGGCAAGGCGGGTGGTGGTGAGCCTCCCGAACCTCGATCGGATCAGCCGCCGCGGTCTGCAATCCAGAACCCTTGCCCGGTTCTCCACGGCCACCCAGCGTTCCATTCCTGGCGGATCACTCCCATCAGATCCTGGAGTTCGATCTCCGGTCCCGAATTCCTGACGCTCTGGCGCAAAGCGCAGGACAAACCGGGCGATGAGGATCCGTCGCTCCATTCTCCTGAGAGGTTCAGGAGGACATTCCGCTGATCCTCCGATATCGGTTGGGACGTGGCGGGCGATCTCCACCTGCAATGCAATGGAGGCGGGTCTTCAAGATCACCGGGCCGATCGGGCCGCCCCGCTCCCCGACGGGTGGGTCGGTTGCTTGCCCGGATTGGCATCCTCAGATGGCTGCGGAGAAACCGGATCAGGCCGTGAACTGCTCGCGCAGCAGCCGTTCCTCCAGCCCCTGCCCCGGATCGTAGAGCAGGTCGAGCGCAATCTCGAGCGCCGAGGACACCTCGACCCGCGCCACATCCCGCACCTCGACATGATCGGCGGTGGCCGAGACCGGACGCTTTGCCTGCTCGCGGATCTCGAAGGTGACGGTCCGGTCCCAATCCAGGATCGCCCCACGCCAGCGCCGCGGCCGAAACGCCGAGATCGGCGTCAGCGCCATCTGCTGCGAGCGGATCGGCAGGATCGGGCCATGGGCGGAGAGGTTATAGGCGGTCGAGCCGGCGGGCGTCGCCACCAGGATGCCGTCGCAAATCAGCTCTTCCAGACGTTCCTCACCATCGATCAGCACCCGGATTTTCGCCGCCTGCCCGCGCTCGCGCAGCAGCGAGACTTCGTTGATCGCCAGCACCTCGGTCCGCCGCTCCATCGCGTCGAGCGCCACCATGCGCAGCGGATGGATCGTCGCCTTCTTCGCCTCGGCCAGCCGGTCGAGCAGATCCGCCTCGTGAAAATCATTCATTAGGAAGCCGACCGACCCACGGTTCATCCCATAGACCGGGGCTGGCAAATCCATCGTGGAATGCAGCGTGTGCAACATAAAGCCATCGCCGCCGAGGGCCACGATCACATCCGCCTCGTCGGGCGGGACATGGCCATAACGGGCGCGCAGCAACGCCTGCCCCTGCTCGGCCTGCGGCGACCCGCTGCACAAGATTGAAAGTTTCTGAACCCCCACGACCAGCCTCCCCAGACGTCGTCACTCCCGGGGACTGTATCGAGAGCGCTCCGGGGCGTCCATGCCAGATCCGGCGGGCAGTACCGGCCAGGTTCACGCCGTCGTCAATCAGCGTGTTCGAATTTCCCTCCTCTCCCGCGTGTTCTCACGGCGTCAGACACTTCGACTGGGAAAGGCGGAACGGGATGCCAAAGAAATGGGATGAAGACGAGGTTGCCGCGGCGATCAAAAGCTACAAGAGCAGGCTGCAGTCGATCCTGACGAGGTACACCAGCCCGCGCTGGCACGGGGAGTCGATCTCATTGGGCAAAGGAACGAAACCCGCTTCGGTCACAGCGGAGCATCGCAAGTCCATCAACCGCATTGGCCGGAGTACGGGCTGCCACAAATGCCTGCTAGCCCCGAGAGGACCCTGGATTGTCGATCACATCCCGCCCCGGGGCCTGAAGGCCGGGATTGTCGAGAATTATGTCCCCGGTTGGATCGGCAGCAAGTCCTACCGCTTCTTCGCGCATTGCTCGGCTTGTGCAAAGGCACAGAGCAAGCTGGTCCGCAAACTCAATAAGATCTGGAAAAGCAAGGGCACTCTGCCGGACCTGTCGACATTCGAAGCCAAGCTGATCCACCATGATAACGACAAGCTCTCGGTGGTCGGTCAGTCCGGCGCGCCCAGATTGGTCCAAAGATTTGTGGTGCAGAACAAAGGCCGGCTGAAAGGATGCCATTGCTGCAAGACCAGAAAGTCGAGCTCAGGCTTTATCGCAGATCACTATCCGCCGCAGGAATTCGCGACCAACTACATGCTCGATGCCGTCCGCCTGCTCAAACTCCGGCGCCCGGCATGGCAACTGCGCCCGCAGTGTCAGATATGCTCGAACCGGCAGGGGGGCATCATGGCGAAATTCGCCGGCTTGATCCGGAAGGACATGATCGATGCGGGGTAGCCGGTCTATAAGTGAGCGGTTCCGGGCGCGCCAATCCTGTTTCCAATCGGAAACTATTTTCGCCCATTTACAAAATCTGAATTGGTCCCATCGTTCCCATGTGGTAGGCCGCCGCCAGAAAATGAGGAGAGGACCGTCAGATGGACGCCATTACCCGCGATGCAGGTTTCTTCACCGAAGACCTGACCACCCGTGACCCGGAGCTGTTCGCCTCGGTCGCCGATGAGCTGCGCCGCCAGCAGGACGAGATCGAGCTGATCGCGTCCGAAAACATCGCCTCGCTGGCGGTGATGCAGGCGCAAGGCTCGGTCATGACCAACAAATATGCCGAGGGCTATCCGGGCAAGCGCTATTATGGCGGCTGCCAGCATGTGGACGTAGCCGAGAAGCTGGCGATCGAGCGGATTTGCAAGCTCTTCAATTGTGGCTTCGCCAATGTGCAGCCGAACTCGGGCAGCCAGGCCAACCAGGCGGTCTTCATGGCGCTCTTGAAGCCCGGCGACACGATCCTCGGCATGGACCTCGCCTCGGGCGGGCACCTGACCCATGGCGCGCCGCCGAACCAGTCGGGCAAGTGGTTCAACGCCGTCAGCTATGGCGTGCGCCGCGACACGCTCGACATCGATTACGACGACCTCGAGGCCAAGGCGCTGGAGCACAAGCCGCAGATGATCATCGCCGGCGGCTCGGCCATCCCGCGGATCATTGACATGAAGCGGTTCCGCGAGATTGCCGACAAGGTGGGCGCCTATCTGCTGGCCGATATGGCGCATTACGCGGGTCTGATCGCCGGCGGCGCCTATCCGAACCCGATGGAGCATGTCCACGCTCTGACCTCGACCACCCACAAGACGCTGCGCGGTCCGCGCGGCGGGATCATCCTGACCAATGACGAGGCGCTGGCGAAGAAGTTCAACTCCGCCGTCTTCCCCGGCATCCAGGGCGGCCCGCTGATGCATGTCATCGCCGGAAAGGCTGTGGCCTTCGGCGAAGCGCTGCGGCCCGAGTTCCGCGGCTATATCGACCAGGTGGTCAAGAACGCCCAGGCGCTCTCGGCCCGGCTGATCGAGGGTGGGTTGGCGATCACCACCGGTGGCACCGACACCCATGTGATGCTGGTCGATCTGCGGCCCAAGGGCGTGACGGGAGTTGCGACGGAAAAGGCGCTCGGCCGCGCGCATATCACCTGCAACAAGAACGGCATCCCGTTCGATACCGAGAAATTCACGATCACCTCGGGCATCCGCCTCGGCACCCCCGCCGGCACGACCCGCGGCTTCGGAGAGGCCGAGTTCGAGCAGGTCGGTGCGCTGATCTGCGAAGTGGTTGACGGTTTGGCAGCGAACGGCGAAGACGGCAACGGCGCTGTCGAGGAGGCCGTGAAGCACAAGGTCAAAGCCCTCTGCGACCGCTTCCCAATCTACCCGGGCCTCTGATCCCGACCAGCGCGGCCCATCGCGGGCCGCGCCTCACTTCTGCGATTGCTCCGGCACTGCCTCGTTCTATTCTCTCGCGAGACACATGTGTATCGGAGACCCCCAATGGATCGTCGCAGTTTCGCGCTTGGAGCCCTGCTCGCACCCTTGGCACTTCGCGAGGCAACGGCCTCGGTCATGTCCCGTCTGAACGAGCCTCGCACCCATGCCTTGATGCGCCACGCCCTGGCCCCAGGCACAGGCGATCCTGCCCGGTTCGTCTTGGAGGACTGCTCGACCCAGCGCAATCTCAGTGAGCAAGGGCGGGCCCAGGCGGCTTTGACGGGCGAGATGCTGCGTGCCTCGGGCGCACGGGTCGATCACCTCTGGTCGAGCCAATGGTGCCGCTGTCTCGACACGGCCCGGCTGATGGAGGTGGGAACCGTGGTCGAGCAGCCCGCACTGAACTCGTTCTTCGAGAACCGTGCCACCGAGCCCGCGCAGTCGGCCGAGATCCGCCGCCTACTCGCCAGCCTGCCATCGGAAGAAACGGCGTTCTGTGTGACCCATCAGGTCAACATCACGGCTCTCACGCGGAGCGGGGTCAGCTCGGGAGAGATTTTCGTAGTGCGCGTGGACGAGCGGGGCACCGTCTCGACGCTCGAGCGGATCACGGTGCCCCTGGGGTGAGGCAGGCCCCGGCGCTGCGTCCGGGGCCTGCGACCACTCACTTCACCCGGGCTTCTTCCACCGGATAGCCCATGCCGCCGGTGTCGCCGAAATTGCCTTGGTGGCATTCCGAGCAGGCCGCAAAGACGTTGACCGCCTGCGGTTTCCCCTTGGCCGAGACCATGTAGTAGAACCAGTCATCGGTTTTGGGCGAGGTGCCTGCGGCGACCTTCTCCATCAGGAACAGCGGGCCCTTGCGGACTTTGCCGCTCTCAGTGACCGAGAAGCTTTCCTTCGCCAGGACAGTGCCGGCGGGGATGCTCGGGTTCTCGGCATATTTCATGTATTCCTCGGCGCCGACCGCGTTGACATAGGTCATCAGGAAGCGGCCGCCGTGGAAGCCGGGGTTCGCGGGCATTGTGCTGGCGGCAGTCCAGGAGGGGTAATCGTTGACATGCGCGGCGGGAATCCAGGCTTTTCCACCTTTCTGATAGCCCGCCTGCAGATCGTCCTTGAGGCACTCATAGACTTTCAGAGCGTCTTCAAAGCTCATGTCATCGACCGATTTGTCTGGGTCGCATTCAGCCGCCTGGGCCGTGGGAACGGTCAGAGCCGCCGTGGCGGCCAGTGCGGCGGCCGCGAGAAAAATGCGTGTCATCGGGTGTCCTCTTCCTGACTGACGCCGACCCGAGCGGGCCAGCTTTATTGGGGCGTGCATGGCGGACACTACCGGCGCGCGGCGCCCGATCTACCCCCGGTCACAGAGGTGTGAGAGGCCGCAACACTCGACAGAACTGCGTTGCGGCCTGCCCGGTCAGTTCAGCGCGGCATGGCCCAGCGGCACCGAGAATTTGCGGCACCAGATAAACACGGTGTCGAATTCGGCCGGATCGATCTCGGCAGGCACTTTATAGACCTGCTCGCCGGCGTTCTGGCGCAGCGGCTCGAAATCGGTGGGATCGACGAACTTGCCGCCCTTCCCGAAACCGACGCGCGGATCCGGAGCGCCATCGAACCAGAAATCGGATTTCAGAACGATCTCCCAACCATCGTCGCCCTTGACGACTTCGACACCGCCCTTGGTCACGTGGTTGCTGTCTCCGGTGAAGGTACCAGAGCGGGAATGACCATCGGCCAGGGCGCCGGTCGCCGAGAAGAGGCCGAGGGTCAGGGCCAGGCCGAGGGCGGCCAGCGATGCAAAGAGCTTCTGCATTGGGATCTCCATTTTGTTCAGCAGAGGGCAACGTGCGCAATGTGCCCCCGAGGTTTCGCAATGCCCATCCCCACTCACGCCCGTTTTACCAGATGAGAGGTCCGGGCAGAGTGTCATTGCAGGACTTTCCAGCCGCATATCTTGGGGAACAAATCGCCCCCTACACAATTGCTCGCGGTTTGCCTATAGTCGTCGGGTCTGAGGAGTGAGGGGGCCGAGATGCGCTGTCCGTTCTGTGGAAATGTCGAAACCCAGGTGAAGGACTCGCGCCCAGCCGAGGATCATGTGGCGATCCGGCGCCGCCGCTCCTGCCCCGCTTGCGGCGGGCGGTTCACAACCTACGAGCGGGTGCAGCTGCGCGACCTGATCGTTGTCAAAAAGAACGGGCGCCGCGAGGAGTTCGACCGCGACAAGCTCAGCCGCTCGATCAAGATCGCCCTGCAGAAACGCCCGGTCGAGCCGGAGCGGATCGATCAGATGATCTCGGGCATCGTGCGCCGGCTGGAGAGCATGGGCGATACCGATGTTGCCTCCGACACGATCGGCGAGATCGTCATGGAGGCGCTGAGCCGGATCGACACCGTCGCCTATGTGCGCTTTGCCAGCGTCTACAAGAACTTCCAGGAAGTCGCCGATTTCGACAAGTTCGTCGCCGAACTGCGTCCGACAAAAGTGCTGGCCGACGAGGACTGACCCCGATGGACCGCAACGCGGATGCCCGGTGGATGCGCGTTGCACTGGGACTGGCGCGGCGGCGCCTCGGCCAGGTCGCGCCTAATCCCGCCGTGGGCGCGCTGATCGTCCGCGACGGGCGGGTCCTGGGCCGCGGGGCGACCGCACCGGGGGGCCGCCCCCATGCGGAGGTCATGGCGCTGGAGCATGCCAGGTCGCGCGGTCACGATGTCGCCGGGGCCACTGTCTATGTGACATTGGAACCCTGCGCGCATCACGGCCACACCCCCCCTTGCGCTCAGACACTGATCGAAAGCGGGGTCTCCCGCGTGGTCGCGGCGATCGAGGACCCCGATCCGCGCGTCGACGGCCGCGGCTTCGCAGTCTTGCGACAGGCGGGTGTCGCGGTGGATATTGGCGTTCTGGCGGAGGAGGCCACGGCCCTGAATGCCGGGTTTCTCGGCAGGTTCGACGCGGCCCGGCCCTGGGTGCAACTCAAAATGGCTGCCACGATCGATGGCCGGATCGCCACGCGGACAGGCGAGAGCCGCTGGATCACCGGAGAGACGGCACGGCGGCGCGTGCATTTGATGCGCGCCCAGGCCGATGCCGTGCTAATCGGCGCTGGAACAGCGCGGATCGACGACCCGATGCTGGATGTCCGGCTTGCCGGGACTTGGCACCCCACCATTCGGATCGTGGCGGATGGCGGGCTGTCGCTTCCTCTCACGGGCCGCCTCGCGGCGAGTGCGCGGGCGCAGCCGCTTTGGGTGCTGCACCGGGAGGGCGCCGCCGAGGAACGGCGCCAGGCGCTGGCGGAGATCGGGGTCGAGATCCTCGCCCTGCCCCACAACCAGGATGGGCGGCTGGACATGGGCGCGGCGATGCACGTGCTCGGCGAGCGTGGTCTGACCCGGATACTCTGCGAGGGCGGGGGCCAGATCGCGGCAGCGCTGATCCGCGACGGCCTGGTCGACCAGGTTGCCTTGTTCACCGCCGGGAAAGCGATTGGCGGTGATGGCCTGCCGGTCGTCCAAGGCTTCGGCCTGGAACGGCTCGACGAAGCTCCTCGATTCGAGCTGACGCGCCTCGAGGCGGTCGGCGGCGACACCCTCAGCTTGTGGGACCGCCGCCGCTGACCGACATCAGCGCTTACTGCCCGCTCAGCGACCTTGCATTGCCAGCGAAGCTGATGATCGGCGAAATCGCTTGGAGGATTTTCAGCCAGCGCACGAATGGCGCGGTCGTGACATAAAGGGTGTCGTTGTCGCGCATCATGAAATCGCCCGCCAGGAACATCGCCCCCGGCTGGGTGAGATCGAAGATATAGGCCACTTTCTGCGGCTCGGTCGCCGTCGAGCCGGGCAGGAGACGGTTGGCGATCTCGGCTGGTTCCTCGCGGAAGACGAAGATGCCCGTCGGGTCGGCCCGGCTGTCGATCAACCCGCCCACGATGCCCAGCGCGCGAATGACCGAGACGTCCCGTGTTGGAAACGGCACTGTCTGCGGCCCGGCAACCGCGCCGAGCGCCGTGAAAATGCGCCGGTCCCGCTCGGCGATCACCGCATCACCCGAGCGGACGGGGATGTTGTTGAGCGGATCGTCATAGAGATCCTGCAGCGAAATCTCCCCGACAATCCGGCCTCGCCGGACCTTGATCCGGGTCACTTCGGGATCCTCGGAGACACCACCCGCCTGCGCGATCATGGGCAGCAGCGTGCGGGTGGCTTTCTCGATGGGATAGAGGCCCGGCGTGTTGATCCGCCCCTGGACCGACACGAGACGCCCACCTTTCTCGACCGGGAAGATATCCACCTGCGGGTTCAGCGTCTTCTCCGAGAGCGACTGCTGGATCGCGTTGCGGAGGCTGTTCAGACTGCGCCCTGCCGCCTTCACCAGACCGACATAAGGCACGAAGATAAAGCCGCGATCATCGACGATCGAGTTCGGCAACTGGCTCGCGCCGATCCCTTGGGGGTTCAGCAGGCCTTCATCGATGTTCTCCCAGACGGTGATCGACATGACATCGCCCGAGGCGATCAGTTGGGTCGGCTCTTTGGCCGTGTCGACGAGGCTGATCTGAAAACCCGAGCGCTCGTTGATGCGCGTGATCCGCGCAATGTCGGCGGTGACGGGAATGACCTGAAAGGCGAGACCGCTTTCTTCAACCGGCGGCGCCTGGATTTCGTCCTTGTAGGGTCCGTTGCGCGGCAGGCCGCATCCCGCCACCACCAACGCCAGCCCCAGCCCGGCCGCAGCCCGAAGAATTCGCGCCTTCTGCCCCATCCGCCTTCTCCTCTCCCCCTTAGCGTCCCCGGCGTTCCGCCGCAGAGGTCGTCTTCAAAGCCTCCGGATCACCGCGAAATGCCGCAGCATATTTCCGGTTACTGTTTGTATACGGAGACTTACAGTGAAATTCTAGTGTAAATTCTGAACCCATTCGACGTTCGACACCGCCAATGACGGGCGGCTGAGCGTCGGGTGTTCGGCTGATCCGCCGCCCGGCTGAAGCACGTCATCATAGGCATCCCCCGCGCGCATCATGGCATCGGGCAAATCTTCGAGCAAGCGCCTAATCCCGCGCATCGCATAGAACGACCCCGGCAGTTGAGTCGTGCGGATCATGAACGCCCGGAAGATCCAATAGGCCCGCAGATCCGGCCGCCGCGGATGGCGAAAGAAGCCAGGCAGGCTTTGTTCAGAGACCAGACCGGGCTTTCGATAGATCGACCGCCCGGTCGCGACCACGGGCAAACCACGCCAGAGCGCTTGTTGCGCCCCGGTAGAATTCACGGTCACCACCGACCGGGCCGCATCCATCAGCGCGGCGAGGCGTTTCCCGCCATCGATGAACACCACGCGGTCGGCGACGCCCAGGTCTTTCGCCAGCGCCCGGATCACCTTGCCCAGACGGCCCCGCCCGTTCTCGAAAGGATGCGCCTTGAAGACCAGATAGTCCGTCCGCACAGCACTCTCGGCGAAGGCGTCGATCACTTCCTCGATGAAATCCGCGGTGTTCTCGTAATCGCTGTGTACCCGCATCGAGGCGTCGAAAGACAGTTGCAGCAGCACCAGGTGAAATGTCTTTTGCGAGCGGATCAGCCAGACTTTCTTCGCCCAGCGGCGCAGCCGGATATAGGGCAAGGCAAGCGCCCGCAGCACGTACCAGCCGATCTCGCGCCACATCGGCATGCCGCGCGCCCCGCCATAGGAGCGCGCCGATCCGCGCGAGAGCATCAGGCGCAGATAATAAAGGCAGGAGAGCCAGAGATGCTGACGGCTGTCGCCCCAAGTATCGCCTCCGGCATCCGTCTCGTCCGGCGGCCCGACCTGACCGATCGCGCCGGCCATGCGGGGCAGTGAGATGTCGCAGAGGCGTGAGTAGGCATTGGTGCCCTCGCGCTCATAGGTCACGAACCGGGGGCGGATATAGCCTTCCTCGAGAATATGCGTGGTGATGCCACGCTGCCGCGCCAGGTGCAGCGCGCTCTGATGGATCCTGCGCCCATCGCCATAGACCACCAGATCGGTCACGCCGAGCGCATCGATCAACTGGGCCAGCCAGTCCTCGAAGGTTTCGGCCGGACCGGTGAAGCGAGAGGCGGGCAGATCGCCCCATTCCGCCAGATCCGCCGCGTTGAACAGAACCCGGCGCACGGCGGCACCCCGCGCGATCAGGCACTGAGCCAACAGCCGATAGAACCGGCCATGAGGCCCCTCCAGGAACAGGAAAACCCGTGCTCCCGTCTGGTCGTCCATCCCATGTTTGGCATCATCGCCCGGCGTCATTCGGTTCCCCAACCTCGACTGTTCCCAATCGGCGGTAGCAAGAAACCATTAACCAAACAATATCTCCGGAATGCGGCGGCCCGGCAGATCTTGTGCCATGAGCATCCGCAGGCTATCGCTCGGGCGCCCCCAGCGAGGAGACATCATGTTCACAGGCATCATTCGGGAAGTCGGCGAGGTTGTCGAGATCACCGGCCAAGACGATATGCGGCTGCGGATCCGCTGCGCGCGCCCCGTCGAGACCATCGAGATCGGCGCCTCCATCGCCTGCTCCGGGGTCTGCCTGACGGTGACCGAGACCGGTGCGGATTGGTTCGCCGTCGATGCCTCGGGCGAGACCCTAGCGAAGACGACACTGGGAACCTGGCGCACCGGCAGCCGGGTCAATCTGGAACCCGCGCTACGTCTGGGCGACGAGTTGGGCGGCCATATCGTTGCCGGACATGTCGACGGGGTGGGTACGGTCAGCGAGGTCCGGCCCGACGGCGCCTCGCACCGTCTGACGATCGAGGCACCCGACGATCTGGCAAAGTTCATCGCGCCGAAAGGCTCGATCACGATCGACGGGATCTCTCTGACGGTGAACGAGGTCGACGGCGCGCGGTTTGGCGTCAACATCATTCCCCACACCTGGTCAGTGACGACCCTGGCGGCGGCCGAGGCCGGCAGCCAAGTCAATCTCGAGATCGACGTGCTCGCCCGCTATGTCGCCCGGATCGTAAGCCTCGGTTGAGGCAGGGCGCATCGCTTGCCGAGACAGAAAGGCCCGTCTAGTATAGCTGACACATATCAGCCAATGAGGTGACAGAATGACCGAGACACGGATCACTGCGCAGCTTCCGAAGCTCGATGTCGAGTTCACCCGGCAAGAACTTCCCGAACAGAATGCCGAGACAATCACGATGCGCCTCACCGCGACCCCGTCATTCGAGGCGTTCGGCAACCATCTCTTCGCGCATAGCGGCCTGCCCTTTGGCCCGGCGGCGGCTCTGCAGGCAGCGGCCCCGATGATGACACCGGGTCTTGGCGCCGCATGGCTCGCGCCCTGGGCGGCGATGCCGGTGAACCCGATGATGGCCTGGGCACAGATGGCGCAGGCTGTCTGGGCCCCCTGGCTTGCCCACCATGCCTTGGCACCGCCGCAATCGGATCCGGACCAAACCGGCTGACGCGCCCCTGTCGCCACGTCAGCGCAACACGGGTCCATCTGTCGCTGGCAATCCCGGGCGGGACGCGTTATCTGCCCCGGCGTGGCAGAGGACCGACCAACCCATGACTGACGATTACAAAGACGCCATCTCGACCGTCGCCGAGATCATCGACGAAGCGCGCAACGGGCGCATGTTCATCCTGGTCGATCACGAAGATCGGGAGAACGAGGGCGATCTGGTCATCCCCGCGCAGATGGCGACCCCGGATGCGATCAACTTCATGGCGATGCATGGCCGCGGCCTGATCTGTTTGGCGATGGAAAGCGCGCGGCTCGACGCGCTCGGCCTGCCGCTGATGGCGCCGTCGAACCAATCGCGCCACGAAACCGCGTTTACCGTGTCGATCGAGGCGCGCGAGGGCGTGACCACCGGGATTTCCGCCCATGACCGCGCCCGCACGATTGCCGTCGCGACCGATCCGGCCTCCGGCCCCGCCGATATCGCAACGCCCGGGCATATCTTTCCGCTCCGGGCCCGCGAGGGCGGCGTGCTGGTCCGGGCGGGCCATACCGAGGCCGCCGTGGATGTCAGCCGCCTCGCCGGTCTGAACCCGGCCGGGGTGATTTGCGAGATCATGAAGGATGACGGCACAATGGCCCGGTTGCCCGATCTGGTGGCCTTTGCCCAGCGCCACACCCTGAAGATCGGCACGATCTCCGACTTGATCGCCTATCGACGGCGCCATGACAACCTGATCCGCGAGGTCGAGCGCGGCAGCGTGACGTCGATGATTGGCGGCGACTGGCAGATCCGTGTGTTCCGCGATGCTCCAGACGGCGCCGAGCATTACGCGCTGATCAAGGGCGATATCGAAACCGGCGGCCCGGTGCTGACCCGGATGCATGTGCTCGACCCGCTCGAGGATGTGATCGCCCTCAATCCCGGCCGCTGGCAGCAGGTCCCAGACGCGATGGCCGCGATTGCCGAGGAAGGCCGCGGTGCGGTGGTGATCCTGCGCGATGCCTCGCCCAACGCTGTCTCTGACCGGCTGCGCCCGCGCGGCGCCTCGCCCAAGGAGATCCGGCAATATGGTGTCGGCGCACAGATTCTAGCGAGCCTCGGGATCTCGGAGATGATCATGCTGACCAATTCCCCAGCTCCGAAGTTGGTCGGCCTGGAGGGGTACGACCTTACGATCACTGGCACGCACCCTTTTGGCACGCGAGAAAGCTGATGGCCGAGACCGATGCCCACACCAATCTGCCCCTTCCGGCGCTGACCCCAGCACCAAAGCTGCTGATCGTCTGCGCCCCCTATTACCGCGCCATCGCCGACGGTCTGATCGCAGGCGCAACCGCGACGCTCGGCACCGCTGGGGCGGCCTCCGAGCTTGTTGAAGTACCCGGCGCGCTGGAGATTCCCACCGCCATACGCCTGGCATCGGAGGGCGCCGGTTTCGACGGCTATATCGCGCTCGGCTGCGTCATTCGGGGCGAGACCACCCATTACGAGACGGTCTGCAACGACAGCTCGCGCGGCTTGATGCTGTTGGGGATCGAGCAGAAGCTCTGCATCGGCAACGGCATCCTGACCTGCGAGACCCTCACCCAGGCCGAGGACCGGGCCGACCCGACCCGCCAGAACAAGGGCGGCGGCGCCGCGGCGGCGGCCCTGCACCTGATCGCGCTGAAACGCCGCTTTCAGCCCGGGCGGCCCGAGAGCAGGCCCCTCCCCGGCGGCGAAGACATCCTGCTCGCCGGCGATCCCGGCCTCGGGCGCACCGCCTGACCATGGCGACCAATCCCGATGCCCGCCTTGCCCGTTCCGCCGCCCGGCTGGCGGCCGTCCAGGCGCTCTATCAGATCGAGCTGACCGGGGCCGACTGGCGCAGCGTACGCCGCGAGTTCGAAGACCATCGCCTCGGCGCCGAGATCGAGGGGGCGACCTATCGCGAGGCTGATCTTCGACATTTTCGCAAGGTTCTGGAAGGGGTCATCGCCGATCAGCGCGGCATCGACCAACTCACCGACCGCGCGCTGATCGACCGCTGGCCGCTCGGCCGGGTCGATCCGACCATGCGCGCGATTTTCCGTGCCGCCGGGCAGGAACTCACCGCCCGTGCCGACATTCCGCCTAAGGTCATCATTGGCGAATACATCGATGTCACGAAAGCGTTTTTCGCCGAGGGCCGCGAGTCCAAATTCGTCAACGCGGTGCTCGACCACATGGCCCGCGAGGCGCGTCCCGACCAGATGCCCGAGCGGTGAGCCCAAAACGCATGCGGCGGAAACTCGCTAGCCGGCGATCTGGGGTGCAATGTTGATTGTGCCGTCGAGCCACGGGTCCAGGACGAGGTTTTCATCAATACCAGCAGCCTCTGACGGACGTAGGTGATTGATCTTCAGCCATGCCTTGATCAGCGCATAGCCCGTCGAATATCCGCATTGATACGGGAACTCTGGATCGTCGGAGCCGCGACCGAACATCCAATCCTCCCAATGGCCCGGCAAACTCTGCCGCTCGGCTTTCGCGTAACCCTTGGCCTTCTCGGAGAATTTTCGCAACCGGTCGCCCGCGCATTCGACGGCATAGAAAGGCGTCGGCTCCCCGATCTCCTCCTCGAAACAACAGGCCAGCCCCTCGGCCACCAGGCTGCCGCCATACGTGCTGGAGTGGCTGTTCCCGAGAGCCGCGGCGCGGGCGCAATGGTGCAGCTCATGCGCCAGAACCGCGCGCAAGGCGCTGTCCAGATGGGTCGCCAGATGGTCGTGTGAGATGTCCAGTTGCAAGACAATCTGGTGCTGATCATAGGCGAAGCCATTCACGCCGAGCCTTGGAATCACAGCCCACGGAACATTCATCACCACGATGTCGAGATCCCGAAGCTGCAGCAGCCGGCTGCACTCCCTCGCGGTCTCGGTAAGGATCGCCGTCATGGCGTCGACATTCTGTTCGCTGAAGCGGCCGCTTGAATTGAGAATGTGGAGGTTGATCGTCATCGGGGACCTCTCCCTACGCGCCTGACTTTGGCATTTATGACTTTAACACTTAACACGACGCCAGAGGCTGGAGTCTGGAATTCCCAAGGCCCGAACTGGTCACTCGGTGTTGCAGACCTTACATCTCTGCCATGATCACACCGCCCCGCATCGAGCCGCCCCGAAAGCCGCTGACCATCCCGCAAGTGGTGCGCGCCGCCCGGTCGAACCTCATAGAGATTATCCCCGGCCTCGCCTATCAGCAGCCCATCGTCTCGGGCCGCACCATCGCGCGCTGGCACATGCTGCAGGACCCGGACGGGCTCGAGCGGGTGTTCAAGGACAAGGTCGCGATCTATCCGAAAAGCGATGTCTCGCTGCGTCTCCTCCGCCCCGCCATCGGAGACAGTCTGTTCGTCGCCGAGGGTGCGCATTGGCGCTGGCAGCGCCGCGCCGCGGCCCCGGTGTTCCAGCACCGCAACCTGATCGCGCTCGCCCCCTTCATGACCCGCGCCGCCGACCGCACGCTGCACCGGCTCGACGCCGCGCATGGCCATGCCGATCTCTATCAGGAGATGGTCACCGCCACCTTCGACGTGATCTCCGAGGTGGCGATGTCGGGCGACAAGGCGATCGACCGCGATGCGGTGTCCCGCTCGGTCACGGATTACATCGAGACTGTGGGCCGGATCAGCCTGTTCGACGTGCTCGCCGTGCCCACTTGGATCCCACGCCCGGCACAGCTCTTCAACCGCTCTGGCGTCTCGGCCATGCAGCAGATGATGGACCGTGTCATCGCCGAGCGTGCCAGGGCCCCGCGCCGCGACGATCTGATGAGCCTGATGCTGGAGGCCTCAGACCCCGAAACCGGCCGCGCCATGACGCCGGAGGAGCTGCGCGACAACATGCTCGCCTTTCTGGTGGCGGGGCACGAGACCACCGCGCTCGCGCTGTCTTGGGCGATCTATCTCGCGGCCTGCGACCCTAAAGTGCAGGACCGTCTTGCCGAGGAGGCCCGCGCCGCCTGTGGCGATGGCCCGGCCGAAGCGCAGCATCTCGACCGGCTTGGCTATGCCCGGCAGGTGATCGAGGAGGCGATGCGCCTCTACCCCCCCGCCGGCATGCTCTCGCGCACGGCAAGGGAGGAGGACGAGATCTGCGGCCGGCAGATCCGCAAAGGCGACACCGTGATCCTGCCGATCTATGCGCTGCACCGCCACCGGCTGTGGTGGGAGAACGCCGATCAGTTCGACCCGGAGAATTTCGCACCGGCCAAGACCAAAGGCCGCAACCGCTATCTCTACCTGCCCTTCGGCGCGGGGCCACGGATCTGCATCGGCATGAACTTCGCCCTGATCGAGGCGCAGATCATCCTGGCCAGCCTGATGGCGCGCTTTCGCTTCACGCCAATGGCAGGGGTCGCGCCGGTGCCGGAGATGGTGATGACCCTCAGGCCGGCAGGCGGCGTCAGGCTGCAGGTCAGCCGCCGAGACGGCCCCTATGCCTCCGCCTCATCCGCCGAATCCGCGTTCAACTGACCGTAACTCGCATCGCCGATCTCGCTCATGAGGCCAAGCTGGGTTTCGAGGAAGTCGATATGACCCTCCTCGTCGGTCATCAACTCTTCGAAGATATTGGCTGAGGGGATATCGCCCGTCTGCCGGCAAAAGATCGCCGCTTCCTGATAGAGCGCCCGTGCCTCCTGCTCGGCGGCCAGATCGCATTCCAGGCATTCCTTCACCGTCTGCCCGATCCGAAGCGGGTCGAGGGTCTGCAGATTCGGATGGCCCTCCAGAAAGATGATCCGGTCCATAATCTTGTCGGCATGGTGCATCTCCTCGATGCTCTCCTCGCGCGACTTCTTCGCGAGCTTGGTATAGCCCCAGTCATTCTGCAGCCGGTAGTGCAGCCAATACTGGTTGATCGCCGTCAGCTCGCTGCGCAAGGCGCGGTTGAGATATTCGATGACTTTCGGATCGCCCTTCATGGAGGTTCTGTCCCTTTCTCTCTGGCCGCAGGTTTTGCAGCTGGATTGGCAGTTCGGTCGAGGCCTCGCCGTCGCCGCGGCGATGCATCACTTCGATCAGCAAGCGCGCACAGCCGCCGCAGACCGGGCGCTTTCCCAAGGTCCGATAGACCTTGCCCGGGGTGATGATGACCTGCGGGTCGGCGGCGCGCATCCAGGCCACGGCGCGCGCGATATCGTGACAGGTGATCACGGCACAGGAGCAGACCATCATTGAGTTTTCCACCTGTTGGAATCAGCTTCTAAAACAGAGGCTATCCCGACTAAAACAGTAAGACAAGCGGTGTCTGGTGGAAAAAGCCCATCGCCCCGCGCGTTCATTGCACGAATACCATTGGAGCCCTAATGTCGCGCCATGACCGTGACCGCCCTTCCCGAAGCCAGCCCGGAGGACCCCCGCGCCAAGCGTGCGGTGGCGCTGTTGATCTGGGCGCAGGCCAGCCTGGGCGCGCAGATGCCAGTGCATTTCATCCTGGGTGGCCTGGCGGGCAACTACCTCTCGGACAATCCGGCCTACGCCACCCTGCCGGTCTCGATGATCGTTCTATGCTCGATGATCGCCGCGCCGGTGATGAGCTGTTTCATGGGCCGTTGGGGGCGCCGGGCCGGGTTTTTGGTGGGCGCGGGCGCCGGGGCTCTGGGCGGTGCGCTCTCGGCCTACGCTCTGACGCTCGAAGACTTCACGTTGTTCTGCGCGGGGACCTTCCTTACCGGAATCTATATGGCCGCGCATAACTTCTATCGCTTCGCCGCGGCTGATCTCGCCTCCGAGACGTTCCGGCCCAAGGCGATCTCCTGGGTGATGGCGGGTGGCCTGGTCGCCGCGCTGCTGGGGCCGGAGCTGGTGAAGATCTTCGGCGACACTTGGGCGCCTGTGCCTTTTGCGGGGGCTTACGCGTTTCTGGTCGTGCTCAATCTCGGCGGCGCCCTGCCCCTGCTGCTGCTCGACATTCCGCCCCAGCCGCGGCCTGCGAGCGGCACCCGTTCAGGCCGGCCCTGGCGTGAGATCCTGGCGGATCGGCGCGTCCCGGTGGCGATGCTCTGCGCCATGATCTCCTATGCGCTGATGAACCTGGTGATGACTTCGACACCTCTGGCGATGGTGATTTGCGGGTTCGGCACGAATGATGCCGCCGACGTGGTGCGCGTGCATGTTCTGGCCATGTACATCCCAAGCTTCTTCACCGGCGCTCTGATCGCGCGTTTCGGGGCGCCACGAATGATCGGGATTGGTCTGGTGCTGCTGATGTGCGCAGCCGGCATCGCGTTGAGCGGTATCGAGCTGGCGCAATTCTATGCCGCCCTGGCCATTATCGGCCTTGGCTGGAACTTTGCCTTTATCGGAGCGACCACGATGCTTGCCGCGGCCCATCGGCCGGAGGAGCGGTCGCGGGTCCAGGGGCTCAATGACTTCCTGGTGTTCGGAATGGTCACGGTGGCCTCGTTCAGCTCAGGCGCCCTGCTGTCGGGCTTTGGCTGGAGCGCGGTGAACATGGCGGTCTTGCCCGCTGTCGGCCTCGCCGTCGCCGCGCTGATCTGGTTGCAGATGGGGCGGCGCGGGCCAGCCACCGGCTGACCCTTTGGCGCGCGATGCGGCCGTGGCTTTAGTTGTCCTGGATCGTTTCGGTGATGTTACCCAGGCCGATATTGCCGAGCAGCTGCTCGATAATCGTCAGGCCACGCCCAGCCGTCGGCGTGGTGCGGGACTCGAGGTCGATCACCTTGCCATCTTCCAAACCATAGGTGTTCACGCTGGTCACGACATCCCGCTCGTCGAAGGTGATGGCGACCACCCGGCGGTCGATCACCTCCGGGTCGTAATAGCCCAGATGTTCGATAGTCGTGGAGACATAGTACCAGCCATTATCGGTGAATACCCCGGTCGAGGACGGCCGCCCCACTTTGCGCCGCACCGAACCGCGCGTGTCGATGCCCGCCTGTACCGCCTCGAGCGAGATCTGATCGGGGGCAAATCCGTGCACCCTGACCACGGGAGTACAGGCCGCAACGCTCAGCGCGGCGGCAGCCAGAACAGTCACACGACACAAGTGCTTCACCGGCCCCTCCCTGACCCGAATACGTTATTCCCCCTATATCGCAAATCGACTAAGTTCAACCCGCCCGGCCGCGCGCCGGCCACCGTCTCGACTGGTGCGGGAGGCCCTGGCAATGACCAAGAAAACCGATGATCGACGCCCGGCGGAGCTTGCTCCGATTCCGTTTACAGCGCCGTATCCGATCACCCATCTCGACCGGGAGGCAACGCACCCGGTCGATCTGGCCGTGCCGGAGGACAAGCTGCTGGACGTGGCGGCCTATTTGGGCGTGGCGTCGATCGAAACGGTCGCGTTTACAGGTGAGATATCCGCCTGGGGCGAGGCGGGCTGGCGCGTCTCGGGAACCCTGACCGCGCATCTGGTCCAGACCTGTGTCGTCACACTCTCCCCCGTGCCGCAGGAGGTCGACGAGCCTGTGAGCAGAGTTTTTGTGCCGATAGGCCAGATCTCGGACGAGGATGAGGTGACGGTCGACCTCGACGAGGACAGCCCAGACCCGTTCAGCGAGGCGATCGAACTGGGCGCGATGATGCTTGAAGAACTGGCGCTTGCGCTCGACCCTTATCCACGCGCCGAGGGAGCGGAGCTTGAGACGCGGATCTTCGCCGCCCCCGGGGTCGAACCGATGACCGATGAAGACGCCCGCCCCTTCGCGAAACTCGCAGCATTGAAAGAAAAGCTGGGCGGGCTGGGTTAGGCGGCTGCCCCATGGCACTGTGGGCGCTGCTGATTTGGGTGAAAAACCTCTTGCCCTGCGTGGGAATACCAGTATGTTCCGCGTCTCGTTTCACAAGGTGATCGCGTCCGCGCTCTGCCACGCCATCGCCCCGGGGTCCGGAGCCGGAGCCTCGACCCGCCGGACCTTTGAAGAGGATATGACATGGCTGTCCA
Organism: Pseudomonadota bacterium; assembly: GCA_038524325.1. Classification (GTDB taxonomy): domain Bacteria; phylum Pseudomonadota; class Alphaproteobacteria; order Rhodobacterales; family Rhodobacteraceae; genus Thermohalobaculum. The sequence continues at coordinate 30,975 of JBCBIS010000012.1, forward strand.
ACAGAACCGGGTCACCCGTTCGAAACGCAACATGCGCCGGGCGCATGATGCCCTGAAAGCGGTGGCGAGCAATGAATGCCCGAATTGTGGGGAACTGAAACTCCCGCACCACGTCTGCGGCTCCTGCGGCTATTACCGTGATCGCGAGGTCATCGCGCAGGCGGACGAGATCGATCTCGACGACGACGCGGCCTGATCGCCGGCGCCGGCGCCCGCTCTTGATCGGGCGCCCTCACATCGCCACCTCCCGGTCAGGATGACGAAAGCCCCCACTCTAGCAATCGACGCGATGGGCGGAGACGCCGGACCCAGACCCGTGCTCGACGGCATCGCGCGTTTCCTGCGCAAGCGTGACGCCAGGTTTCTTCTGCATGGAGACGAGGCGGTTCTGAAACCGCTGCTGCGGCGCAGAAAGACCGTGGCCGCTGCCTGCACCCTCTGTCATGCGCCTGATACGATTTCCATGTCGGATCAGCCGAGCCAGACGCTCCGCACGGGCCGGAACAGCTCGATGTGGAACGCACTGCAATCGGTCGCCTCCGGACAGGCCGAGGCCGCGGTGTCGGCGGGCAATACCGGTGCCCTGATGGCCATGTCGGTGCTGATCCTGCGCAAGGCGCCGGGGGTGGATCGCCCCGCGATTGCAGTGCATTGGCCGTCGAATCACATCTCGGGCTTCACCACGGTCCTGGATGTCGGCGCAGATCTGCGGGCCGAGGCGCATAATCTCTCGCAATATGCGGTGATGGGGGCGGAATATGCCCGCGCGAGCCTCGACATCGCCGAACCGCGGGTCGGGCTGCTCAATATCGGCACGGAAGACGTGAAGGGCCCCGCCGAGTTGCACGAGGCCGCCGCCCTCATCTCGGCCGCTGCGCAGCGCGAGGGGGCCGGTTTTCGCTATCTCGGCTATGTCGAGGGGACGCATATCCCGACCGGAGACGTGGATGTTGTGGTCTCCGACGGCTTCACCGGCAACATCGCCCTGAAGACGGGGGAGGCGACGGCGCGCTTCATCTCGGACGCGCTGCGCGCCGCGTTCAAACACACGCCCTTGTCGCAGATCGGCTATCTCTTTGCCCTGACCTCGCTCAAACGCATGCGCAAGCGGATTGATCCGCGCCGGGTGAATGGCGGGGTTTTCCTGGGCCTGAACGGCCCGGTTGTAAAGAGCCATGGCGGCGCCGACGGATTGGGGTTTTCCGCAGCACTTGTCCTGGCTGCGGGTCTGGTGCAGCAGGATTTTTCCAGCCGTCTCGCATCTCAGCTTGCCAATCTGGGGCTGGAGCGAAAGAGTAGCGCCGGACTGAGCGGGGCAGAGAGGCAGGCCAGATGACCATCCTGAGGGCCAGAGCACTTGGCTGCGGCCATTACCTGCCGGAACGGATCGTCACCAATGACGAGCTGGCCAAACGAATCGACACGTCGGACGAATGGATCCGCTCCCGCTCGGGCATCCGCCAGCGCCATGTCGCGGCGGAGGGCGAGAAAACCTCCGATCTGGCGATCCCTGCGGCCACGCGCGCACTGGCGGCGGCGGGGCTTCAGGCCGCGGATATCGACGCGCTGATTATCGCCACGACCACGCCGGACCAGACCTTCCCATCGACCGCCACCCGGGTGCAAAACGCCATCGGTATGTCGGGCGGGTATGCCTTTGACATCCAAGCGGTCTGCGCCGGGTTCATGTATGCACTGGCCAATGCAAACGGGCTGATCCTGTCCGGCATGGCCGAGCGGGTCCTGGTGATCGGAGCCGAGACCTTCAGCCGGATCCTGAATTGGGAGGACCGAGCCACCTGTGTGCTGTTCGGCGATGGCGCGGGCGCCGTGGTGCTCGAGGCCTATCAGGGCGAAGGCACGCCCCGTGACCGCGGCGTGCTGGGCACCTGCCTACATTCCGACGGGGCGCATAACGAGATCCTCTATGTCGACGGCGGCCCCTCGGGCACGCAAACCACCGGCAAGGTGCGCATGCAGGGCCGCGAGGTGTTCCGCCATGCGGTCCAGAAGCTCTCCTCGGTCGCGGATGAAGTGATGGAGAAGGTCGGCGTCGAAAGCACCGATCTCGACTGGATCGTCCCGCATCAGGCGAATCTCCGCATCATCGAGGGGACCGCGAAGAAAGCCGGAGTGCCGATGGAGAAGGTGGTCGTGACGGTGCACGACCATGGCAACACATCGGCGGCATCTATCCCGCTCGCCCTATCAATTGCCGTTGCGGACGGCCGAATCCAACCCGGGCATCTGATGCTGATGGAGGGGATCGGCGGCGGACTGGCCTGGGGGGCCGCCCTGCTGCGCTGGTGAGGCGTTCCAAGCGCTGGATGCGTTAAGTCTTGCAAGTCATTGACATTGACTCGTTTTCGCTTGCGCCGTTAAGGTAACAGAAACGGCAAAGTCCGTGATGTTGATGTCGATAGGGAGTGTTGGTCATGGCCGGGAAGACTTTGACCCGATCTGATTTGAGCGAAGCCGTTTACCGCGAAATCGGGCTCTCTCGGAACGAGTCATCGGAACTGGTCGAAAGCATTCTCGAACGCATCGCCGAGGCCTTGGTCAAGGGCGACAATGTCAAGATCTCGTCCTTTGGCACCTTCGCGTTGCGCGACAAGGGCGCCCGGATCGGACGCAACCCGAAGACCGGCGAGGAAGTTCCGATCGATCCGCGACGGGTTTTGGTGTTCCGACCGTCTCACATTATGAAGGATCGGGTGAACAACGGAGGCGCCTCCTGATGGCAGACGCGGCCGACCGGCTGGGCCAAGGCAAGACGCAGAAATCGCCCGACGCTTTTCGAACCATTTCTGAAGTCGCCAGCGAGCTGGACCTGCCCCAGCACGTCCTGCGGTTTTGGGAGACCCGGTTCAACCAGATCAAGCCGCTGAAACGCGGCGGCGGCCGCCGACTCTATCGCCCCGACCATGTGGCCCTGCTGCGCGGCATCCGCGCGCTGCTCTATGATGACGGGATGACGATCAAGGGCGTGCAGAAAGTGCTGCGAGAGAAGGGCATCAAGACCGTCATCGCCCGGGGCGAAGCCGGCGCCAGCCTCGACCTCGCCACCCCCGGGGACACCGCCGCCCGCCTCGCCGCCCTGAAGGACCGCGTCGGCTCCGAAGCGGCGGTCGCGGCCCCGATCGACTCCGAGCGCGTCCAGGCCTCGATCACGCGCCTCGAGGCGCTCTTGGAACGGCTCGAAGGCGACCGCGAGTAACGCCGTCGTTTCCAATTGCGAAACCCAACGCAGCCGCTATAACGCGGCACACGAACGGGCTATAGCGCAGTCTGGTAGCGCGTCCGTCTGGGGGACGGAAGGTCGCAGGTTCAAGTCCTGCTAGCCCGACCAATTTCCGCCAGCCGCCCCCAGCGGCTGGCGTTTTCACTCTCGCTGTTCCAATAAGACATGATGACCGAGACCCAAGGCGGCGTGCTGCCAGCCCAAACCCTTCGCCGGATGATTTCTGACGGCATGATCGAAGCCCGCGCCGATGACGGTGCGCCGCAGATCCAACCGGCCAGCCTCGATCTGCGTCTCGGGCGCCGGGCCTGGCGGGTGCGGGCGAGCTTTCTTGCCGGGCAAGGCAACACGGTGGCCAACCGTCTGGCGACCTTTGCGATGCACGAGATCGACCTGACCCCCGGCGCGGTTTTGGAGCGGGACTGCGTCTACCTCATCGAGATGCAGGAGCGGCTCGCCTTGCCGCCGGATATCTCCGCCTCGGCTAATGCGAAAAGCTCTACGGGGCGGCTCGATCTCTTCACCCGGCTGATCGCCGATGGGCAGACCGAGTTCGACCGGGTCGAGGCCGGCTATCACGGGCCACTCTATGCCGAGATCAGCCCGCGCACCTTCTCGGTTCTGGTCCGCCCCGGAGATCGGCTTAATCAGATCCGCTTTGCCCAGGGCCGGGCGGTGTTTTCGGACAGCGAGCTTGGCCTGCTCCATGCCCGCGAGCCACTGGTGAACGGGCCGGCGCTGATCGACGGGGGGCTGGGCTTCTCGGTCGATCTCACGCCGCGTGGGCCGGATGGCATTGTCGGCTGGCGGGCCCGGCGCAATGCGCCGCTGATCGATCTCAGCCGGATCGGCCATTACGACGTGGCCGAGTTTTGGGAGCCGGTGCGCCCCCATCCCGCGGGCGGCGTGATCCTCGACCCGGGCGCGTTCTACATCCTCGTAAGTCGCGAAGCAGTGAATGTCCCCCCCGAGACAGCGGCCGAGATGGTACCTTACATGGCCGTCGCAGGCGAATTTCGGGTCCATTATGCGGGGTTCTTCGACCCGGGTTTCGGCCATCCCTCGACCGGGGGCTCGGGCTCACGCGGGGTGCTGGAGGTGCGCTGTCACGAGGCCCCCTTTGCGCTGGAGCACGGCCAGATGGTCGGCCGGCTGGTCTATGAGCGGATGGCAGAGGTGCCGGACGTCCTCTACGGCCGCGATCTCGGCTCGAACTACCAGGGGCAAGAGCTCAAATTATCGAAGCATTTCCGGTCTTGAGCACGGTCGCCGCGGCATCGGTGGTGGCGCTCGACGGGCCGATCGGGGTTGGCAAGACCACCCTGGGCCGCAGCGTCGCCGCGGAGTTGCAGCTTGGCTTCGTGGATGGAGACGATCATTCCGGCCCCGGCCCCTGGTTCCGCACGGGCCTGCAAACCTCCCGCCGGATCGTCGCCGCCTGCCATGCGGAGCTGGCGCAGCGCCCCGCGGTGATCCTGGCCTATCCGCTGCGCTGCATAAACTGGGTCTTCTATCGCGAGACGTTCCAGCGCGACGGAGTCCGGTTTCACTGCATCGGTCTGATCGCGAACTACGAGAGCCTCGTCTCCCGCACACGGGTTCTTTCGCCGCGAGAGATGCGGCGCGCAGCCGAGATGATTGCACAGGGATATGGGCAGCGCCCCTTCTCGGCGCTTCAGGTCCGCACGGATCAGGGCGATTTTCAAAGTGTTGCCAGACGACTGGCCGAGCGTGTCAGGGCATTGACTGGGCACTAGACGGACCTGCTGCGGAGGCTGATCGCCGGTCAGATCAGGGAAGTGGCCCCGTCCCGGCTCACCGTGGCTCTGTCATCGGCATCGCGGGCCGCCTGTATCGCTCGCCGGGTTCGTGCGGTCGTCGCCTCCGGCAACTGATCCGGATCGGCCCATCGGATCTCGGCAATCTCGGCGGAGTTGGCCATTCCCTTCTCCTCGGTCTCGGCCGCGTAGACGATGACGATATCCTCGCCCCAGTTCAGCCGGTGGCGATAGGCATCGACGATCCGGAGATGTCGCAGATCGGTGATCCCAACCTCCTCGGCCGTCTCCCGCGCCGCGGCAATCTCGGGAGGTTCGCGCCAGTCCACGGCCCCTCCAGGCAGCATCCAGGCGCACCGGTCGCCATAGCTGTGGCGGATCAGGCAGACCGCGCCATTGCGCGTCACCACCATGCGCACTCCGAGGGTGCGCCCACCCAAAATCCCGATCAAACGGTGATTGACTGCGCGCCAGATGCCAAAGGCGGCAAAGGCCAGACGATAGGCAAACCCGGTCATGGGTCGCGGGGAGGGGCGCTCTCCTCGGCGAACATGTCCTCGGTATCCTCGCCGCCGGGCAGGTCCTCGTCGCGCCCCTGCGGCATCGCGTCCAGCAGGCCAGAGGCACGGAGCTCCTTGATCCCCGGCAGATCCCGCGCGCTCTCAAGTCCAAAATGGTCCAGGAAGGCCGGGGTCACAACGAAGGTCACCGGGCGACCCGGGGTTTCGCGGCGGCGGCCGAGTTTGATCCAGTCAAGCTCCAGCAGCATGTCCAGCGTCCCGCGAGAGACGCTGACCCCGCGGATCTCCTCGATCTCGGCGCGTGTGACCGGTTGATGATAGGCGACGATCGCCAGGGTCTCGATGGCGGCGCGCGACAGCTTGCGCGTCTCGGTCGCCTGACGGCGCATCAGGAACCCCAGATCGGGCGCGGTGCGGAACGCCCAGCCGGTGCCCACACGCACCAGGGTCACGCCCCTGCCCTCATAACGTTTGCGGAGATATTCCAGCGCCTGGCCCGCATCCGACCCATGGGGCAGACGGTCTTCGAGTTGCGCGCGGCTGAGGGGTTCTGCAGCGGCGAACAGGATCGCCTCGACCATGCGTTCCTGCTCGGCCATGGGCGGCGCGTCGAACAGC
>JBCBIS010000013.1:0-36567 GCA_038524325.1 Pseudomonadota bacterium
ATCGCGCACGGTATAGACCCCGCCCAGATCGCCACCAATCGCCGCCGGCAAGCGTCGAGGCACCGATCCCAGGGTCAGCGCCAGTTTGTCATAGGTCAGCCGCGCCCCATCCGCGAGCACGACGGCTTTCGCCGCGCGATCGATCTCGGCCACACGCGTGCCGAAAAGGCAGGTCACACCCTGATCGGCATACCACGTCTCGGGCCTGAGCAGCAGCCGGTCACGCGCCATCTCGCCCAGAAGATATTTCTTCGACAGGGGCGGGCGTTGATAGGGCGCAACCGGTTCGGCCCCGATCAAGGTGATCGGCCCGCCATGCCCCAAAGCGCGCATCTTGGCGATCAGCGAGGCCGCGGCCTGTCCCGCGCCGACGACGATGATCGGATCTGACATGGCCCCTCCGTGCAGCTGCCTCCCGCTCCCATGCCCGAGACCGGCCGGGCCGGCAAGACCCGAAGCGCCGCGACTGGGCCCCGGACCCGTGGAAAGCCGCAGAATGGCCATGCATGGACTTGACCGCCCGACGCATTCCATGCGGGTGTGACTGCACCAGATCCAGCCGAGGCGAGGCAGATGACCCTCCAGCGAATACCCCATTGCGCCCATTGGGGCGCCTTCACCCTTTTGGTCGAGGATGGCCGGATCGTGGGCGTCGAACCCTTCGCCGCCGACCCCGATCCCTCGCCGATCATCCAGGCCATCCCGAACTGGCTCGATGCCGATGTCCGCGTGCCCCAGCCGATGGTGCGCGAGGGCTGGCTCCGCGACCGTCACCGCTCGGACGGGGCCGCGCGGGGGCACGAGGCGATGGTGCCGGTGAGCTGGGAGGAGGCTTCAAAACTGGTCGCGGGCGAGATCCGGCGCGTCTCGGGCACGTTCGGCAATGCCTCGATCTTCGGCGGCTCCTATGGCTGGACCTCCTGCGGGCGGTTCCACCATGCGGCCAGCCAGATCCACCGGGTGCTCAACCTGGCTGGCGGCTATACCGCGCATCGTGACACCTATTCGGTCGCGGCGGGTGCGGTAATCCTGCGCCATGTGCTGGGCTCGAATGACGAGTATCAGGGCCATGCCGTCGCGCTCGAGAATGTCGCCGAGCATGCCGGCATGGTGCTGATCATCGGCGCACTGACGCTGCGCACCAGCCAGCAGGAGGCGGGCGGGATCGCGCGGCACCTGCTCGAAGGGCACCTGCGGCGCCTCGCCGAACGGGGCGTGCGCGTGGTTCTGGTCTCGCCCCGGCGCGATGATGCGCCGGACTGGCTGGGCGCCGAATGGTGGCCGATCCGACCGGGCACCGATGCCGCCCTTCTGTTGGGGCTGGCCGGAGAGATCCTGGCGCGCGGCGAGGAGGATGCCGATTTCCTCGACCGCTGCTGTGCCGGGTCCGATGCGTTCCGCGCCTATCTCTCGGGCGAAAGCGACGGTGTGGCCAAGACGGCCGAATGGGCCGCCGGGATCACCGGGTTGGACGCAGCCGCGATCCGCGCCCTCAGCCGTGACATGACGGCCCTGCGCAGCTTCATCTCGGTCAGTTGGTCGCTGCAACGCGCCGTGCATGGCGAGCAGCCGTTCTGGGCCGCCATCGCGCTGGCCGCAATGGCCGGGCAGATCGGCCAGCCGGGGGGTGGGGTCTCGTTCGGTTTCGGATCGCTGGGCGGGGTCGGGACGACCTCGGTCACCGGGGCGGGGCCGTCCTTTCCAGCCGGGCGGAACCCGATCGACAGCTTCATTCCGGTGGCGCGGATCACCGACCTGCTCGAGAACCCCGGCGCGCCCTTCACCTATGAGGGCGAGGAGCGGCGGTTTCCCGACACGCGGCTGGTGTGGTGGGCGGGGGGCAACCCCTATCACCACCATCAGGATCTCAACCGGCTCGATCGGGCCTGGGCACGCCCCGAGACCATCGTGGTGCAGGAGCCGTTCTGGACACCCACGGCCCGGCGGGCCGACATCGTGCTGCCCGCCACCACCTCGATCGAGCGCAACGATCTGGCGGGGAACCGGCGCTCGGACATGATCCTGGCGATGCGCCAGGCCGTGCCGCCCCTGGGCGATGCGCGCAGTGATTACGAGATCTGCCGCGGGATCGCGGCCGAGCTGGGCCTCGAAGACGCCTTCACCGAGGGGCGTGACGAGATGGGTTGGGTCCGCTGGATCTATGAACGCGCAGTCGACCTGACCCTGGAGCGCACCGGCGAGACATTGCCCGCGTTCGACACCTTCTGGGAACAAGGCTATGCCGCGCTGCCGACCCGGGGCGACCATGTGCATCTGGCCGGGTTCCGTGCCGATCCCGAGGCCAATCCGCTGCCGACCGCGAGCGGGAAGGTGACCCTCTGGTCCGAGATGCTGGCCGAACGTGCCTATGCCGATTGCCCGCCCCACCCCGCCTGGCTGGAGCCGCCGGAATGGCTGGGCGGCGCGGGGGCTCAGCGGCATCCCTTCCACCTGATCACCGCACAGCCGCAGAACAAGCTGCATTCGCAGATCGCATGGGCCGAGCGGACCGCGGGCGATCTGGAGGGCGGGCGCGCGGCGGTGACCCTGCACCCGGAGGATGCGGCGGAGCTGGGCCTGAGGCCGGGCGATGTGGCGTTGTTGGAGAACGATCGCGGGAAATGCCTCGCAGGGGTGCGGGTCTCCGACACGATCCGTCGTCAGGTGGCGCTGTTGCCGACCGGCGCTTGGTTCTCGCCGGTCGAAACCCCGGAGGGCGTGCTCGACAATGCAGGCAATGCCAACGCCGTCACGCTGGATGTGAGCAGTTCCGCGTTCTCAGGCGGTTGTTCGGCCCATACCTGCCTGGTCTCGATCCGGCGGTATGATGGCAACCTGCCGCCCCCTGGGCGCCCTGGCCCGCCCGAGATCAAGAAGGCGGTTGCGGAGCCTGTCTGAGCAGGCTCCGACCCGAGTCGGGGGGCGAAACCCTCAGGTGACCGCGCGGCGGCGCAGCAGGACCAGCCCAGCAATCCCGCCCAACAGCAGGAAGGCGCTGGCGGGCAGCGGCACTGCCTGCACGCGACTTAGGGTAAAGGTCACCCCCACATTCTGGCCCAGCGTTGCCGTGCCGTTTTCACCGAACGGATCGGCGCCGAAATCCCCGGTGATGCTGAGCAGCACAAGCTCGGTCAGGCCCGGAAAGCTGGCACCGTCGTTCACGTCGAAGAGGATCTCGATCTCATCGCTTTCAAACAGCCGCGCGGTGCTAAAAGCCCCAAACGATTGAAGCGGGCTCGCCGAGGTGTCAAAGACGGTCATGTCGAAATCGCCCGGCCCGAACGGCCCCGCGCCGGTCACCGCCAAGGTCGGGTTCGCCAGGATGTCGCTTATGCCGATGAAGGTGGCGGGGATGAACCCTGGCACGCCCCCATCAAAGGTGACCTCGCCGCCGAGCGACAGGATCTCGCCACCCTGGATCAGGGGCGTCCCGTCGAGAACCGAGGCGCTGGAGGCAGCAGCAGGTGCCTGCCAGAGGGTTGCAGCCACAAGACCCGCCGCAAGGGTGTAGGCAATCGTCAGACCACGCATCATCCACTCTCCACTTGTTTGGCCACGCTCCCAGCGGCCTCCCAGATGGCCACCCGCCGGAACGGAGGGCCAAATTTGTGCCCCGAAGCCTTAGACCAACTGATTCTCGTCGAAATTGTCGACGCCCAGCAGCACGATAGTGTCGAAATCGCCGTTGAGGAGCAAGATGGTCTGGGTCGGGGTGTTCACCTCGCGCACGATCGTTCTGTCGCCGATATCCAGCCGGTCGCCCTCGCCGAAATCGGTGATGTAATCGAATTCGCGGATCCCGTTCGAGGTCTCGGCCCCGAATTCGAAGATATCGTCGCCGCCGCCGCCGGTGGAGAAGTCGATCGCGCCGCCGAGTGAGCGGAAGGTCTCTCCCGCATCGGTGCCGATCAGGACATCGTTCTGCGGCGTGCCCTCGATGACGATCTCGCCGCCCTCCTCCACGTCCTCGACCCTGACCGAGATGGATTGCGTCGTCGTGTCCAAACCGTCGAAAACCTCGACCGTCAGGTCATAGACATTGTCCGTCCCCGCATCCAGCGGCTGCTCGAAATCCGGAGCCTCGGCGAAGGAGATGAAGCCCGTCTCGTCGATGCGGAACAGGGCGCCGTCCTGATCTTCGGCGATCGTGAAGGTGAGGTCGTTGTCCTCGGCATCATTGACCTGGACCTGACCGACATCGGTGGTGTTTTCCTCGACCGTGAAGGCATCCTCGGACAGGATATCCGGTGCATCGTTCACCCCGGTGATGGTAACTGACACGGTGTTGAGCACCGAAACGGTGCTGTCCGTCACGGTGTACTCGATGTCGAAGATCAACTCCTCGCCCTCGTTGAGATCGTCGAATTGGCCAGCCTCGATGCTGAGGATACCGGTATCCCGCTCCAGGCTGGTCCGGATGTCGCGCACCAGCCGGTCGCCGGTTGCCGTGTCGAAGCAGCAGGTAAGGCCATCGACCTGCAGATTGTCGAGGACATCCGGGTCGCTGACCACTTCGGGGTCAAGCAGCGCGATCCGCAGGGCCGCGTCATCCTCGCCGAACTCGGCATCGATCGCCAGCACGTCCGGGGCGTCATTGGCGCCGAGGATGGTGACGGTGACGACATTGTCGGTCTCGTCCACATTGTCCGAGATCGTGTATTGCAGGTCGAAGACCAGCTCTTCGCCCGCAGCCAGATCCTCGAACTGACCCGGTGCGAAGATCGTCCGACCACCCTCACGATCCCAGGTGAAGTCGAAATCCCGGTCGATCAGCATGTCGGTGCCCGGCTCGGGGCAGCAGGTCAGGGCCGTGACCGAGAGGTCAACCAGATCGTTATCGACATCCGAGACGAAATCCGGGTCGAGCAGATCGACGATCAGCGTCTCGTCATCCTCACCGAACTCAACGCCATATGGCCGCGCCACCGGTGCATCGTTCAGGCCGGTGATGGTGATCGTGGCGGTGTTCGGCACCAGCACATTGCTGTCTGACACCTCATAGTCGATCACCAGATCGACCGTTTCGCCAATGTTGAGGTCGTCGAACTGGCCATCGGACAGGGTGAGCACCCCCTGGTCGACCGTGAACTCGACATCGCGGCTGTCCGAGGCGGTCACCGTGAGGTCGCCCAGCACCAGCGGGTCTTCGTCCGCATCGCTCACGGCCTCCGGATCGAGCAGATTAACCCTGCGATCCGTGTCGTCTTCCGTGAACTCGACCATGATCGGGGTGACATCCGGTGGCGTGTTGCCCGGAACATCGTCGTTCAGGATGGTCCCGGTCGCCGGCTCGGGCAGGGTGAGGTTTGTGAACGGCCCCTCGTTGCTGAGTGCGACCGTGAAGGTCTCGTCCAATTCGACATCCGCATCGCCGATCACGCTGACCGTGACAGTCGCAGTCTCCTGCCCGGGAGCGAAGGTGACCACCTCGTCCAGAACCAGGAAATCGCCACCCGCCTGCGCCGTACCCGCCATGGTCACCACCCGGATCATGTCGGTCGGGCGCAGGTCGCCGCTGCGGGTCAGGGTGAAGGTGAAATCGGTCGTGCCGGTATCCCCCTCGGACTGGCGGACATCGTCGATCGCGATGGTCCGGTCATCCGGGCCGCCGACGGTAACGGTGACCGTGGCGGTGTCCAGCAGACCGTCGGGATCGGCGACTTCGTATTGGAAGACTGCGTCACCCGCAAAGCCCTGGGCGGCGGTGAAGCCGATTGTGCCATCCTGGTTGATCACCAGAGTGCCCGGGAAATTCGCCGGTTCGATCACGCCGGCGACCGACAACTCGGTATCGTCCACATCCGCGTCGTTGGTCAGCACATCGATATCGACCATGCCCTCGAAACCGACCATCGCGCTGTCATTCGTCGCCACGGGGCGGTCGTTGACGCCCGTGATGCCGATGACCACATCCGCGGTGCTGGTGGCCGACCCGTCCGCGTTCGAGATCGTATAGCTGAAGCTGACCTCCGCCGGCGGCTCCGGCTGGGGATCAAAGCCCAACGCTTCGAACTCGGCATTCGGGTCGAAGATCACTGTGCCGTCGGCCGAGATCGTCAGCAATCCGCCCCCGGCAATCGCCGTCTGAGTGCCGATGGCGATGGTGTCGCCCGCGCTGTCGGTCGCCTCGACAATCGTGAAATCGACATTCCCGAGATCCGGCCCGTTGCCATTGTCCTCGAACAGATCGTCGTTCAGCACAGTGTCTTCATCGGTGCCGAGCGCATCGTTCTGCGCCAGAACCACGGCCGCCTCATCGTCGTTCACAATCGTGCCGACCCCGATTGTGTCGCCCGCGACGGCGCCGGTGATCGAGGAGAGCGCGACCGAGAAGGTCTCGTCCGGCTCGACATCCGTGTCGCCCTGGACCTCGACCGTGAAGGTCGTGCTCATCTCGCCCGTGGCGATCATCAAGGTTTGCGGCACGCCGATCATCGTACCAGTAGCGAAATCGATAGCATCGGTGTCGATATTGTTGAGGGTGACATCGAAGCTCACATCTTCCTCGGCCAGACGGTCGAGCGAAATGGTGAACTCCATTGCAGTCGTACCGGCATCGCCTTCGGTGACCGCGGCATCGCCAATCGAAAGCGTACCCTGCTCGACCACATCGGTGACCCGGACCGTGATGGTCTGGGTGCCGGTCAAATCGCCATCCGACGCGCCGACGATGACCTCGTAATCATTGTCCAGATCGGCATCGAGCGGGGTTTCGAAATCCGGCGCATCGGAGAAGCTGAGCAGCCCCGTGGTCGGGTCGATATCGAACAACAGCTCATCCGCACCGCCTTCGATCGAGAAGGAAAGATCCTCGATATCCGGATCGCTGGCGAAGAGATCGACCACCTGAGTGGTGTTCTCGGCAACAAACCGCAGGCCCGGATCGGAGATCACCGGGCGGTCGTTCACGCCGGTCACGGTGATCGTCACAGTCGCGGTGTCGGTGCCGCCATTCCCGTCGGACACGGTATAGCTGATCGTCTGCACCGATTGCTCGCCATCGTCGAGGCTTTCAAACCCGCCATTGGGGTCGAAGGTGATGTCGCCGTTCTCGGAGACGGTCACCCTGCCCCCGCGACCCGTCGAGGTGGCCTCGTCGAATGGAATGAACCGGCCAAAACTGTCGCGGACATCGATCACGCTCAGCGTGTCGTTTTCGGGATCGGTGTCCTGACCGTTCCCCACCGCGTCGCCATCGATCACGTTGCCGGTGACGGTGTTGTCCTCGTCGGTGGTCAGCGCATCATCCGCCGCGACCGGGAAGGTGTCCGGATCGAAGAAGCCCAGGCGATGCACGGTGCCGTTGGTGCTGGAGACATAGACGTCGCGGGCATCCACCCCGGCGATCCCGCTGAGGCTGGTCACCTCGGCAGGCAGCGGCACTTCGTCGAGCAGTTCCAGATCGGGCGAGAGGCGCAGAATCGAGCTCTCCTGGCTCGACACCACCAGGAAGTCGCCGGTGACCGGGTCGAAATCGATATCCCCGAAATTCACGAAGAAACCGATGCTGGCGAGATCGACGGTCGACAGAATCGATCCGTCAGCCGGCGAAATCTCGACCAGCGTATTCGCGGAGAAGTCGATCAGGAAGAACGTGTCGGTGACCGGATTATAGGCACCCCCGACGATCGAGCCATTGCCCGTCGCAGTGGTCAGCGTTGCCAGGACCGTACCATCGGCCGGATCGATTGCCTGGATATCGGCGGTGCCTTGCTCGCCATTGATGACCAGAAGACTGCCCTGGGGCACCAGCACGTCGTTCAGCGTCAGATCCTCGGGCGCAAATTCGAGATCGATATCATTCGACCCTTCCGAGGGATGCGGGATCTCGCGCAGCAGCGTGCCGTCGGTGTCAAAGATGCTGATCGTGGTGGCAAAGGATCCATAGACCGCGATCTCCTCGGCCTCCGGCTCGAAGGCAACGGCCACGAGTTGACCGAGATCTTCCGGGTCGAAGCGGAAAATCTCGGAGAGTGGCGTGGTCGACTCGTCGTCATTGTTGATCTGGCTGACCGCCGCAGGCTGGGTGATGATGGCCCCGGTCGGCTCGGAGAGGACGACCCGGAACATCTCGTTGGTCTCGATCTGCGTGTCGCCGGCGACATTGATGGTGATCGTTGCCGTGCGCTGATCGGCTGCAAAGCTGACCGTCCCGGTCGGGAAGCTGCCGCCGGCGAAGTCATCAGCCTCGGCATCCGTCAGCCCCGCGACAGTCTCGACCGTGAACGTGGCCGAGGAGGTGCCGGTGAGATCGCCGAACCGCGTGACGGTAAAGGTGAAGGCCGTGCTGCCGGTGTCGCCCTCCGCACGCGACGTCTGGTTGGAAGAGATCTCGAGCCGCGGCACCGCCTCGAAGAAGCCGAGGCGGAAGATCCGCCCGGCAGTGTTCGACACCAGCGCCTCGTCCCCGTCGATCGGCGCGATCCCGCTGAGGCTGTTGACCCCATCGGGCAGATCGACCAGGTCGATCAGGTCGCCTACGGGTGAAATCCGGATCAGCAAGTTCTCGGCGCTGGAGACACCCAGGATGTCGCCGGTGACCGGGTCGATCTCGATATCGCCGAAGTTGAAATTGAACCCGTAATCGCCGGTATCGAAGCTGTTGATCGTGGTCCCGGTGGCCGGATCGATCTCTAGGATTTCGTCCGTGGAGAAGTTCACCAGGAAGAATGTATCGCGGGCCGCGGAATAGGCGCCGCCAACGATCGACCCGGCGCCCGCATCTGTGGTCAGCGAGGCGATCAGCGCGCCATCGGCCGGGTTGATGGCCTGGATATCCGCCGTCCCGCTCTCGCCATTGATCACCAGCAGACTGCCCGCCGGCACCAGGGTGGTGCCCAGCGTCAGCGCCTCGGGCGCGAAGGTCAGGTCGATATCATTCGACCCTTCGGAAGGATGCGGAATCTCGCGCAGGAGCGTGCCATTCAGATCCAGGATCTGGATCACCGAAGCGAAGGAGAAATAGCGCGCGACCTCGTTCGAAACCGGGTCGAAGGCAATCGCCACAATCTGCGTCGTATTCGCGGGGTCCAGCGCGTCGATCACCTCGAGCGGGGTTTCGCTCACATCGTCATTGGCGATGCGGGTCGTCGCTGACTCGGTGCCGATCACGGCATCGACCGGGTTCGAGAGGGTGACGACAAACTCCTCGTCCGACTCGAACAGGGTGTCGCCTTGAACCTGGACCGTGATGGTCGCCTCGGTCTGATCGGCGGCGAAATTGACCGTCCCGCTGGGGAAGGCATTGCCCACAAAATCGCTCGCTTCGGCGGTCAGGATCCCCGGGGCCGGGCTGACGGTGAAGTCGATCGCAGAGGTCAGGCCGAGCGCTGCAGGCTCGCCCAGGCGGCGCAGGGTAAAGGTGATGTTGGTCGCACCGGCATCGCCTTCATCGGTGCTCACCGCATCCGCAGTGATCGAAATCGTCGGCGTCTCGATGATCCCAATCGCCAGATCGGCATCGTTGAAACGCAGGATCTCAACCCCGATCAGCGTGTCGGTGCCGTCATTGCCGCCGACCGCGACAAGGTCGGTGACAACGGTGGTCGCGCCATCCGTGTCCACGCTGTACTCGTCACTGTCACCGTTCACGACGAAAATGTCCGAGCCCTCACCACCGAAGAACGTGTTGTCGGACGAAGAGGTGGTCACCAGATCGTCAAAGCCCGAACCGATCACGTTCTCGATCGAGCTGATGGTGTCGCCCGCCGCATCGCCGCCCGTGACGGTCTGGGCGCCGAGATCCACCGTCACGCCCTCGAACGAGGCGCTGTAGGAGATGGTATCCGAACCACTGCCGCCGAAGACATCTTCGAGCGCGCTCGAGGCGATATAAGTGTCGTCCTGGTTCGCGCCTCTGAAGTCGATCTGCGCGTTCGATCCCAGGGTCGCCCCTGACAGATCAATCTGGAACGTATCGCCTGTCGACGCTCCGGCCGTCGAAATGTTCAGAATCTCCGAAGGACGCAGGCTCAGGCCGGAGAGGTCGACGCTCTGCCCCGCAGCCGCGGTGAAGATCAGGTTTCCAGCGTTCGACGCCGCGGTTCCTGACAGCGAAATCGCCCCCAGATTGCCCGACTGAGCCGCATCCACGCGCGATGTGCCGTTGGACGAGAGGATCGTCTCCTCGATCCCGCCGATGGTGGTCCCGGTCAGGTTGGCGCTGTTCAACTCCAGCATATCGGTGCCGGCGCCGCCCTGGACCGAGCTGTTCTGGAAATTGATAAAGATGTCGATCAGGTCGTCATCGGCGCCGCCATCCAGCAGGCCCGAGCCGTTGGTATTGGAATTCAGGACGTCGTTGCCGAGCCCGCCAAACACCGAATCGTTGCCGCCGCCCGTGGTCAGCGTGTCATTGCCAAGCTCGCCGAGCAGACTGTCATCGCCACCGCCGCCGGAGATACGGTCATTGCCGGCGCCGCCGGCCAGACTGTCGGTTCCGCCATTGCCGAGAACCGAGTCCGCGCCATCGCCGCCCTGATAGGTCTCATTGCCCGAGGTGCCGTCGAACCGTGTCTCAGACGCGCTCGAAAGTGTCGCGCCCGACAGGTCGATCGAGACGGATTGCCCCGAGCCGAACCCAGTCAGGCCGATCCGGAATTCCTCGCCCGCCAGAAGCGTGAGGCCGGAGAAATCGACCGTCTCCCCATTTGCATCGGTCAGGCTGATTACGCCGTTGATCGAGCTGGCCGTGCTGCGCAGACCGATACTGCCAAGATTTGCAACTTGATCGGCATCGACGGTCATCGTGCCATTATTCTCGAAGAACGTGTTCTCGATCCCGCCGATCGCTGTGCCCGAGAGGTTCGCGCTCAGCAGTTCGAGATCATCGACGCCCGTCCCGCCCTGGATCGAGCTGTTCTGGAACAGACTGAAAACCTCGATAATGTCATTGTCTGCCCCGCCATCCAGAACCCCGGTGGAGTTGGTGTTCGAGTCGAGGAGATCCGCGCCCGCGCCCCCGAACAGCGAGTTATCGCCGCTGTTGCCGGTCAGGCTGTCATTCCCACCATTGCCGATCAGGATGTCATCGCCGGCGGCGCCGCTCAGCCGGTCTCCGCCCGAGCCGCCGCTGACGACGTTATTCGCAGCGCCGGAATTGTAGGTGATGAAGGAGTTTCCGTTGAACGTGCCGCCCGAGAAATCGACCGTAACAGTCTCACCCCCGGTCTGACCGAAGGTGTTGACGGTGATGCGCTCGTTGTTCTGGAGCAAGAGGCCACCAAAATTCGCCGTCTCACCCGCGCCATTTGTCAGCGTGACCGTCGTGCCCGAAGTCACCGCATTCCCGGCAAGCGAGATCACATCCAGATTTGCGATCTCGGCCGCGTCCAGGGTCTTTGTCCCGCTGTTGTTCAACACGGTCTGCTCGATGCCCGAGAAATCCGTGCCGGTGGCATTCACGCTGTTCAGAGTGACAGTATCGTTTCCACCCCCGCCGACGACCGAGCCATTGGTGAAGGTGCTGGAAATCGTGATGTCGTCGTCATTGGCGCCACCATCCAGGGTGGCGCCGTTCAGGGTCGCGTTGACGCTGAGCGTGTCGTTCCCGACACCGCCGAACAAGGCCGAGGCGCCGACGATCTGGCTGAGCGTGTCATCGCCCAACCCGCCGAACAGTTGGTCGGTGCCGACATTGCCGCCAGTGATCTGGTCGTTGCCGCTGCCGCCGCGCACGGTTTCGGAGGCATTGCCTCCGTTGAAATCGACAAAGCTCGACCCGTTGAAGGTCGCGGCAGAGAAGTCGACCTCGATCGTGTTGCCGGTGGACAAGCCCGTGGAGTTCACGGTGATCTCTTGGCCGTCGGCCAGATTGAAACCGCTGAAATCGGCGGTCTGGCCGTTACCGTTTGACAGAGTGACGGTCGAGACCGTCACGGTCTGGGTTATCGTGCCGAGATTGACGATCTGAGCCGCATCGATCGTCTTCGTGCCGGTATTGGTGAACGCGGTCGCCTCGATCCCGCCGATTGTGGTTCCCACCAGATTTGCATTGGTCAACTCCAGCGTGTCCGTGCCGGTGCCGCCCTGGATCGAACTGTTCTGGAAGGTCGAAACCACCTCGATCAGGTCATTCTCGCTGCCGCCATCCAGGATCCCGGTCATGACGCTGCTGGTGCGGAGCGTGTCCATGCCAATGCCGCCGAACAGGCTGTTATCGCCCGATCCGCCGACAATCAGGTCAGCCCCCAACCCGCCGAGCAGGTTGTCATTTCCGCTGCTGCTGCTCAGTTCATCATTCCCGGCGCCACCGAACACCGTCTCGTTCGCCGCGCTGCCGTTGAAATCGATAAAGCTGGTGCCGTCGAACGTGCCGGCGGAGAAGTCGATCGTCAGGCTGTCGCCGGTCGAGAGGCCGGTGGAGTTGACCGTCAACTCCTCGGTTCCCTGCAACGTGAGGCCGCTGAAATCAGCCGTCTGGCCATCGCCATTCGACAGGGTGACAGTGGCCGTGTTGACGCCAGAAAAGGAAATCGTGCCAAGGTTGACGATCTGCGCGGCATCGATCGTTTTGGTGCCAGTATTGTCGAACAGCGTCTGCTCGATCCCGCCAAAGCTCGTGCCCTGCAGGCTGGTCGAGGACAGGAACAAACGGTCGGTACCCAGACCGCCTTGGACCGAACTGTTCTGGAACGTGGAGTTGATATCGATGTCGTCGTTGTCGGCGCCACCATCGATCAGACCCGACGAGACGTTCCCCACCGAGAAGGAATCATTGCCGCCCTCGCCTCGCAGGGTGTTGTTGCCCACGCCGCCATCAATCTGATCATTGCCGCCGCCGCCAGCCAGCGAGTCGTCGCCATTGCCGCCGGAGATCTGATCGTCGCCGGCACCTCCGGTCACGGTCTCGGTCGCGTTGGAGCCATTAAAATCGACGAAGCCCGTGCCGTTAAAGGTGCCGCCGGAGAAATCGACGGTCAGGGTGTTCCCGGTCGACAGGCCGCTCGTGTTGATGGTGAGCTCCTGCCCATCCTCCAGCGTCAGATTGTTGAAATCGGCCGTCTGCCCATTGCCATTGGTCAACGTCACGGTGGCCGACGACACGCCAGAGAACGAGATCGCACCTAAATTTCCGATCTGCGCGGCATCGATCGTTTTGGCGCCGGTATTGTCGAACAGCGTCTGCTCGATCCCGCCAAAGGTCGTGCCCTGCAGATTCGTCGAGGACAGGAGCAGACGGTCGGTGCCCACGCCACCTTGGACCGAGCTGTTCTGGAACGTGGAGTCGAAATCGATGTCGTCATTGTCGGCGCCACCATCGATCAGTCCCGACGAGACGTTCCCCACCGTGAACGAGTCGTTGCCCGCCTCGCCACGCAGGGTGTTGTCTCCTGCACCGCCATTGATCTGGTCATCGCCACCGCCGCCAGCCAGCGAGTCGTCGCCGTTGCCGCCCGTGAGTTCGTCGGCACCAGACCCGCCAATCACGGTCTCATCGGCATTGCCACCGTTGAAGTCGATGAAGCCCGAACCGTTGAAGGTGCCGCCGGTGAAATCGACGGTCAGGCTGTCGCCGGTGCTGAGCCCGGTCGACCCGACCGTCAGCTCTTCGCCATCCTGCAAGGTGACCCCGAAATCCGCCGTCTGACCGTCGCCGTTCGACAGCGTGACCGAGGACGATGCCACGCCTGAGAACGAGATCGCGCCGAGATTCGTGATCTGCGCCGCGTCGATGGTTTTGTTGCCGGTGTTGTCGAACAGGGTCTGCTCGATCCCGCCAATCGTCGTTCCCGACAGGTTGGTCGAGGACAGAAGCAACTGATCGGTTCCGGTGCCGCCTTGGATCGAGCTGTTCTGGAAATTGGTGTCGATGTTGATCGTGTCGCCATCGGCTCCGCCGTCCAAGACACCCGTGGAGACCGACGTCAAAGTGAGCGTGTCCGAGCCGCCTTCGCCGCGCAGCGTGTTATTCCCGGGCCCGCCATTCAGATTATCGTCGCCATCACCTCCAGCCAGCGAGTCATCGCCGTTGGAGCCGGCGAACTCGTCTGCGCCCGAACCGCCGATCACCGTCTCATCGGCGTTGCTGCCGTTGAAATCGATAAAGCTCGACCCGGCAAAGGTTCCGCCGGAGAAGTCGACCGTCAGGGTCGCGCCGGTCGAAATGCCGGTCGCGCTGACGGTCAGTTCCTCTCCATCCGCCAAGGATAGGCCGCTGAAATCCGCGGTTTGTCCATTTCCGTTCGACAGGCTGACCGACACGCCGGTGATGCCCGAGAACGTCGTGGTCCCCAGATTGACAATCTCGGCCGCATCAATTGTCTTCGCGCTGCTGCTATCGAAGATCGTCTCTTCGATCCCGCCGATTGTCGTGCCCGAGAGATTGGTTGCGGACAGCTGCAACTGATCGGTTCCCAGCCCGCCCTGAATCGACCCGTTCTGGAAATTGGTGTTGATGTCGATCGTGTCGGCATCGGCGCCGCCATCGAGGAGACCCGTCGCGACCGAATTCAGAACCAGGGTATCGTCACCCGCCTGGCCGCGGAGCGTGTTGGTGCCGGAGCCACCATCAAGCAGGTCGTCACCGCCGCCGCCGGCCAGCGAGTCGTCGCCACCGGCGCCTGAGATCAGGTCGCGGGCCGAACCACCCAGCACCGTCTCATTGCCGTTATTGCCGTTATAGTCGATGAACCCAGTGCCGTTGAACGTGCCGCCCGAAAAATCAACCGTCAGGGTCTGACCGCTTGACAGGCTGTTGGCGGAGACCTCCAGCTCTTCTCCGTCCTCAAGCGTCAAGCCAGAGAAATCGGCCGTCGCGCCGCTGGGGTTCGACATGCTGAGCGTCACGCGGTTGCCGGCAGCCGAGCCGCTGAAGCTGATCGCGCCCAGATTGCCGATTTGCCCCGCATCGACCGTGTTTCCGAAAGTCGACGTGAACTCGGTGAATTCGATCGAGGTGACCGTGGTATTCGACAGGTTGGTCACGCCGAGGAACAGCGTGTCGTCGCCGCCGAGCCCGTCGATCAGGCCCGAGACACCTCCACCGCTCGCGACGAAATTCCCGCTAATGGTGAAGGTATCGGGGTCTCCTGTCCCCGTCAGGGTGAAGACATCTCCAATGAGAACGCCATCGCCGTTTACCAAGTCAGCCATAACCACGCCTCTCGCACTTAGGAATCAAATCGTCGCGAGTTTACCATGCGCAAACTCGCCCATTAACCGTGTTTTCGGTGACTGTTCTGCTACATCGCAGCCTGGAGCAAGCGATAAACTGTTCGAATTTGAGACAGATTGCGTCCAGTTCGCGCGCTTAAAATGCGTCCTTGCGACGACGGATTTCGGCAAAGGTCGCGGCGTCATCGGCGCCGGTCAGGCCCAGCGATGCCTTTACCCCCGGATCGGTGGCGCGCAGGAACGGGTTGGTCTCCAGTTCCTCGGCCAGGCTGACGGGAACGATGGGCGTACCGGCTGCGTCGGCTGCGGCGATGCCCGCGATCCGATCTGCCAGAGCGTCGTTGCCCGGCTCGATCGACTGCGCGAAACGGCCATTGGCCTGGCCATAGTTATGGCCCGAATAGATCCGCGTCTCGGGCGATAGAGCGGTGAGCTTGCTCAGGCTCTCCCACATCATCGCATGGGTTCCCTCGAAGACGCGGCCGCAGCCCAGGGCCATCAGACTGTCGGCGGTAAAGGCCGCCAGCGCGTCGTCCAGCACATAGGCGATATGACCGATCGTATGGCCCGAGACGTCCAGAACCCGCGCCGTGCTCTCGCCCAGCCGGACCGTGTCTCCTTCGCCGACGGTCATATCCAACTGCGGCAGGCGCGCGGCGTCCTTGGCATGTCCCACCACCTTCGCGGCAAAACGGTCGCGCAGCGGCTGGACACCTTCAACGTGATCGCCGTGGTGATGCGTTAGCCAGATCTGATCCAGGCTCCACCCCCGGTCATGCAGCGCCGCCTCGATCGGGGCGGCCTCCGGGGCGTCGATACTGGCCACCAGGCCGGTCGCGACATCGCGGAGCAGATAGGCGTAATTGTCCGACCGGGCCGGTAGGACGACAATCTCGACACTGTCTGGGTTCGCCATGGCGCGACTCCTCCTTATCTCGTATGGTGCGCTATCCTAAGGGAGGTCGCCAGGAAATGCATCTCGATGTGATCGAGCTCCGCAAGTTCTACTACACCACCCGGCTCGGACGCATGGCGCAGCGGGTGCTGCGCGAGCGGCTGCAAAGCATGTGGCCGAATGTGAGCGGCTACACGGTCGCAGGTTTTGGCTTCGCAGCCCCGTTCCTGCGCCCGTTCAAGGAGAAAGCCGCGCGTGTCCTCTGCCTGATGCCGGCGCAGCAGGGCGTATGCCCCTGGCCGGGCGAGGGGCCGAATGTCTCGGCCCTGGTCGAGGAGACGCTCTGGCCCCTGCCGACCGGGTCGATCGACCGTCTGATCGTCGCCCATGGGCTGGAGACCTGCGAGAAACCCCAGGCATTGCTCTCCGAGATCTGGCGGGTGCTGGCCCCCGGCGGCAAGGCGATCTTCCTGGTGCCGACGCGCACCGGGCTCTGGGCACGCCGCGACGCGACGCCCTTCGGCTATGGCCGGCCCTACTCCGTCGGCCAGCTCGAGGCCACGCTGTCGAGCCATAATTTCAGCGCAGACCGGCACGAGGGCGCGCTCTACCTCCCACCCTCGCACAAGCGGTTCTGGCTGCGTCTGGCCCCGACGCTGGAGCGGATGGGGCAGAAGTTGGACGCCCAGCGCCTCGCCGGGGTGGCCTTGGTCGAGGTGACAAAGCTCGTCTACATCGCGCCGCAATCCGGCTCGAAAGTCGCCGCCCGCACACCCCTGCGCGTGCTGGAGGGGCTGGCCCCCGCGCCAGTGCCCAAACCGGCAACAGGGCGCGGCGCAGCGCGGGGACGGACCGAGGACTGAGGTCGCTGCACGCGTGCGAGCACGGCCAGTCACAATGCCGGACGAACACCTTTTTTTCGCGCTCCACCGCCTTACCACCGCAAAACCGCACAAACAGCGACATTGTGCCCGGGTTTAACCCGCTGTTTCAGCCGCCGGCGCCATTATCTATCTCGCAGATGCAATATGGAGGTCCCGCTATGAAAGACATCGATGCCGTGACGGCCGAGGCCGAGCCGCTGATCGATGCCACACCGGCCGCTGCGACTGCAGAGGGCGGCAGCGATTGGATCATCATCGCCGCCCTGCTTGGCGTGATCGCAGGCGTTGCGGGGGCCTTCTATGTGTTCGGCTATCCGGCGCTGATCATTGCGGGTCTCGTAGGTACCGTGCTGGCCTTTTGTGGGTTGATCTTCATCACCAAGGGCTGAGCCGGTCTGCTCCCTTCTCAAGCCGGGCCCGATTGTGTAGACGGGGCCCCTGCGAGAGAGAACGGTAGGCCATGACAGCGCATCCCACCCTAAAGCCGCGCCAGGGGATCCTCGAGATCGCCCCCTATCAGGCCGGCGCCAGCAAGGCTGCCCATGATGGGCGGGTCTTCAAACTTTCCTCCAACGAAAACCCGCTGGGGCCTAGCCCGGCGGCGATCGATGCCTATCGCGCCGTCGGAGCGCATCTGCATCTCTATCCAGACGGCGGGCACACGGCCCTGCGCGCGGCGATCGGCGAGGTCTATGACCTCGACCCGGCGCGGATCGTCTGCGGTGCCGGGTCCGACGAGATCATCTGCATGCTCTGCAAGGCCTATGCGGGCCCGGGCGACGAGGTGCTGCACTCGGCCCATGGCTTCTTGATGTACAAGCTCTACGCCCTCGGCGCCGGGGCCACGCCGGTCAGCGCACCCGAGAGCCAGCTCCACACCGACATCGACGCCATGATCGCCGCGCTCACCGACTGTACGCGGCTGGTCTTTGTCGCCGATCCGAACAGCCCGACGGGGACGATGGTGGGGATCGAGGCGCTGACCCGCCTGGCCGATGCCCTGCCGCCGCGCGCCATGCTGGTGATCGACGGCGCCTATGCCGAGTATCTGACGGGCTATGACGGCGGTGCCGCCCTGGTTGAAGAGCGGGACAATGTGGTGATGACCCGCACCTTCTCGAAAATCCACGGTCTGGGCGCGCTGCGGCTCGGCTGGGGCTACGGCCCCGCCCATGTGGTCGATGTGATCAACCGCATTCGCGGCCCGTTCAACGTGACCGCGGGCGCGCTGGCAGCGGGAGAGGCCGCGGTGCGCGACCAGGATTGGGTGGCGCATTGTCTGGCCGAGAACGCCAAATGGCGCGGCTGGCTGGCCGAGGAACTCAGCCGGATCGGCATTCCCTCCACCCCCAGCCATGCCAATTTCCTGTTGGCGCATATCGGTCCAGACGCTGGGGCCTGCGAGGCGCATATGGCATCGCAAGGCGTGCTGGTGCGCGGCATGGCCGGCTATGGCCTGCCGCAGCATCTGCGCATCACGGTCGGCGACGCCGATGGCTGCCACGCCGTGGTCGCCAGCATCGCCGATTGGCAGCAAAGCGGGGCGCGGGCGGCGGGTCAGGCGGGATGAGCTTCTCGCATGTTGCGCTGATCGGGCTCGGCCTGATCGGCTCCTCCATCGCGCATGCCATCCGCCGCCGGGGCGAAGACGTGCGGATCACCGGCCATGCCCGCTCGGCCGAAACCCGGGCGATCGCCGCCCGGGTGGGGTTCTGCGAAGTCTGCGAAACTGCCGAGGAGGCAGTCGCGGGTGCCGATCTGGTCATCCTCTGCGTCCCGGTCGGCGCGTGCGGTCCGGTCGCCGCCAGCATCGCCCCGCATCTGGCTGCGGGCGCGGTCATCTCCGATGTCGGCTCGGTCAAGCAGGACCTGATCGCCGCCACCGCCCCGCATCTGCCGGGGCATGTTCATTTCGTGCCGGCGCATCCGATGGCGGGAACCGAGCATTCCGGCCCCGAGGCGGGCTTTGCCGAATTGTTCGACGACCGCTGGGTGATCCTGACCCCGCTGGAGGACGGCGCCCCTGCAGACCGGCTGGATACGTTCTGGCGCGGCCTGGGCGCCCGAACCACGCGCATGTCGCCCGAGCATCACGATCTGGTCTGCGCGGTGACCTCCCACGTGCCCCACGCCATCGCCTACACAATGGTCGGCGTGGCCGATAACATGCGCCGGGTGACCGATCGCGAGGTGGTCGAGTTCTCCGCCGCCGGATTCCGGGATTTCACGCGTATAGCCGCCTCGGACCCGACGATGTGGCGGGATGTGTTTCTGAACAATCGCGAGGCAACCTTGGACGTGCTCGGCCGCTTCACCGAGGAGTTGATGCAGGTCCAGGCCGCGATCCGCGCCGGCGACGGGGCCTATCTGCACGACTACTTCACCCGCACACGGGCAATCCGCCGCAGCATTATCGAGGCAGGCCAGGACACCTCGGATCCCGATTTCGGGCGGATCCGCAAACCGGAAGACGCGGGCGAAGGATCGGCTGCATGAGCACCGCCCGCGCCTCCCAGCGGCCCGGCCGTCGCTGGTGGGCCGCGATGGCGATGGGCGTGGCCACGACGCTCCTACCGGCGAGCATGAAGGCAAGCCCCGAACCGGTGCCGAGACCAGCGCCCCCTGCCGTGACAGCGCCCCCCTCTCTGCCCAGTAAAGCCCCAAAGCCTTTGCCACGCTCCGCAGCACCCGAGCGCAAAACCATCATCCCATCTGTCTCCGCCATGGCCCCCACTCGCCCATCGGAAGAGACCGCATCCATTTCTCCAAGCTTCAGCGGCGCTGAAACTGCACCGGTTGAGCTCAACGCCTATGCCCCTCCCGCCGCTCCTCAGCCACCGAGCAAGGCGCGAAACCCCAGGCCCGCGGATGTTCCTCGGACACGCCCCGTCTCCGGCTCCGCCACTGGCGTGGTCTGCCGAGATCCCAGGCTGGTCGGCGCGCCACGCGGCGATATCGTCGCCCCTGACCGGCCCTGCGGCATCCTCAACCCGGTCAAGATCCGCGAGATTGCCGGCGTCAAACTCTCCACCCCTGCGACCCTGAACTGCCCGACCGCCCGCAGGGTCGCCGATTGGTTGACGGGCGTGGCTCAGCCCGCCGCGCGCAGGGAGCTGGGCCAAGGGATTCGCGAGATCTGGGTCATGGGCTCCTATGTCTGCCGCACCCGCAACCATGTCCCCGGCGCGCGGATCTCGGAACATGGCAAAGGCCGCGCGATCGATATCGGCGGCGTGACGCTGAGCGATGGGCGCCGGCTGACCGTCCTCAAGGACTGGAACAAAGGCGGCGCGGGGCGCTTCCTGTCCGACATCCATGGCAAAGCCTGCGGCCTGTTTCACACCGTGCTCGGCCCAAACTCGGACAAACTGCACCGCAACCATTTCCACTTCGACACCGCCCAACGCGGCGGCCGCCCCTATTGCCGGTGATCCACCGCTCCGGCGGGGCATATCCTCGCCTGCAGGCGAAAGACCCCGGCGGCCTCTTCACGTCAGCATTCCTCCGGAGAGCAAACACTGCCCGCCGGCCGGTCCCGTCCTGACCGCGCCCGAGCTGCCGCGCACCGGGGGGGGGGGGGGGGGCGGGGGCCCTCGGGCGCGGTCAGGACGGGACCGGCTCAAAGGCGCAATCCGTGCCCGTATCCCGGAGAACCGCTTCAGCGACGTTCAAGACCGACACGGGGCAAATCCGCCACCGTCACCGGTCCGATCCGCAATTTGCCGCCCGCCATATCCAGCGGCACATCCAGCTCCGCGTCCCCACCGGCCAGCAGCGCGACAAACCCCAGCGCCTGTTCGACCGCATCGACCACCTCGCCCGGAACCCGCTCCGACTCGCGCGCAACCGCCAGCATCCGGCGCCAGTTCCTAAGCTTCAGCTTGATCTTGCCTTCGGGATACCCCGCCGGGTCCACCAAGAAACTGCCCCGCGCTTCGACCGCGACCTCCCCCCAATCCAGCCGGGCCACCCGGATCGAGGCCTGCGCCAGGGCCAGTCGCCCGTCCTCCAAAGCAAAGCGATCCAGAGGGTCGGAGAAGGCCGCATGCCCCTCGAACAAGGCGCGATTGACCACGGCCTCCAGCAATCCGGTCGGGTCGATCGCCGCCAGCACCGGTTTCGGGATTGCCATCTCCACCGCCTCGATGCGGAGGTTATAGCTGTTCTCCGGCCCCGCCTCGGGCGGGCGCTGCACGATATCGGCCTGAAGCGAGACGGCATCGGCCACCCAACCCGACTGGGCCGAAAGCCGCAGCTTCCTGCCCCGCAACATTGCCTCGCGCAAGGTCAGCGCGCCTCCCGGTGCCAGTGCCAGCGACGCCGTCAA
Source organism: Pseudomonadota bacterium (assembly GCA_038524325.1). Taxonomy (GTDB): domain Bacteria; phylum Pseudomonadota; class Alphaproteobacteria; order Rhodobacterales; family Rhodobacteraceae; genus Thermohalobaculum. Next base: position 21,221 of record JBCBIS010000013.1, read on the forward strand.
TGCCTCATGGGCAATCTCGACCCGCTCGCCCGGCACGGCCAGCCGATGCTGCGCAGGCAGAGCGATGGCGATCTCCGTCGGCGCCAGCGCATGCCCGCTGACCGCCACTTCGGGCAACTGCCAGGACCACCCCGCCTCGGGATCGGCCAGCGCAATCGCCTCGATCCGCCGGTCGAGCCGCAGCGGAAACCCCGCGACGCTGATCTCACCATGCTCAGCCTGCCAGCCATCGCCGCGCCGGTCAGCGAACCAGGCCGCCATTGCCGCCTCCTGCCCCTGGGCCAGCAGACCCCACCAGAGCGATAGGCAAAGCCCCGCCAGAACCAGCCCTGCGCCCAGCATCTGCACGAACCGTCTCATCCCGCGCCCATCCCCTTTGACCTCGGCTCCGTCAGCGCCTTATACCGGTTTCAGCACAGCGCAGCGCAGCGCAACTTCCGACCGGGAGCTTTCAAACATGTCCGCATCCGATGCCGCCGAACAGGGGTTCTGGGTCTTCGGATACGGCTCTCTGATGTGGAAACCGGGCTTTGAGTTTGTCGAGCGTCGGCTCGCCCGGCTCGACGGCTACCGCCGCCGCTTCGCGCTCTCCTCCACACGGTATCGCGGCTCGCCAGAGGAACCGGGGCTCCTGCTCGGCCTCGACTGGGCCCCGGGGCAGAGCTGCCTTGGCGCCGCCTTCCGGATCTCGCCCGCCATGGCCGACGAAACCCGCGCCTATCTGGCCGAGCGGGAACTGGTCACCCGCAGCTATTTCGAGATCTCGACGCCGGTTACTCTGATCTGTGATGGCCCGGGCCAAGGCGCGCGGTTCGACGCCATCTGCTATGTGCTCGACCGGACCCATCCGCAATATGCCGGCGATCTCGCCCTCGAGGACCAGATCCACCGGATCCGCAGCGCCGCCGGCCCGATGGGCCTGTGCCGGGAATATTTCGACAACACCGTCGCGCATCTTGCAGAACTCGGCATCGAGGAGCCCGAAATCGCCGCGCTGGCCGAGGCGTTGAAGAGCACTCCTCCGCAGGATTAGGCGCAAGGACCGTCCTCGGCTGCGCCCCGCGCTGGCCGCAGAACAGTCCACAACGCCGGCAACTGCGCTGCGCCGTTTCGGAACGAAACGGCCAGGCATCCTGTGTGAGCCCGGCACGGGCGAACGCCGTTTGGCACTTCCCAGATTGCCCGTCACGCGACCCGGGAGAGATGCAGCAGCATGCCATCGGCCCCGGTGATCTCCAGGACATCACCGATCTCGGGCGTCGGACCGCTTGCCAGCCGTCCGCGCCAGCGGATGCCATCGACCTCGACCGGGCCTGTATCGGCCTCGAACGGGCCCGCCACCACCGCCTTGCGCCCGATCAGAGCCGCGGTACGGTTGTTCAGGCCCGTCTCCACCTCTTCCGGCGCGCGACGCTTGACGAAGACATAGCCGATCGCGGTCAGCGCCATCGACAGAAAGGCGAACAGCGCCACCTGCAGCATGCCACTCATCTCTGGCCCGAGCCAGAGCGCCCCTCCGGTGGCGAGCGCCGCCAGCGCCAGCCAGAGGAGGAAATAGCTGAAGGTCATCAACTCGAACGCGCCGAGTGTCAGGGCCAACGCAACCCACCACCAGGGCGAGGCGCCATCGAGAAAACCAAAAAGCACGCCCATCGGGTCAGCCCTTCTTGAGGTCTTTGGTCAATTCGGCAATGCCGCCCACGGCACCCGCAAGTCCCGCCGCATCCATCGGCAAGAAAACGGTCTTCGAGTTGGGGCTGGCGGCGATATCCGAGATGGCCTGGGTATAGCCCTGAGCGACGAAGTAGTTGAGCGCCTGCACATTGCCCTCGGCGACGGCGGTCGAGACCATGGCAGTCGCCTTGGCTTCGGCCTCGGCCTCACGCTCGCGGGCTTCGGCGTCGAGGAAAGCGGCTTCCTTGCGGCCCTCAGCTTCGCGGATCTGGCTTTCGCGCACACCTTCGGCCTTGAGGATCGCGGCCTGTTTCTCGCCTTCGGCCTGCAGGATCTCGGCCCGTTTCTCGCGCTCGGCCTTCATTTGCCGGCCCATGGCTTCGGTGATGTCCATCGGCGGTTGCAGATCCTTGATCTCGACCCGGGTGACCTTGACGCCCCAGGGCGTGGCGGCCTGGTCGATGATGCCGAGGAGCTTTGTGTTGATGGCATCGCGGTTCGACAGCACGTCGTCGAGATCCATTGCGCCGATCACGCTCCGGATATTGGTCATCGAGAGGTTTTGCAGCGCGCGTTGCAGATCCCGCACCTCATAGCTGGCCTGGGCCGCATCGATCACCTGGTAGAAGGCCACCGCATCGGCGCGGACCGGCGCATTGTCGCGGGTGATCACCTCCTGGCTGTCGATGTCCAGAACGGTCTCCATCATGTTCACACGGTTGCCGATCTGGTCGATCAGCGGAATCAGAAAGCGCAGGCCGGGGCGGAGCGTCTGGGTGTATTTGCCAAAGCGCTCGACAGTCCAGTTCTCGCCCTGCGGAATGGTGCGGACGGCGCGGCTGACGATGATGACGACGAAGATAACGAAGAGGATGAGGGCGATGGGCAGCCCGTCGAGCATGCTGAAATCCATGGGTCTCCTTTCGAATGACAGGACCGGCACGCGCCGATCTGGTAGTTATATGGGTGGAAACCACATCATTTTGAAGACACTTTGCGCGAAAGGGAAAAAATCCGCACGGCATTGACCGGACCCAATCGGCGTTCGCGCAAGCGCTCACATAACTTGTGTTGCACGTTTTCTCCGAAAACGCTCGTGGCGCCCGCATCCGGCGTTGGCGCGCTGTCTTCGAACGGCCGCCCCAAACCCATCGGTCAGTTCACGCTGCAAGCCAGGGTGCGCGAGATATGGGCCAGGGGACGGTCACTCTCGTCAGCCCAGTGGTTGAAGGCGGCCTGCACAGCGGCCAGGTCGCGCTGGCTGGTCGGCGTCTTGTCGACCAACCCTTCCCGGATCAGGGCCTTCGTCACATCGCTGCTGAGGACCTAGCCGTCGCGCCCCATGAACCGCAACCCATACATCGCCGTGGTTCCGCCGAGCCGGGCGCCGCGTTTCCTCATCAGGGTGAGGAGGCCAGCGAAATCGCGATCCGGCCATTCGGCGAAGAAGCGAGCGGCGCTGCCATGTTCTTGTTTGAGATCTTGAAAGAAGATCGCATTGTCGCGAACGGCCAGGAGTTTCTGCGCATGCCGGATCACCCGGCTGTCCTTGAGGAGCGCATCTAGATCCTCGTCCGACATGAAGGCGCAGCGGCGCGGAGAGAACCTCCAAAGCGCCTCCTCAATGCCGGGCCATTTGTCCTCGACCACCTTCCAGTTGAGCCCGGTCTAGAAGATGCCGCGGGAAAAAGTGGCGAGCCAGCGGTCGTCCGGAATCGTGATCAGGTCCTCGGCCGATTTGAGCTGGGGCATCGAGGCTTCGAACGCCTCGGCCCCGCCCTTGCGGCCGGCAGCGAGGTCGAAGAGTTCGGCAAAGCCGCGCATCAGGCGCGTTTGCGAAAGATATGGATCTGTGTGCAGGACAGGCCAGGGGTCAGCCGGGCGCCATAGGCGAAGCTGTTGAAGCGCAGCAGCAGGCGACGGATCCAGCCGGAGAGGCGCCATTGGAACTCGGTGAATTCGGCGCCGCGCAGGCTGACCCGTTCGAGCCCGCGCCGTTCCATCGCCGCGGCCAGTTTCGCGGCGTCGAAGCGCAGGACCCAGAGGGTTTCGCCATCCCGCTCGTACCAGACGCCGAAGCCGAGATCGGTCTCCTCGGCACGCGGGAACCATTTGCCAGTGAGGCGGCGGGCCAATTTCTCGATCCGGAAATCCAGCGACCGGGCGTTGAGAACATGAAGCGCGAGATGTCCCCCGGGCGCCACCGCGCCGGCCAATTGATCGAGCGCCGCGTCGGTGTTGGGAATATGGATCACCACACCCCAGGAGAAGACATGGTCGAAATGCTCGGTGATTTGCAGATCGGTCAGATCATCGGGCTGGAAAGTGATCCGATCGGCCATCCCGGCCTTGACGGCCCGCGCGCGCGCATGGGTCAGCATAGTCTCGGAGCGGTCGATCCCCACGACTTCGCAGCCATGGCGGGCGGCGCGGATCGAATGCACCCCCGGCCCGCACCCGGCATCGAGCACCCGCGCGGCGGGGCCCGCCCCCATGGCAGTGAGCATATCGGGGACGGCGCGGTCATAGTAGCGCTCGGCAATCGGCTGATAGAAATCCTCATCCCAGCCGGAGACGGTTTCCTCCAGCTCGAAGACTTCTTTCGTGGCCGCCTGGGTGCGGGGAGAGGCTTCGGTCACATCACACTCCGTACCTGAATGCCGCTGGAAGAGGGGGCAGGATCACTCGCAGCCAAACGCGACGCTGATACCGGCGCGGCCAATGCCGGTGGAGGGCTGGGCACAGCCGGCTTCGATCGGGCGTGGCTCGATCACCGAACGTTCCAGATAGTCCGGCACGCGCCCGGTCCGGGCACGGGTCGCGGCGTACCAGAGCAGGGTGCGCAGGCGGTCCGTCTCTGCCGCTGGCGAGACAGGTGGCTCAGCCACCGCAGCAGCCAGGTCACCATTCTCATAGCGGTAGCAGCGCGGCTGGTCGGTATCAGCATAGAGGCAGAAGACAAAATCGCCGGTGCGGTTAAACCGGGCGGTCCGGCCCGGGCGAACGGTCCCGTCGATCTCGGCCACGTCAAGCCCGTCGAGATAGCGCGCCACTTCGGTTGCGACCGCCTCGTCGGCCAGGAAATCGGTCGTGCCCGGCTTGTTCGGCCTGATCCCCATCACCGAGACCTTGAACCCGACCATGCGGCCCTGCCCCTGCCCGGCCTCTGCCGCGGCGCTGACCTCAATGATCGAGGGAGAGGCCATCGGCGGCACCGGCCAGGCGCCCGGTTTCGGTTGCCCCTTGAGGGTCGCAAGACCCGCGAGCACATCGGTCCGGAACCGCGCCGTTTCCACCGCATCGGCCTGATAGCGGGCGTTGAAGGCGGCGAGCGTGTCGGAAAGTGCCGTCACCTGCTCTGCCAATCGAGAATTCTGCTCGGCAAGCGCTTCGATGCGCTGATCGATATGGTCTCTCAGATTGGCCGAACGATCATCCACCAGCCGTTGCAATTCGCCAGTGCGATCGTCGATCCGCGTGTTCACAGCCGCGCTCAGATCGGTGATGCGGGCATTGGTCTGGCTGGTTTGCTGCTGGGTGACCACCCACATGCCCGCGACAACGACCACAGCCGCCGAGACCGCGGCAGCCGCGATCCAGCGCAGGCTGCGCAATGTCAGGGCGCTGAGGCCTTCCATCGAAAAACCGTCGCTCATCGGCCATGTCCCAAGATCATGCCGGCAAAATACACCCTATCGGGATTGCTGCAAGCCTAACAGAAGTCGGGGGCGCTCACAAAACCGCTCGCGCCGCTCACCCGCATTTCGAGTGGCCGCAGTCGCGGCAGGTCTCACAACCCTCCTTCAGCTCGAGATTGAAGCTTCCGCAATTTGGGCAGGTGGCGGGTGCGGTACCGCCCACGGCGATAGCCTCGGCGGCGGGGTCTGAGGGTAGGCCCATGCCCTCGCCCTCGATAAAGCCAATCTCGACCAAGTGACGCTCGATCACCCCGCCGATGGCCGCCAGTATCGACGGCACGTATTTCCCCTTCATCCAGGCGCCACCGCGCGGGTCGAAAACGGCCTTGAGCTCCTCGACCACAAAGCTGACATCGCCGCCGCGGCGGAACACCGCCGAGATCATCCGGGTCAGGGCGACCGTCCAGGCATAATGCTCCATGTTCTTGGAGTTGATGAAGATCTCGAAAGGCCGTCTGCGTCCGCCCACGATGGTGTCGTTCATGGTGACATAGATCGCATGGGGGCTGTCGGGCCATTTGAGCTTGTAGGTCTGGCCCGCCAGCGCCTCGGGCCGCTCCAACGGTTCCGCGATATAGACCACATCGCCGTCGGCATCGGGCCGGGGCTGCGCGCCGTCCCGGGCTTGACCCGGGACCTCGGCCGGCTCGCTCGAGACGCTCAGCACGCTGCCGGTCACATCATTCGGGCGATAGGTGGTGCAGCCCTTGCACCCCTGTTTGTAGGCCTCGGCATAAACGGTCTTGAACGCCTCGAAGCTGATATCGGCTGGGACATTGATGGTCTTGGAGATCGAGCTGTCCACATGGCGCTGCGCCACGGCCTGCATCTTCACATGGTCGAGCGGCGCGAGGGTCTGGGCCGAGACGAAGTAATCCGGCAGGTCCGCCTCAGCGCCATGGATCTCGCGGTACTTGGCGACGGCGTAATCCACCACCTCCTCCTCGGTGCGGGAGCCATCCTTTTGCAGGACCTTGCGGGTGTAGGAATGCGCAAACACCGGCTCGATCCCGCTGGAGACATTGCCCGCGAGCAGCGAAATCGTCCCCGTCGGCGCGATCGAGGTCAGGAGCGCGTTGCGAATGCCATGCTCGGCGATGCCCTCGCGGATGTCCTCCGGCAGGCGTTGGATGACATGGCCGCGCAGATAGTCTTCACCGTCGAAGAGCGGAAAGGCGCCTTTCTCGCGCGCCAACTCGACCGAGGCGCGATAGGCCGCCTGCTCGACCAGGGCCATCCACTGCCCCGTCTGCGCCACGGCCGCGTCCGAGCCATAGCGCAGCGCACACATCGCCAGCGCATCCGCCAGCCCGGTGACGCCGAGGCCAATGCGCCGCTTGGCCTGCGCCTCGGCTGCCTGCTCGGGCAGGGGAAAGCGGCTTGCATCGACCACATTGTCCATCATCCGCACAGCGGTGGCAACGAGATCGGAAAGCTCCGCCGCATCGATATGCCCCCCCTTGAACGGTTCGCGCACCAGGGCCGCGAGGTTGATCGAGCCGAGCAGACAGGCGCCATAGGGGGGCAGCGGCTGCTCGCCACAGGGATTGGTGGCGGCGATGGTCTCGGCATAGTGAAGATTGTTCTGGGCATTGATCCGGTCGATGAAGATCACCCCCGGCTCGGCATAGTCATAGGTCGCACGCATGATCCTGTCCCACAGATCGCGGGCCTTCAGCGTGCGATAGGTCTGGCCGTCGAAAACCAGATCCCAATCCGCATCGGCGTCGACCGCCGCCATGAAGGGGTCGGTGACCAGGACGCTGAGATTGAACATGCGCAGGCGGGCCGCGTCCTGTTTGGCCGCGATGAAGTCTTCGATATCCGGGTGATCGCAGCGCATGGTCGCCATCATGGCCCCTCGGCGGGACCCGGCGGACATGATCGTGCGGCACATCGCATCCCACACATCCATGAAGCTGAGCGGGCCCGACGCATCCGCCGCCACGCCATGCACCAGCGCGCCTTTGGGCCGGATGGTGGAGAAATCATAGCCGATGCCACCGCCCTGCTGCATGGTGAGCGCGGCTTCCTTGAGGCCTTGGAAGATCCCCTCCATCGAGTCGCCGATCGTGCCCATGACGAAGCAATTGAACAGCGTTACCGAGCGCCCGGTGCCGGCCCCAGCCAAGATACGGCCGGCGGGGAGATAGCGGAACCCTTCGAGGGCGGCGTAGAAACGCGGCTCCCATACCGCCGGCTCCGCCTCGACCGCTGCGAGCGATCGGGCAATTCGGCGCCAGCTGTCCTCAACGACCGCGTCAATGGGCGTCCCGTCGGCCTGCTTCAGCCGGTATTTCATATCCCAGATCTGCTCGGCGATCGACGCGGCGAAAGCGGACATGCTGTGCCTCTTCAACAAGTGATTCGCAGATGTTGTGGATCACCCAATATAGGACGGCCCCTCGGCAAAGGCGACCGAAACGGCATGCCCGTGCCGGGCATACGCCATCCTTTGCAAATTCTTCCAGAATTTGCGCGCCGCTCAGAACGAACATTGGATTTGTTTGATCAAGGTCACCGCTCTGCACCCGCGCCACGTCGCCATCCCGAAGGATGGCGATGTGGGTATATCATGTTCCCTCCGGAACGGAGGGAACGCCGCATAGGTCACCGCAGATGTAAGGGACAAAAGCCTTTGAGCTGCCCAACAGATGTCTCTCGACCAGTTTGAGGATGATGGCCCAGGTAACAATTCAGCAGCCCGACCGTCACCGGGCTTTTCTTTCTGCCGAGATCTGCCATGTAAACGACATGGAAGACGTCCTTACCATCTCGACGACCGGAGCGATGTTTTCGCCCAACCGGCCCTACACGTTCCACATCGAGTTGACCGACAAGTGCAACGCCCGTTGCCCGATGTGTCCACGGACAAACCATCTGGATCACTGCAAGCCCAACCCGGTCGTCGAGAATGTCGAACTGACCCTCGCGGATTTCAAAACCCATTTCACGCCCGCGTTTTGCGCGAGGACCGAGAAGATCATCTTCGGCGGCGCTTATGGGGATCCTCTGGCGGCGCGCGAGTTGCTGGAGATTGTCGAGTATCTGACGCCCAAGGGGGTCGCCGTGGCAATCGCGACCAATGGCAGCCTGCGCAAGCCCGAGTGGTGGACCCGGCTCGGCACGGCGATGGCGGGCGGTGACAGCGTGCTCGAACTCCATATCGACGGTCTCGAGGACACCAACGGCCTCTATCGGATCGGCACAGACTACGCGAAAATCATCGAGAACGCGCAGGCCTTCATTGCGACAGGCGCGAAGGCCGAATGGCACTACATCCGCTTCGGACATAATGAGCATCAAGTGGAGGAAGCCCATCGCCGCTCCCGCGCCCTCGGGTTTGCCGGTTTTACCCTGATCGACTCGATCCGGTTTGGGCCTGACGGTGTTTTTCGGTTTCAGAAGCCTGATGGATCGGCCGGCGTTTTTCATGCGCCCAAACGCAGCGGGGCTGATGTCCGGGCGGAGCGCGTGGGGCCTGTGAGCCCAGCGCCCGATCCTTCGCAGGGCGCTGGGGAAATCGATTGCAAATCGGCACGTAGGAACTCGCCCTACATCTCTGCGCATGGGCAGGTCTCCGCCTGCTGCTGGATGACGGGCTCGGTCGAGGAGGCAGGGTTCTACGCCGCGCACGGCGTTGCGCCTCGCTCGCTCAATCTCCGCAACCGTCCCCTGGCGGACATCATGGCGGACGAACCTTTTGCAAGCTTGTATTCTGACGCTTGGAAGACCGGGCGATTGCAGACCTGCCAGATCAAATGCGGACGGGCCGGTAAACAGAACAAGCGGCAGAAACTCTGATCGGACCGACACAGGCCGAGGCCAGGGAGGGCCAGGGCGGGTGGGACCAGCGTGTCCCCTGACGGGGCCACGACTGCCCACCCTCCCTGCCATCCCTGACCTGACTCCGCCCGGGCATGGCTGGGCGGGCGGGCGGATGCGGGCCCGGCACGGGACCGCGACGGTTGCCCGGGCAGGCAGGCCCGGGGTTCAGGCCGCCTCGGCATGTTCGGTCTCCTGCGCCGGCTCTGAGACCGAGAGCACGGAACCCGTGACTGGATTGGGCCGATAGGTCGTACAGCCCTTGCAGCCCTGATCGAATGCCGCGTGATAGACTTCTTCAAACGCCTCGAACGAGATGTCCTCCGGGCAATTGATCGTCTTCGAGATCGACCCGTCCGTATAGCGCTGCGCCATTGCCTGCATTTTAACGTGTTCCAGCGGAGCAAGCTCCTGCGCGGTGACGAGGCCGGGCGGCATCTCGCGGCGACCGGTACGCTCGCGCCAGATCCGGACCGCGTGATCGACAACCTCCTCTTCCAATGTCGACCCGTCGGGCTGAAGCACTTTGCGGGTAAAGGAGGTGGCAAAGATCGGCTCGATGCCCGAGGAAATATTCCCCGCGAACAGCGAAGTCGTCCCGGTCGGCGCCAGCGACATCAAGACGGCGTTGCGCAACCCATAGCGCGCGATCCCCGCGCGCAGTTCGGCCGGCAAGGCGCGGACATGCTCGCCTTCGAGATGCGGCTCGCGCTCGAAGGCCGGGAACGCGCCTTTCTCCCGCGCCAGGTTGATCGAACAGCGATAGGCCGCTTGCTGGACGGCCTCCATCCAGCGTCCGGTCTGGCAAACGGCCTCCGCCGATCCATAGCGCAGCCCCAGCATAACCAGCGCATCGGCCAGCCCGGTAATGCCAAGGCCGATCCGCCGCTTGGCCGCCACTTCCGCCCGCTGCGCCGCCAATGGCAGCGCAGAGACATCCAGCGCGTTGTCCATCATCCGCACGGCCAGGTAGACCAGCCGGTCGAGTTCACCCGCGTCGATCTGAGCGTCCTCCGAAAACGGTCGGCGCACCAGCGCTGCCAGATTCACCGCGCCCAGCAGGCAGGCGCCATTGGGCGGCAATGGCTGCTCGCCGCAAGGATTGGTGGCCGAGATCGTCTCGGCGTAACGCAGATTGTTCGCCTGATTGATCCGGTCGATGAAGATCACGCCCGGCTCGGCATAGTCATAGGTCGCCCGCATGATCTGGGCCCAAAGCTCCCGCGCCGGGATCGTCTTCCAGACCTTGCCGCCATAGACCAGATCCCAGGGCTGAGCGGCTTTGACCGCCGCCATGAACGCATCCGTCACCAAGACACTCAAATTGAACTGGCGCAGCCGGGCCGGATCGGATTTTGCGGCGATGAACGCCTCGATATCCGGATGATCGCAACGCAGAGTCGCCATCATCGCCCCGCGCCGGCTTCCCGCCGAGACGATGGTGCGGCACATGGCGTCCCAACTGTCCATGAAGACCAGCGGGCCGACCGCCCCTGCTCCCACTCCATGCACGGTCGCCCCCTTGGGGCGGATGGTCGAGAAATCCTGGCCGATGCCCCCACCCTGCTGCATGGTCAGCGCGGCTTCGGCCTGCCTCTGCCAGATACCCTCCATCGTGTCGGGAATGGTGCCCATCACGAAGGAGGAGAAGAGCGACACTTTCCAATCGGTCCCCGCCCCCGCCATCACCCGACCGGCCGGAAGGAAACGGTAGCCGGACAACGCCCCATGGAACCGGCGCGCCCAAAGCTCGGGCTCCGCCTCCGGTGCGGCCAGAGCCTGCGCGACACGCCACCAAGTTTCTTCGACCGACTGCTCGAGCGGCACGCCATCAGCGGTTTTCAGCCGGTATTTCATCGTCCAGATCTGCTCGGAGATCGGTATCGGCAAGTTGCTCATCATCCATTCCTCGATTTGCACAGGTGACAAGCAGCGCTGGGAAGGTAGGGGCGCATTAACCCTTCGTCAATTATTCGTTTATTAACAATTGGTTAATATCAACATCTTTGAGTGCCGAGTGCCGGGTGGGAACCGGCTATTGTGATCGTGGTCAGGGCCAAGTATGGTCGCCGCGACCGGGGAAGACGCGATATCATGGGGACTGCGGGTGAGGGGGAGTGGGTACCCAAGCGCCGATATGCGGAGCGCGCGCCAAGGCACGACCTGGCGACGGCTCAAATCTGCGACCATTTTTCTTGCCGCAGCACTCGCCCTCGCCACGACCGGTCTCGGGTCGGACATCCGGGCCGAGGAGCCAGACGCCGAGATCGCTCCACCGCGCCCCACCACCAATAACTACGGGATCACTGGTCTGATCGAGATGCCCTCGGCCGAGGTGCAGCCCGACGCGCAGATCACGGTGACGACCTCGTTCTTCTCGGGCTTTCTGCGCAATCAGATCTCGGCCACCATTCTGCCCGGGGTTGAGGCCGCCTTCCGCTATTCGGCGCTGGGCGATCTCGGTACGGTGCCCGGGCAGAACACGCTGTTCGACCGCAGCTTCGACATCAAGGTTCGACTGGTCGAAGAGAGCCGGAACTGGCCCTCCATCGCCATCGGTCTGCAGGATTTCCTCGGCACCGGGATTTTCGCGGGCGAGTATATCGTCGCCACCAAAAGCTTCCTCGATGGCGATCTGAAGCTGACCGGTGGCGTTGGCTGGGGCCGATTTGCCAGCGTTGGCGCGTTCGACAACCCGCTGACCGAACTCTCGGATCGGTTCAACGATCGGACGGGCGCGGGCAATACCGGCGGCAACGTGAATTTCGGCGAGTATTTCTCCGGCCCGAATGTCGGCGTCTTCGCCGGTGTCCAATGGCGCACCCCGATCGAGGGACTGACGGTCACGGCGGAATACGCCTCGGACGATTACGATTTCGAGGATGCCGCAGGAGCGGTGGATGTGGAAGTTCCGATCAATCTGGGGCTGTCCTATCGCCCGCTCGATGGGGTCGAGGTTGGCGCCTACTACATGTACGGCAGCGAGTTTGGCGTGCGCGTCTCGCTGTCGGCCAACCCGTTCAAGCCGCTGGCGCTGACCGATGGCGAAGCTGCGCCGCAGCCGCTGATCGAACGCCCCGCCCCGCCCAATGCCCGCAGCCCGGAGATCTTGGGCGAGGTCCGGGAGTTGTTCACCGGCACTGCCGTTACCACCGATTTCACCGCGGCGGGGCTGAGCGATGTCTCGGTCGAGGAACGGCTCGGCGGCGTGCGCTGGGCCGAGGCGACCGTGGCCCCCTCCGCCGGGTTCGAATGCCCGGCCAATGCCGCAACCGCAATCGACGCGGAATATGGCGTTGTCGATGCCGTCACATTCCGCCACCCGCAGGGCCGCGTTCTCTGTACGGTGGCACTGCGCCCGGCGGGGCAACAGGCGATCCGCCTGACGCAGGTGGCCAATTCCTCGCACCCGACCGATTGGCACGGGCAGGAGACGCTGCGCCAGCAGGTGGTCGAGGCGCTGGTGGCCGAGTTGGATGCGGATGAGTTGGGGCTTTTCGGCATCGATCTCAGCCCGACCCGAGCCGAGGTCTATATCGAGAACACAAAATTCCGCTCGACCCCGCGCGCCATCGGACGGACCGCACGGGCGCTGAGCCGGACCATGCCGCCCTCGGTCGAGACGTTTGAAATCATCGTGGTGGAAAGCTCGCTGCCGGTGGTCGCGGTCAGCCTGACGCGCTCGGAACTGGAAGACCAGGTCAACCGCCCCGATGCCGCGCGCCGCGCCTGGCTGGCTGCCGAGGTGGCCGATGCGCGCCCGATCGGGCTCAGCGAAATCCCCGGCGTGGCCGAGCAGTATCCGCGGTTCACCTGGGGCATCAGCCCCGCCGTGCCGGTCAACCTGTTCGACCCGGACCAGCCGGCGCGGTTTGACCTCTCGGTGGTCGCCTCCGCCGGGATCGAGTTTCTGCCCGGCCTTTCGATCAATGGCGATATCAGCCAGCGGATCATCGGACAGTTGGACGATATCGAGCGCGACAGCGACTCGGTCCTGCCCCGGGTCCGCTCGGACTTCGCCGAATATCTGCGCGAGGGAGAACCGGCGATCACCCGGCTCACCGGCGATTACATCACCAAGCTGGACGACGACATCTATGGCCGCTTCTCGGTCGGCCTGCTTGAGCGGATGTTCGGCGGGGTATCGGCCGAAGTGCTGTGGAAACCGGCCAATCAGAGCTGGGGCATCGGGGCCGAGGTGAACTGGACGCAGCAGCGCGATTTCGACACGCTGTTCAGCTTTCAGGATTATCAGGTGGCGACTGGCCATGTGTCGCTTTATTGGGACACGCCCTGGTACGGCATCTCGACCCAGATCGATGCGGGCCGCTATCTTGCCCGCGATCTCGGCGCGACCCTCACAGTCAAGCGGCGCTTTGCCAATGGGTGGGAATTCGGCGGCTTCGCCACTTTCACCAACGTGCCCTTCAACGAGTTCGGCGAGGGCAGCTTCGACAAGGGCCTGTTCCTGACCATCCCGCTGAACTGGGCCCTGCCATTCGAGAGCCGCTCGGAGTTCTCGACCGTGCTGCGCCCGCTGACCCGCGATGGTGGCCAGCGGCTGATCGTCTCCAACCGGCTCTACCCGATTGTCGAGGATTTCGACCGGCAGCATCTGCGCGCGAATTGGGGGAGCTTCTGGGAATGATCCGTCGCCTCGCTCCCCTGGCCCTGCTGGCGATGGCCGCCTGCTCGAATGACGGTACGGTCACATCCGAACTGGTGGCCGGGTTCCTGCTGGACGAGATCGCACCGGGCATCCTGGCCGACGCACCGGAAGAAGCCGCTCCGGCGCGCGAATTGACTCGGGCCGAGCTCGATCAGATCCCCTTCGCCACCATTGCGCTGAGTGTCGAGGACAGCCCCCGCGCCTTCGTCGTGCCGCTGGCCGATAATGGCGGGTACCTCACCTATATGGACGCGACCCGCCGCGGGATCGTCATGCAGGGCGGCGCCATCACCGGCACGCTGGGCCTGGGCATCGATCTGAACGGGGTGCGCAATGCGGCCAATGACCCGGTGGCCCGGCCGACTCCGTTGGCCGAGTGGCCGGGACAGGTCTATCGCAACTATCAGTACAAGCTGCGGGACGGAAAAGAGTACTCGATCTCGCTGACCTGCATCTTCGAGCGGGTGGCACGCGAGCGGATTGAGATCGTCGAGCGCCGTTTTGAGGTCGTGCGCATCGCCGAGACCTGCACGAACCGCGCCCGCCAAGTGGTGAACCAGCATTGGGTGGCCCCGGAGACCGGCTTTATCTGGAAGACAACTCAGTGGGTCAGCCCGCAGCAGCCCCCTCTGACGGTTGAGATTATCCGCCCCTACAGCCCAAGCTGACGCGAAAGACACGATAGCGCCGGGTTGAAGGGACGGGCCAAACGCCTGCCGTGATCAGTCAGCACAGCGCTCCAAACTCGAGCAGCACCATTTGGGCGGCGAGGCTTTGCAGTGGTCAATCGGGTCGCAAAGCTGGCAAAAAGGCTCCACCTATCGCTGTGGTGGAGCCGGGTCAGCTGTGCCCAGCCCACAGTGGATCGGGCACCGACAACACCCGAGCAGGGCGTCAGGCGCCGCGGCTCAGTTGGTGTTGACCGTCGTGTTCACCGCACCGGTCGGATTGCGCGCCGAGTCGCCGTCCGCGGCGAGGATTGCGATCGCAATTCCGGCGGCGAAGACAAGCCCGCCAACCACATAGGCGCCGGCCGGGATCGAGCCAGCATCGATCACCGGCAAAGCCTCGGCAGCCACACCGCCTTCGGTAATGGTGCCGCCCACCTGGTCGTCATCATCCTCGCCCGAGGTCGATTGTGCGATCCCCTGCAGCGGGGCCAAGATCAGCGCCGCCGCAGCGGCCAGTTTAACAACTCTCATGCCTGCCTCCTCAGCAGTCCCCGGCCTCCGGTCACAGATCCGGTGGCCTTCTCACTCATTCCCTCACACACCGCCCAGCATCTCGAGATTTCGGGCGGCCAGGGCCGCCACTGTGGTCGAGCGCGGTTCTTGCACCCCGCCCGCGACGGTGGTCTTGATCTCGGCCGCTTGTCCATACTGGATCGCGGCACGATAGTAACGGGCCGCCGCCACCTTGTCACCGAGCTTCGCATTGGCGACGCCCATGTTCAGATTGGCATATGGGTCTTCAGGGTTTTC